>DASXMX010000001.1:0-8782 GCA_036495445.1 Tepidisphaeraceae bacterium
GTGGGCAATTCTTCTGCGTTGATTATCGATCGCGCGATCCTCGATCTTGTCGAGATCGACGAGCAGACGCCGCTCAAGCTCGGCGTCGAAGGCCGGCGGATCGTCATCGAGCCGATGAGCGAGGAGGAAATCGAGAAGCGGTTCGGCAAGGCCGCCGACAAGGTCGAGCGTCGCTTCAGCAAGATGTTCAAGCGGCTGGCAGAGTGAGGCGGCGATGCAGGGACCAGTCTTTCTTACGCTTGACCACGTACGCCGGCTGCACGCGCGTCAGATCGATCGCTTCGGCGGGGACCCGGGTATCCGCGACATCGACCTGATCGAGTCCGCGATCGCTCAGCCCCAGGCCGGCGGCTACGGGGTTTACTACCACAAGGACGTGGCCGAGATGGCGGCGGCGTACCTCTTCCACCTTGTGAGCAACCACGGATTCGTGGACGGCAACAAGCGAGTGGGGGCCGCTGCCGCCCTCGTCTTTCTCGAATTGAACGGCGCCGACACCGACGCAATCGATGAGAACGAACTCGAGGCGCTGACGCTCGCTGTCGCGGCAGGTGACTGCAAGGACAAAGCACAGATCGCTGAGTTCTTCCGCCGCTACACGCCCGAACAGACCGTGGAGCAAGAGGACGACGGTCAGGATGAGGACGATCAGGAGGACCAGATGGAATAGAAACAGCTAAACGCGCGACCCGGGCGGGGAACAGTCGAAGGACAACATCGATGAGGAACGCAGCGAGTCCCCAATCGCGCAACGTACTCGAAACAAGCGCGTCCGATGAAATATGGCCCGATCGCCGCTTGGCCCTTCGCGGATTCGACTCGTGCGATGCCCGAGCGCTAAAGTCCCCCGCCATGCCCAACGCATTCCCCGGCTTTCCGCGCGAGGCGATCACGTTCCTGAGGCAATTGCAGAAGAACAACAATCGCGAGTGGTTCCAGCCGCGGAAGGACAGGTTCCAGGCGCAGTGCATGGGGCCGATGTTGGAGCTGGTAGAGTTGCTCTGCGACGACGTCCGCAAGTTCGCGGCGGACCACGTGATCGAGCCCAAGCGGGCGGTTTACCGCATCTATCGCGATACGCGGTTCAGCAAGGACAAGACGCCTTACAAGACGCACATGGCGGCGATGTTCCCGCGGCGGGGGCTGGGGAAGAATTCGTGCGCGGGGTTTTATTTCCACGTGTCGCCGGACGGGTGCGAGATCGCCGGGGGGATGTACATGCCCGGGCCGGAGGAGCTGGCGGCGGTGCGCGGCGCGATCGCCGCGGATCCGGACGGATGGCGCGAATTGGTCGAGGGCAAGTCGCTCGTGAAGGCGGTCGGGCCGCTGCTGGGAGAGAAACTGTCGCGCGCGCCAGAGGGCTTCCCCGTGGATCACCCGGCGGTGGAGTATTTGCGGATGCGACAGTGGTACTTCGACGCGTCGCTGCCCGCCGACGCCGCCTGCCGGCCCACGTTCCGCAAGGAAATCGTGCGCCGGTTCGAAGCGATGGCGCCGGTCGTCCACTGGCTCAACGGCGCGGTGATCGCCGCGACCCGCGAGTCGGGCGTTGAGCCCGACCCGATCCCGCGCAGGCCCGAACCGATGTTCTAGAGCGGATCTACCGGACCCGGGGCGGCGCAGGAACGCGGGCTTTTCGTCGAACGGCGGCCGCCGCGCTCTGCCCCGGCTTGTGCGGCGCTCGTCATGCACGAGGGGCACAATCGCGCAGGGCAGCCTTGCTGCCTTCCCGCCTTCGCGTTGTCGTCGTTCGCTTTGACTTATCGATCGTCCATCAGCATGCTGGTCGGCTGGGAGGATCAAATGCCTGCTGGGGTTGAAGAGACAGATCGGGCCCAATTGCCGGGGCTTCGGCCGAACAATCGGTATTTGCTCGAATGGATGCGCCGGGGGACTGGCCCGGGGTTCCGCGCGATGGATTACGGGTGCGGGGACGGGGCGCTGGTGTTTTCCGCCCGGGCGGAAGGGATCGACGCCTACGGCGCCGAGACCTATTACGACGGCGCCCGGCCGGAGGACCTGGCGCTGGTCAGGCAGTTCGATCCGCAGACGCAGTACGTTCGGCAGATCATCGAGGGCCGGCTGCCGTTCGAAGACGGGTTCTTCGACCTGATCGTCGCCAACCAGGTGTTCGAGCACATTCACGACCTGGCGTTTACCGCGCGGGAACTGCATCGCGTCATGCGGCCCGGCGGCCGTCTCGTCAGCCTCTTCCCCACCCGGCAGGTCATCCGGGAGGGGCACCTCGCGGTGCCGCTGATCCACCACTTTCCCAAGGGGCGGCTCCGCCGGGGCTATTACAGGGTCGCGCGCAAAGTGCTCCGCCGGGCGGCGCGGGTGAACTGGGGCGAAGGCGAGGCCGGCATCGACAAGGCGTTCTGGTTTCTCGACACCCACACCTGTTACCGCAGCATTCGGCAGGTGCGCGAGATCTTCCAGCCCGTCTTCACCCAGGTGCGGTTCATCGAACCGCATTGGCTGGCGTACCGCCTGCCGCGACTGGCGAAGCTCAAGCCTCTCCCCGGCGCCAAAGCCGCCGCCACCGCCTTCGCCCGCTACGCCGCGGGAACGGTGCTGCTGGCGACGAAGGGGTGAGGAGTTATCGCAAGCCCCGCCCCCAGGGCGTGAGCGTCAGTCCGTTGACGCCGTCCCGGCGATCGGGACCAGAATTCGGAGATGAAGGGGCCGATTCGTCCGCGGGCGGCGTGGCGCGCGCTCGGGGCTGACCGGCGTCGACGGCGGGAAACACGGCGGGCCAGACGGTGAACAGGCCCAGCGCCAGCCAGATTGGCAGCAACTGGTTGTAGCTGGTCGTGACGGTGACGCCGACGAGCCAGACGACGAAGATCGCGGCGAAGACGAGGCTCATCCGGCTCGCCCGCCAGGCGCGCCAGACCGAGGCGCCGACCCACGCCAGGGCGATGCCGCCGATCACGCCCGATTCGTAGAGGTAGCCGAGCAGGACACTCCAGACGGCCTCAAGGCCCGCGCGGGCGCTGATCGCCGGCCCGGATTGCCCGATGCCCATGCCGAAGATGACCGTCGGCAGGTCGGTCCCGAGCCACATCCGCAGCCCGACGACCAGAGAGTAGGACCGGTCCACCCACGATTCGTTGGTGCCGGTCGCCCCGGCAACACGGTCGCCCAGGGCCAGCACCGTCAGCCCGATCGCCAGCGGCAGGACGACGCCGAACACGGCCAGCGTCGCCAGAAAGTTCCGCGGCGTCGCGCGGGCCTTCTTCAGCCACAGCGCCCCGAAGAGGACCACGACCGCCAGCGTGATCATCGCGTGGCCCGAGCGGGAGGAGATGATCAGCAGCAGCGAGCCGACGGTCGCGGTAGTGAACAGCCACCGCTGCCACCGCGCCGGCCGGGCCGGGAAGCGGATCAATCCGCACAGCTCGGCCGTCCAGAGCAGCACCCAAGGCGCCAGTGAGCTGCTCATCGCCGACGGCTCGGGAAAGAGCCCGAAGGGCCGCTGTTCGTAGCGGACCATGTCGCGGGCCTGCATTTCGACGCTGAGGAACGACGGGTTAACGTAAAGCGACAGCAGCGGCAGCTCGCCCCCGTTGAGGAAGACGTACTCCTGCCAGCACCCCACCGCCACGTGCAGGAGGGCGGCGAGAGCGATGCCGGTCAGGATCGGCATCAGGTATCGCGGCGCGTAGAGCTGGGCCGGCAGGAGCGTCAACAGCGGCAGCGCCCACATCAGCAGCGTCTTGAGCGAAACGTCCAGCCCCGCCTGGCCGGTGACGGCCACCTTGGCCGCGGACACGGCCAGCGGAACGAGGAGCACCAGGGCCACGTAAAACGGCTTGCCCTTCCACGGCGTCAGCGCGACCGGCACGAGCAACAGCAAGGTGAGCAGCGTGCCGAACTGGATCGCCGAGTTGTTTCCCGCGGGGATTGCGGGATACGGCAGGAACGCGAGAAACCCCAGGGCGAACGCCGCGGCGACGTGCCACCGCTCGCGTGAATGAAGCCCGGCGGGCATTCTCTCCCTCCCCCGGTATTCCGGGGGAGGGTTGGGGAGGGGGTTCCGTCGAGAAGTGTACTGGCGCGAACCCCCTCCCTCCCCCGGAGTACCGGGGGAGGGAAATGAGGGCAGGTCGCGGGATGAACCGCGCGCGCTCATCGTTCCACTCCGGCCAGCACCGGGGCGGGGGCCATCCCGTACCCGGCGAGGGTGGCCTCGGCGGCGGCGGACCAGGAGTAGCGCCGCCGGGCGGCGCGGATCTGGGCCGCGAGGTCCCCGTGTGGGACGTGGTCAAACAGCCGCCTCACCGCCGACGCCAGCCCGTGCGGCGTCAGGTCGTCGAACGTCGTGCCGATCTCGAATTCCCCAAACAAGTCGCGCAGCCCGCCGACTTCGCTGGCGACCACCGGCATCTCGTGCGCCAGCGCCAGGAAGACCACGCCGCTCTGGGCCATGAACTTTCGCGTGTAGGGCAGCACGATCGCGCTGTGGGCGGCGAGGAGCGGGCCGACCTCGGCCTCGGGCGTGAACCGCAGCCGCACGTCCACCGCCATCCCGCGGTCCCGCAGCCGCTGCACCTGCGGCGTGATCACGCCGTTGTAGTAGTCGTAGTCGCCCGTCTCCCCGGCGACGGTGATGCTGTAGCCGGGCAATTCCTCGGCCGCCTGCAGCAGCAGATCGAGGCCCTTGTTGCGGCGGATGGTGCCGAAGAACAGCAACCGCTTCCACCGCAGCCGCTCTTCCACCGTCGGCACCTCGACGGGCCGGTCGACCGTCCATGTCCCGTGCGGGGAGACGTGGATCGGCGGGTGAGATTTGCCGAGCAGTTCGGCCAGTTCGCCCGCGAGCCGCTCGGTGTGGACGAACAGCCCGTCGCACATCCGCCATGACTGGTGGTTCCAGTGATCCATCAACCGTTTGGGCACGCCGGGCGGGTAATCGTGGGGACGAAGGTTGTGGACGGTGTAATAAATCCGCCGGCCCGAAGCCTTGAGCGCGCCGAAGAGCCGGCGGGCCAGCCAGGGCTTGTATTCCTGGAAGTGGACGCCAGTGACGTCGGGCCGGGTCTTCAACCAATTGAGCAGCGTCCGCTCGCGGCGCGGGTAGTGGAGGGCGCGGCTGACGGCCCAGCCGATCGGCGTGCGGAACTGCTTGCGGTGCCGCAGCCGCGGAAGGATCGCGTGGATGGGGTAGGCATCAGTCCTGAATTCGTCGGCCAGGTCGTCGCTGGTGACCAGCTCGAACCGCCGGTCGGCGTCGGCGTGGCGGGCCAGCGCGGTCATCAGCTCCCGCGTGTACAGCGCGTGCCCGCCGCTGGCGGACGGAGTATACATGCAGATGCAGCCCATAGGATTCTGTCGCCCGAATGCCCGCCGCATCGGTGGCGGTTAGTGCCGCTAGGTGAACAAATCGCGGAGCAAGGGGTCGCCAGACGATCTGTTTATCTCAATGCCCGGCCACGTGTTCACGATGCCGTCGCGGTGACGCCCTCGACGACGCCAGTGGCTGGCGTCGCGCCGCGTCCCTGCCATCCCAATCTTCGGCTAACGAACGTTCGCGCATCATGGAAGTTGAGGCAGGCCATCACCGCGGCATAGACACCGCCGCCCAGGATGACCTGCGCCGCCAGGGCGACCGCCCCGCGCTGGCCGCGGAGGGCCAGCAGCACGGCCGCCATCGCGGCGCTGCCGGCGAGGATGCGGGCGAAGTCCTTCATCGGGAACGGCAGCGCGAAGTGGCGTCGCCCGTACGCCGCGGTCAGCACCATCGAGATCAGGTACGCGATCACCGACGCCCCCGCCGCCCCGATCACGCCGAACGGCCGGATCATCACCAGGTTCAACACGACGTTGATGGCCGCGGCGATCAGCACGATCCAGACCTGGTGGATCGTCCGGTGAGCGAACTGGAACGCCGAGTCAAGGTGATATGCCTTGTACCCGGCCAGGAACGTGCCCAGCGCGATGATCGGGATGATCCGTGCGGCTTCCGCGCGGAACTCCTTGCCGAGGAAGCAATGGCTGATGTTGCCGGCCAGCAGCGCCAGCCCGACGACTGCCGGCACCCCGACCGCCAGCAGGAGCGAGGCGTTGTGCCGCATCTGGGCGCGGGCGGCTTCGGGGCCCTGGTGCTCGTAGGCGCGGATCGCCAGCGGCAGGATCGCCAGCGAGATCGACATCATCAGCAGCGTGAGCGTCTGGCTGGTGAAGTCGACCGCGGCGGCGTAGATGCCGGCCGGGCCGGTGCCCAGGAAGCCGGCGATGAGGTATCGGTCGGAACTGCTGATCACGATCGCCAACGCGACGGTCAAAGAGAGCGGAATCCCGTACCGGCAAACCATCGCGAGGGTCGGCAAGTCGATGCTCAGCCGCGTGCCGCGCCAGCCGCGGCCGAAGGCATACAGGCCGGGAAGGAAGTTGCCCGCGGCCATGCCCAGCAGCGGCCCCCACCAGCCCAGGCCCAGCAGGATCAGGCCTGCTCCCAGCCCGGTGGTCAACACCGCGCGGGACAGTTGCAGCATCATGTAATAGCGGGGCCGGATGCTCGCCCGGGCCTCTTCGCAAAACAGCTCGAAGGTGGGCTGTACGGCCGTGACCAGCCAGCAAACCCCGGCGACCGCCCGCCACGCGTGGGCCGCCGGGATGACCCAGACGCCCGCGACGATCAACGCGCCAACCGCGACGAGGAGGAGCTGACATGTCAGCAGAGTGGATTTGAGCTTGCGGGGCTCCCCCTTTGCGGCCGGGAGGTATCGCACGAACGACAGCCGCAGCCATTGGAACGCCAGCGCGTTGATCAGCCCCGCCGTGGTGGTGACCAGCGTGTAGTTCCCGTACCCGTCCGGGTCCAAAAGCCGGGTGAACAGCGGAATCGCCAGGAACGAGATGATCCCAGGCACCCCGCGGGCCAGCAGGTACGCCGCCGCGTGACGGACTACGTTGTGCGAACCTTTATGCATGGGTCACAAAAAGGGTTCAGGGTTCGGGGTTCAGGGTTCAGGTTGGCAAGCAACGTCTCCTTGCGCGCCTGAACCCTGAACCCCGAACCCTTTTTGCCCCTTCACACGGTCATTGCCTCACCTTGTCATCCTCAATATGCCCCATCCCGCCGGATCAGGACGAGGATGGTCTTGGCCAGGATGTACAGGTCGAGCCAGGGGGACCAGTTGGCGATGTAGTATCGATCGAGCTTGACGCGCTCCTCGTAGCTGACTTCGTTCCGGCCCGACACCTGCCACATGCCGGTAATACCGGGCTTCACGGCGGCGTACTTGCCGAAGATGTTGCCGTACTTGGCGACTTCCTTGGCCACGATCGGCCGCGGGCCGACCAGGCTCATCTCCCCCTTGAGCACGTTCCAGACCTGCGGCAGCTCGTCGAGGCTGGAGCGGCGGAGCAAGCCGCCGAGACGGGTCACGCGCGGGTCCTTCCTCAACTTATGGTCGCGGTCCCATTCGACGCGGGCGTGGGGGTTGGTCGCAAGATGTTCGTGAAGGACGGCGTCTCCATTCGCGTGCATCGTCCGGAATTTCCAGGCTTTGAACCATTTCCCGCCGAAACCGAGCCGCTTATGCCCGTAGAAGATCGGGCCGGGGCTGGTGAGCTTCACCGCCACCGCGATCAGGGCCATCAACGGGAAGCCAGTCACTAAAACGATGAGTGCCACGACGATGTCGACCGCCCGCTTGAGGGTCCAGAGGCTCGAAAGGAGCCGGGCGTTGGACATCTCCACGCCGCCCACCCGCCCGCAGCTTCGCGACGCGTTCCAAAGGCTCGGCAGGTCAGGGGTATTCGTCAGCATGAGCAAATGCGGGATCAGCGACGAATATCGGGCGAAGATCTCGTTCACGGCGGCAGGACCGCTATCGGCTACATGGACGACCGCATACCGGATGTCCTGCTCGCGGACGACCTTCTCCAGTTGGTCGGGGTCGTTAACGGCAGGCGTGAGGGCCGACCAGCACGGCCCCGCCGGGTCGGTCACGGCGACGGGCCGGAACCCGCAGGTCGGGGAATGCATCAGCGCCAGCACCACCGAGTCGGATGTCTCGGCGGGGCTGATCACCAGCGTCGGGCGGCCCCACCAGTCGGTCCGGGCACAATGCCGGCGAACGATCGACCGCAGCAGCGGGACCAATCCGACCGATGCCACCCAGGCCGCCAGGCACCACAACGGCATCGGCGGCGCGAGCATCCCGCCCAGGGCGGCGGCAATGAACCCGATGCTGTTCACCTGGATCAGATGCCGGAGCTCGAGGATCGGGCTCGATCCCATCGGGGAATAAAGCCCGCAGAGCCAGTAGGCGAGCGGCAGCAAGGCCACCACGACCGCCATCGGCCGCAACAGAATTGGCGCGTGGGGCCAGATGAAGTGAACCGCGGCGGCGGCGAACAGTCCGCTGACGGCCAGCGCCAGCAGGTCGGCCGCCACGATCGGCGCGGTGGTCCGAATCCCCTGCCAACAGAGCGCCGGCGTGGGGGCCGCCGGGGGATAGGCAAGCTCCGCAAGCGGGACCGCCTCCACCGAACGGGTCGCGCCAGACGGCTCAACGTCCGGGCTGTCGGCCAAGGACGAGCCCGCCTGCGGCCGCCGAAGCGGGCGATCGGGCACAATGCGATCGAACTCGTCGAGTTCAATCCCCAGTTCCACCCGGTCAAAGGCAGCCATTTCCTTCACCCTTATCCAGCCGCGAGCCCCTACCGTCAGACGCGCGTCGCTTCGGCCGAGAGTTCGCCGGCGCCGCACGTCGATTCCCGCAGGTAGTGTCCCGGCTCGCGGGTACCCATTACATCGTTCGCCCTGCCT
>DASXMX010000002.1:0-18505 GCA_036495445.1 Tepidisphaeraceae bacterium
GAATGACCGGATGACTGACACCAACGGCCGCGACATGCTGGCCGTCCTGCGGAACAATTACACTTGGACGCCACCAACACGGTTGGAGCCGTATACTCCTGTTGCATGCTCATCCTGCTGACCAATGACGACGGGATCCGCGCCCCGGGCCTGGTGGCGATTTACCGCGAACTGACAGGCCTCGGCGAGGTCCACGTCGTCGCGCCGGAGACGGTGCAGAGCGCGGCCGGTCACGGGATCACGCTCAGCACGCCGCTGCTCACGCAGCGGGTGACGGTGGAGGAGACGTTCACCGGCGTCGCGGTCGACGGGCGGCCGGCGGATTGCGTGAAGCTGGCGGTCGCCAAGATCCTGCCGGCAAAGCCCGACCTGGTGATCAGCGGCATCAACTCCGGCGCGAACGTCGGGATCAACGTGATCTACAGCGGCACCGTCGCCGCCGCGATCGAGGCGGCCTTCCTGGGGCTGCCGGCGATCGCGCTCTCGCTTTACCTGCGCAGCGAGATCCCGATCGACTACGCCCGCACGGCCAGGATGTCGATGCGGGTCATTCGCCAGATCCTCGACGCGGGGCTGAAGGGGGGCCAGGTCGTGAGCGTGAACCTGCCGCCGCTGCGGCCCGGCGAGTCGCCGACCGGCGTGCGGGTCGTTCGCCAGTGCACCAACGCCTGGCTGGACGATTACGAGGAGCGGACCGACCCCCGCGGCCGGCCGTATTACTGGAACAGCACCGTCTTCCGCCTCGCCGACACCGACCAGGACACCGACGTCGCCGCCCTGCGGGATGGGTACATCACCGTCACGCCGCTCCAGTTCGACCTCACCCATTACCCGATGATGCGGGAGTGGAAGGACCGCGACTGGCGCGTGTGAATGTTTGTCCATAGTGACTCGAGCCTTGCAATACCACCCGCTCACCCTCCATCGAGCGATCCGGCGAGGAAGCCCAAGGCGAACGCAGCCGTGATGCGGGGTCGAACTCAACCGCCCGGCGCGCCCGCGCGCGGGCGCGCCGGCCGAGTCTCCGTCGCACGTGCGACGAAAGGCTTACTGGATTGTGGAAGTTGGTCCGATGCCCGGGCGAGGGCGCGCGGGATACGCTTCGCCCACTCGTTGCGACGCCGTGGTGTGAGCGCCGTCGTCTTTTCCCGCGTCGCGCTGACGCGGGCGGCGGCACGCCGCGGGCGTCCGCCGGCCCTGCAAGGCCGGCCGAGTGAGGAAGGTGTAACATGACTGCGCGCAAGACTTCGTGGGTGCTGGCTGCCGCCGCGGGATTGGCCATCGGGACCGGCGCATTTGCCCAACAGCGTCAGCCGGACCGCTCAAACCCAGGCGCGGGCGACAACCAGGCCAATCGCTCGAACGCGCCGGACCAGCAGAGGGCTCAGGCGGCGGATGACGTGGTCAACCAGCTTCTGAACGACATGGCGCAGGACCCCAAGACGGCGGCCGACAAGCTCTTCGTCCTCACCGCCGCGTTGCACAACAGGGCCGAGATCGATCTGGCCAGGGAGGTCATGCAGAAGAGCAACAACCCGCAGGTGAAGCAGTTGGCGCAGCGCATGATCGACCAGTTGCAGAAGACGCAACAGCACGTGCAGCAGACCGCCCAGGCGATCGGACTGAAGCTGCCGGCGGATCTCGGTCGGGCCGCCGTGCAGGAGGTCAACGTCGTTGCCGCGTTGCCCGAAGACCAGATCGATCGTCAGTACACCGCCCATGCCCAGGCGGACAACGCGCGGGACGCGAGCGCTTACGGGTCCGAAGCGCAGATCGCACAGGACCCGCAGGTGAAGCGGTTCGCCCAGGACGAGCAGCAGGGCATTCGGCAACGCCAGCAGGACTCCGATCAGACCGCGCAGGCGATGGGCATGCACCGCGAAGGGGAAGCCCAGCCCGCCAGCGGGAACATCCCCGCGGGCGGCGGCAACCGATAGTTTAGAGGCTGTTTCAGAACCCCGTGGCCGTCGCGGGGCCGATAGGTTCGGAAACAGCCTCTTGGCAGGCATGACTACCTCGCGTCTCTCCGCCGACGGCCTCCGCGCGAATCCGCGCGGAGGCCGTCTGGTTTGCGCGATTATTGCGGAAGCCGTCGAAGTGCAATCTCCGCCAACGCGACGCCGACTGCCCGTGTATGGGCTGACAATGCCGCACCAGTCGTTGCGGCATGGACGCCCATCGTGGGAACAAGGAAATGTCGGTACGCACGCTGTTCATCGCGAGCGCCGTCGCGCTCGCGCTGCTGATTCCCTCGTCGCACTCCGGGGCCGAGCCATTCGACCCCGGCCCGGATCGCTATTATGACCACAGCACCGACGCCAACTGGCAGGAGGTGCTCGGGTGCAGCGACGACGAGTGGGCGATCATCGAGCCGCGGCTCGACAAGGTGGTGGCCCTCCACGGCCAGCCCGACGCCCCGCTGGAACAACGGTGGCACGAGCTCCGCCACCTGATCAAGCACGACGCCCGCGCGGACCTGATTCACTACAAGCTGCAGGAATTCCGCGAGGCCCGGGCCGAGGCGGAGCTCTGCCTCGCCCAAGCCGAGGCGGACCTCCGCCAGATCCTCACCGTCCGCCAGGAGGCGACGCTGGTGGCGATGGGGGTGCTCGAGTGATGCGGGTCACGACGCTCAGCGGACGCCCAGGCGAGCCCCTGCTTCATCGAGACCCATTCGTGCCCAGCCCCGGCGGGCGGTTCGCCGCGTCGGCCCTGCCGGAAGACCGCTTGCCGGTTTCGCGCCGGGCGCGCGGTCGGGCGGCGCGCCCGGTGCGAAACCGACAAGCGGGGATTCGGCGAGGCCGCAGGAGACGCCGCTTCGGTGTCGCAACCGGTTCAAGATTCACCGAAATCGGTCCGCTTGGATACACTGGCGGCCGGGGCACGCGTGAAAGCGTTGAGGACGGCGCAGGAGGGCTCACAGTGCGAATTGTGCAGATCATCGTCATTGGGGCGGTTGCAGCCGCCTTGGCTCCCGCGGCGACTGGCCCGGCGCCGACCGGGTCGCAGGCGACGCCGGCCAACAAATGGGTGGATATCTCCGACCCGGTGGTGAATGCGTTGGCCGCGGCAGGCAAAACGCTGGCCTGGCCCTACCAGACCGCCGGCGTCGCGTGCGACGCCACGAACGGCGATGTCTTCATGGTCGTCCCCGGGCAGGGGATCTGGAAGTCGACGGATCAGGGCGCCCACTTCGCCCGCGCCGACGGCGACGCGATCGGCGGCCGTTGCGAGACCAGCTTCGCCCTCAACGTCGACCCCGCGGGCCGGCGGCTTGCGTGCTTCATGCTCGACGGCCCGTGCGCGATCACGCCCGACGGCGGCGCGACGTGGCAGCCGATGACGAGCCTCGGCCGAAACTGGGACTACGCCGCCGTCGATTGGTCGACCGAAACCGTCGCCAACATCCTGGGCGAGCGGCACGAGGTGGGGGGTGAAGTCTACCTGAGCAACGATGCGGGGCGGACCTGGAAACTGCTCTTCAAGGACGCCGGGTTCGACCGCGTGGGCGGCCTGGGCATCTTCGATGCCAAAACGCTGGTGCGCACCTGGCCCGGCCACGGGATCGAACGCTCGACCGACGCCGGAGCAACTTGGACGAAGGTCGCCGATTCCCAGCCGAACGGGCGTGTCTGCAAAGTGTCGCGCGGGACGGCCTACTGGCTCTGCCCCGACGGATTGCTCACCAGCCGCGACCGCGGCCTGGCGTGGGCGAAGACGGGCGACGCCTGCCCCGGCAGCATCGGCCCGATGTTCGACCCCGCCGACCCACGCCATCTGGCCATCGCCGGCGCCGACGGGATCTTCGAATCCGCGGACGCCGGAAAGTCCTGGTCCAAGGTCGCATCCCTTCCCCCCAAGTTCGACGTCCCCAAGCCCGGCGGCTGGTTCACCAACGTCGCCTGGGACCCCAAACGCGGCCTCTACTACGTCTCCCACATGGGCCAGCCGACGTACAAGCTCGAGACGAAGCCCACGCATTCGTAGGGGCGAATCTCGTATTCGCCCGTCTTCCCCGGGCGAGAAGGAAAGGGCGAACACGAGGTTCGCCCCCTACTTTCCGCTTGACCGTACCATGCGATCCGTACACGACAACGTCGTCTACTCGTACATCGTCGAGTGCGAGGACCGCCGGATCGTGCTCCACACGCAATTCCGCGACGGCGCGGCCGACGAATACACCGACGTGGTCTTCACCGGGGTTGTCGCCCACCATTTCGAATGCGTGCTGCCGGGCAACATCCTTTTCGACGTGACCGAAACGTCGCCACGGGCGATCATCCAGACCTGGTCGGCACTCTTTGCTGCCCAAAAGAACTACGGCTGGCCCAACATGATTCACTACCGCGACGTCGATGATCTGATCGGCATCCTCGACTCCGGCGGCGTTCGCGGATTCGAAATCGGTTCCTCCCTCGGCCTCGGCGGATGGGTCCTCGCGACCGCCATGGAACTGCAGTCGCACTCGGCACCTGTTCAGTCGTCCCGTTCATCCTCGCCGTAGTGGTAGTGCTCTTTTCCGCTGGCAAAGCGCTGAATGAAGCGGGGCGATTTCCGACGCTTAGCCGTCCCCGATTGCGGGATGACAGGGCACGTGCGTTTGTCGACCTCGATACGAGCCGCGGGTGAGGTCAACTCGCCCCATGCAAACGTTCATCGAGTTGCGGTACGTGCGCGTCGCGCCCCGCAAGCGGGGACGGCTAAGCAACTTGAGTGCGACGCACGCGGTCATCGGCGTTCGATCGGCTGAACGCTGGTTATTACTCGGTTAAGGACGCGTTTTGCGTCAGCTAAAGCGGCGGAATTGAGTACGGCAAGGGTGATGAACTTGCTAAGCTCGCTTCGTTCTTCCCCGGGCGCCGGGGGCAGGTCTGCAAAAAGGGCTTCAGCGAAGGAAGGGCGGGTCACCATGCCGCGCGAGGCGAACGCTCCATTAGCGGGTCCGATCTTCCGGGAACCCGCCTTCAACGAAGGCGTGCGATCGGTCGTCCCGACGGTGTTCGCGACCAAGCACCCGTCGGACACCCAAGTGTACAAGCAGATTCAACAACTGCTGGCCAAGGACGCGGTCGGGTTTGATCCCGCCCGCGGCAAGCCGGACGACCTGTTCACGCTTGAGCTAGCCTTGGGCGCCCACGGGCCCCAGGTCGTGGAACAAATTGCGGCGCAGAAGCAGATCGTGTTTCATGCGCTGGGCGACTCGGGCGCGTCGAATGCCGGGATGTACAAGGACGAGGTGGCGGTGGCGACACAACTCGCCGCCGACTGCGAGACGACCCAGGGGTCGGACCGGCCCGCGTTCCTGTTCCACCTGGGCGACGTCGTCTACGACTTCGGCGAGTCGCAATACTACTATGACGAGTTCTACGACCCGTTCCGCAATTATCCCGCGCCGATCTTCGCGATCCCGGGAAACCACGACTCGTTCGTCGTGCCCGGCACGCCGGTCGGGTCGGAGCCGCTGACGATCTTCGCGCGGAACTTCTGCGCCGAGCAAGTGGTCATTACGCCCGAGGCCCGCTCGCTGCACCGTACCGCGATGACGCAGCCGGGCGTCTACTTCACGCTGGATGCGCCGTTCGTCCGGATCATTGGGCTGTTCAGCAACGCGCTGGAAGATCCCGGCGTGATCTCGAGTGAAAATGGCAGGTGGCCGACCGTCCCGGACATCCAACTCGAATACCTGGGCGCCCAGCTCGAGCGGATCGTGAAGGAGAAATACAAGGGTGCGGTGATCCTCGCCGTGCACCATCCGCCGTTCAGCTACTCGCCGCCCAAGGGCGCCGGGGCCGGTGGGAACCACGGGAGCAGCTCCGACATGCTCCGACAGATCGACACGATCTGTAAGGAGCAGGGCGTCTACCCGCACGCGTTCCTCTCGGGCCACGCGCACAACTATCAACGATACACGCGGACCGTGAAGGGCTTCGGCAAGGACGCCTACGACGTGCCATTCGTCGTCTGCGGCGACGGCGGGCATCACGTCAACCGGGTGGTCCAGGCCAGGCGGGGCCAGCCCGCGCAGGAGCCGTTGAACGGCAGCAGGGTCGGATATCTTGAAAACAAGCCCGCCGTCAAAGTGGGCGATGGCGACACCGAGCTGCTGCTGGAAAAGTACGATGACACGAATTACGGGTATCTGCGGGTCACCGCGACGCCCGACCAGCTCAAGATCGGCTTCCACCAGGTCGGCGCCGCCTCACTGCGCCAGTCGCGGTTCGACCTTGTGACCGTTCAACTGGACACGCACCAGATGGTGGCGAACTGAGGAGGTGCCCGGCATCCGGGTGGTCGCCTGAGCGACGAGCCCTGCGCGCACCGGCATGCGATTATGCATCAATGGCGAGCCCGACCTCGTCGGCGATTTCCTGTAGGTCCGACTTCGTCTTGCCGCCGATCAGGACGGACCATTTGTTCATGAACGGCAGGTCGCCGGGGGGAAGGAGGCAGAGGACCTGACCGCAGCGGGCGTAGGCCCGCAAGGAGTTCACTTCGCCGTAGAACGTCCAGCCCTGTTTTTCGAAACGGTAGCCGGCGTGGTCCGCGACTTCGGCTTTGGCGCATAAGCGGAACCCGCCGCTCACGGCGTTGTAGCAGAGCATGACGGCGAGAAAGACCGAACAGCGGCGGTGTTCGGGGTACCACGAGATCGCGTCGCCGTGTACGCCCTGTGAGACGGGCGGGTCGGCCGCGTCGGGGTTTCGCAGCGACACGCCCCATCGGACGACGACCTGGTTTTCGTCCATGAGCACAAGGCGATTCCTGTCTACGACCCACTCGCGTGGCGGAAGGACCCGGTTGTGCGACGCCGCGAACCGGCGCTTCCGGCCGGCGATCGCGTAGTAGTCCCGAAGCACGCGCGGGACCCGAACGCCGAGGCGTCGCTCGGCGGTTCGGATCGCCGCTTCAGGCACGGCGTCGCGACGGGTCAGCGGGTAGCCGAAGCGGTCGTAGAGCTCGCGAAAGTAAGTCTTGGGAGGCAGCATTTCGCCCGTTCGAACAGCTATTGGTGCTTTCCCCGTTGTGGGTTCTGTCAATCGTCCACTTCATGACCACGTTCCCGCATATGCAGCATGAATGGCTCCGCGAGCGGGGGCTCCGAAAACGTGAGCGTGACGTCTTGGTGGTGGTCGCACTGCAAGAAGAGCTTGCCATGATCTGGGAAGAGCAGTACGTCTTCCCAGACGGTGCGGCCGAAGAGGATGGGCGCGGCGGCCGCGGCGATGAGGCGGTGCCTGTCGGAGCGGCCGAAAGCGATTGCGCCATCGAAGCCAAGCGGGATGCCGGCTCCGCCCAACATGAAACTGTAGAGGGACGCGCAAGGATCGTCCTCGCCCGAGTAGTCTGGCCAAGGCCCGGTGCGGTGCCAGACCAGGCATTCCTGCCACTCGCCGATCCCGTCCAGCACGTCGGACAGAAAGGGAATCAGGCCGAGCGTTTCCGTCGGTGCGTCCAGCGCAAGCCACTCGTTCGGCGGGGGAAGGTACGCAAAGCTATTCGAATGCGGGTAACGCTCGTCCGGGCCGATTCCGTGCTCCGCGGCCCACGCGAGGAATTGTTCGGCGGCAACGCTCCGCATGATCCGCCCCTACGCCGCATGCACCACATCGGTCATCGCCGTCGGCGGCGGCACGGGCTCGCGGTGGTCGCGGAGCGACTCGATGTGGAGGGCGACGGCCTCCTTGATCGCAGTCCGTACCTCTTCCGGCGTGTCGCCGCAGGCGACGCAGGCGACGCAGCCGGGAAGGTCGGGGACGTAGGCCGAGTAACTGCCGTCGTCGGCCTTCTCGATCACGACAACATAATCCATGACTTTTCACCGAACTCTGGATGTTACCCTTTCATTCTCCTTCTCCACTTAGCCCCGCGTTCTTCTCTCCATTTTTTCCTTCCAATCGTATATCAGTCATAATGGAATCGAACTTATTGCACGTATGTCACGGCTCAGAGTGTCGACAACTCACCGGCGATCCGGTGCAGAAAGGCCGCGAGTTCATCAAAGCAAAACAGCTGAGCTTCCGCTGGGGGATTACGTCGAAGAAGCGTATTACCTTCTTTGGGCGTCCGCTGGGCGAGCCCAGCGACCAGCAGGAACCGAACGTCATCCACTTCGTCCGACTTGAAGCCGAGCTCGTCCAACAGAGCTCCGCGGTGATTACCTACGATCACACGCCAGTCCCGGATTTGATCCAGCCCGGCCTGCAACTCAGCGCTCACCCCTCCTGACTTCCTCACGAGCCTTGTCTGCGGTTTTTCTATTTCGATCAGGTAAAGAACCCGTCCGGCGCTTAGAATTCCGAAGTCTGCCCTCTTCTTTGTGAGTACTGGAGGCTTGTGAAGAATCTTGACCGGAGAAAGGAACGACCAGAGTATCGGATTCTCCTGCAAAAACTGCTGCACGGCCTCCTCTGTGGGCTCTCCCAGAATAACTGCCAAGTACCTTTCCAGAATTGTTTCAATCGCACCGCGCTCGTAAAGTGGGGTCAGTTTTAGAGGACGCGGGTCTCGCGTTACGGCGCCGGTACGGAACGCGTTGTGTAACCCGAGTTTTAGATAAGTCAGCGATACGCGCGCAGATCCACAGTCGCATGCCCAAACGTCAGGCGCTTCTTCGATAGCGACCGCTTCACCCAGAACGCCGCTCGGCCTCTCACCGGGATTCAGCGATTTGAAAAGTGTGAGACGAGCGTTGCACTTTGGGCAGGATATGAATAGGTCCACGAAGCGGATTGCACCCGGGCGGCTTATGATGGCTCGCCGCTCCTCCTCCGAGATGGGCGGAGTCGGCTGGAACGCCACGTCGAAGCTGCCAATTTGAAGCGACTCTTTATCGGTACAGTATTCAATCAGAATCCGCGCCGGCTCCGTGAGCATCAGAGGCGGGCATGGCAAGACCATGAATCGGTGTGACCGGCTTCGAGGGCCATCAGATGGCAAATAGAAGTCCGGAAGCACCAACTTCGGCTCAGCTTCAGAGAGAGACTTGAGCCCGCCCCCATTGGTCGGAGGGGGCTGTTGCCGATCTGATTTGTCCATCATCTTTACGTCGTACTTTGCGAACACCTCCGGACGAGCGGCGTCTCTGGCTCGCACCTGAAAGGGTTGGTTATTGCGGAGCGTCGTCTGCGGGATCGCGAACGCGAGAGAAAGCCACTGTAATGGCTGAGGCAGCACTGGAACGCTGATCACGTCCGAGAGGCCTATCAGATCCCATCCCAGAGCGCGCTGCTGAGCGCGGTAACTCGCTCCCAGAAAGATTGGCGTTTCCAATGACGCTTCGCTCGTTCTACGCGGCCGTTTAGATTTCAGTGAAGTGTCGGCCATTAGCTGCACCACATCGAATTCCCGCAATTCAGGCACTTGTAGCAGGTACCAGATCTGACAGTAATGCTCCCGCAGACGTCGCAGGCGGGGGCGTCGGCTTGGAGGTTGGCGCCTTGTTGGCTGAGCGGGTCGACGACGATCGCCAGGCGGAGGTTGGCGCCGCTGGGGGTAGGGCCGCCGACTTCGGGGGCTTGGAGGTGGGTGCTGTGGGCGTCCTTGAGTTCCTGGTCGGTGTAGGCGAAGGGCTGGGCGGTGTCGGCGTCCATGCGGGGGCCGTGGCCGTTGCCCTTGCGGGGAGTGCTGAGGACTGAGGACTGAGGACTGAGTGAAGACTCGTCCGTGGGGGCGAGCTGCGGTTCCGCGCCTGAACCCTGAACCCCGAACCCTGAACCCTCCCCGTGTCCCCGCGTCTCCGCGTCGCCGCGTCGCTTTTCTCTCTTCGGGGCGTGGGCGGCGCGGTAGCCCGGGACGAACTCCATCGCCATCCAGCGGAAGATGTAGTCGGTGAGGCTTTTGGCGATGGGGATTTCAGGGTTGCGGGTCATGCCGCTGGGTTCGAAGCGGACGTGTTCGAACTTGCGGACGAGGGACTCGACCGGCACGCCGTACTGGAGGGAGACGGAGACGAGGGTGGCGATGGTGTCCATCAGGCCGCCGATCGTGGAGCCTTCCTTGGCGATGCGGACGAAGACCTCGCCGGGCTGGCCGTCCTCGTAGAGGCCGACGGTGATGTAGCCCTCGTGGCCGGCGACGTCGAACTTGTGCGTCATTGCGTGCCGCGTGTCGGGCAGGCGGCGGCGCAGCGGCCGCTCGACGATCCGCTCCACGATCTTCTCCACGATGTGGGTGTGGGCGGGGGCGAGGGGGGCGAGATTATCCGAGGAGATTCCTGAATGCGGATTGCTGATTGCGGATTGGGAATCATCGATCGCGGAGACCACGGCCGCGGCGCGGGCGACGTCCGTTGCGACTTCGTCCTTCGCGGCGGCGACGTTTTCCTCGTCGTCCTCCTCGACCTTCTCCAGGTCCTCGTCGCTCTTGACGTTCAGCGGCTGGCTGAGCTTCGAGCCGTCGCGGTACAGGGCGTTGGCCTTGAGGCCGAGCCGCCAGCTCAGGTGGTAGCTGTTCTTGATCTCGTCGAGCGTGGCCTCATTGGGGAGGTTGATGGTCTTGGAGATCGCGCCGCTGATGAACGGCTGGGCCGCGGCCATCATGCGGATGTGGCCCTCGACGGCGATGAACCGCTCGCCGCGTTTGCCGCACCGGTTGGCGCAGTCGAAGACGGGGAGGTGTTCGTCCTTGAGGTGCGGCGCCCCCTCGACGGTGCCGACGCCGCAGATCCGGTCGTTGGCCTCGTCGATCTGCTTTTTGGAGAAGCCGAGCCGGCGGAGCAGGTTGAAATTCGGCGCCTGCCACTCGGCCTCGGGGATCTCGAGCCGCTTCATCAGGTCGGCGCCGAGGCTCCAGGGGCTGAAGGCGAAGCTGATCTCGAACGTGCCGGGCAGCGCGGCCTCGATCTTGTCGAGCTCCTCGCGGGTGAAGCCCATGCGTTCGAGCCGCTCGTAGCTGATGTGCGGTGCGTCGTGGAGCGTGAGCGTGCCCATGACGTACTGCAGGACGTCATGGATCTGCTCCGGCTCGTAGCCCAGGTTGACCAGGGCGGGGCGGAGGGACTGGTTGGCGATCTTGAAGTACCCGCCGCCGGCCAGCTTCTTGAACTTCACCAGGGCGAAGTCGGGCTCAACCCCTGTTGTATCGCAATCCATTAACAAGCCGATAGTTCCAGTCGGCGCAATCACACTGACCTGGGCGTTGCGGTAGCCGTGGCGTTCGCCCAGTTGCTGCGCGCGGTCCCAGCACTCGCGGGCGGCGCTCAGGAGCGAGCGGGGGGCCATCGGGTCGTTGTCGGCGAACTGCCGTTCGTCGATACCGACCGGCGGGATCGGGAGCTGCTCGTAATCCCCCGCGGCCTTGCGGCTGCGGCTGTCACGGATCACGTCGTAGGCCGCCCTCCGGTGGTTGCGGATGACGCGGAGCATGTCGTGCTTGTTCCGCTCATAACCCGGGAACGCGCCCAGTTCGCGGGCCATCTCGGCGCTGGCGGCGTAGCTTTCGCCGGTGAGGATCGACGTGAGCGCGGCGCAGATCGCCCGGCCCTTGTCGCTGTCGTACGGGATCCCTGCCTGCATCAGCATCGCGCCCAGGTTCGCGTAGCCCAGGCCCAGCGTGCGGAACTCGTAGCTGAGGCGGGCGATCTCCTCGCTGGGGAAGCTGGCCATCAGCACGGAGATCTCCAGCACGATCGTCCAGAGCCGGATCGCGTGCTTGTAGCCTTCGACGTCGAAGCGCCGCGCCTCGGCGTCGAAGAACGTCAGCACGTTGAACGACGCGAGGTTGCAGGCGGTGTCGTCCAGGAACATGTACTCCGAGCAGTTGTGTACCGTCAGCCCGTTGGCGATGAACGAGTGGGTGACCGGCTCGGTGAGGTCGAAGACCTGTCGCTGCCCGAGCGGGTTGAGGGACGCGACGCGGTCGTAGTTCGCATCCGGGGGGGCGGCGATGGCGAAGCTGATCGCGCCGGCGAGCTGCTCGAGCTTGCGGCCCGGCAGCAGGCCGACGTGTTTGCCAAACAAGCGGAGGCTGCCCGGATCGATACGCAGGCCGTGGCGCTTGGATTCTGCGTCGCCGCGCGCCGAGTTGCTGTCGTCGCGCGGACCATGATTAGCATGCCGATCGGGCAGCGCTCCGCTGACGACGGCTCCGCCGTCGGTTTCCGCATGGATCGAAGAGCGGATCCCGAAGCCCAGCAGCAGGAGCTGGATGTCTTCGAGGATGTCGCGGGTGGGGGAAGCCAATTCGAGTGAGCCGTTTTGGATCGTCGCGTCCGCGGTGAACAGGGCGCGCAGGAGGTGCTTCTGCGCGGCGAGGCCTGACGTGAAGGCCTCATCGCTCAGGCGCGATTCGCCCCATTCGGTGCGGACGAAGGCCTTGAGACGGCTGAGGAGGCGGCGGTTGGTGAGGGTCGCGGTGAGCGTGTTGCCGCCCGCGGCGCCCTCCTCCTCCATTTCGGCCATCTCGCGGTTGAAGTAGTCGTCGGCGTAGAGCCGCTCGCCCCATTGCTCGCAGACGTAGCGGGCGAAGTCGTCCACCTGGGCGGCGTCCCGCAGGCAGGCGTCGAGCTTGAGCCAGCCGAGCGAGCCGTTGGCGTCCGAGAGGAACAGGCCCAGAAGCTGGAAGAAGCGGGCGTCCTGCGGCTCGCCGATCTCCTGCACGCAAGCCGGCTTGCTGGGGAGCTTCACCTCGTCGCTGGCCAGCAGGTCGCGGGCCTCGACCCAGCCGCGGGTGCGGGTCCAGACCTTGTGGTCGGCGGTGAGCTTGACGCTGTACCCGCCGGCCGTGCGGAGCTCGAAGACTTCCTTCACGCCCGTGGGGAACGCGCCCTCGGTGGCGTGGATCGCCTGGCCGTTGAGGTTGGTGACGACGCGGGCCGGGAGGTGGATCATCTGGTCGATCCGCCGCCAGATCCCGCCCGGGGTGAGGACGCGGGTGTCGCCGGTCACGCACGGGTTGCTGGCATTGATCCGGCCCGACTGCGGGCAGGTGTGCCAGCTATTGATGGTGTCGTCATATTGCACGCCGGGATCGGCGCACCGCCAGGCGGCGAAGGCGATCCGCTCCCACAGGTCGCGGGCCTTCATCGTCTTGGCGACCTTCCCGTTGGTCCGCCAACTCAGCGTCCAGTCGCCGTCCTCCTCCAGGGCCTTGAAGAAGCGGTTGGGGATGCGGACGGAGTTGTTCGAGTTCTGGCCGGAGACGGTGTAGTAGGATTCGCCGTTGAAGTCGTAGTCGAGCTTGAGGCCGAGCTTCTTCGCGAGCTCCTGCTGGTCCTTGGGGAGGACCTTGAGGCCCTCGACCATGGCGGCGACCTTGAGCTCCTCGCGCACCTTCCAGTTGACGAACTGCTCGATGTCGGGGTGGTCGAGGTCGAGGCAGACCATCTTGGCGGCCCGTCGGGTGGTGCCGCCGGACTTGATCGCCCCGGCGGCGCGGTCGCCGATCTTGAGGAACGACATCAGCCCGGAGGACTTGCCGCCGCCCGAGAGCGGCTCGTTCTCGCCGCGGAGGCGGGAGAAGTTGGAGCCGGTGCCGGACCCGTATTTGAAGAGGCGGGCCTCGCGGGTCCACAGGTCCATGATGCCGCCCGGGTTCACCAGGTCGTCGCTGACGCTCTGGATGAAGCAGTTGTGGACGATGACGTTGTCGCAGAGGTATTGGCCGGACTCGGTCTGGATGTCATAGACGGGCTGGATGCCGGCGTCGACGATCCGCTTGATGGTGACTTCTCTCAACGTGCGATAGCGCACCTTGACCGCGGTGTCGCCCTCCCCGGCGGCCGTGGCGCGCTCTTCGGCCTGGCGGTCGCGGACGACGCGGATCATCGCCATGCCCGGGACCAGCGAGTCGACGCGGACCCACCGGCCCGAGAGGCCGTCGGAGTCTTTGGCGTAGACGAGGTGGTCGCCCGTCGCCTCGACGACGCCGCCGTCGTCGAGCACGACGCGGAGGACGCGCTTGTCGCCGTTGAACTTGACGGCGACGACGCGGGTGGTGCCGGCGCCGCCGTCGCGGCCGTCGTACACCTCCATGCCGACCAGCCGGTCGTTGACGATCTTCCCGATCGGGATCGGGCCGTGCGGCGTCGAGATCGGCGCGCGGTACGGCTGGCAGGCGTGCGGCTGCGGGTGGGTGTAGGCGTCCTTGCTCCTGGCGAGCTGCCCGGTCTTGGGGTCGACGAAGAAGTGCCCCTGGGCCGGGCCGGTGATCCCGTAGGCGAAGTTCAGACCCGTGTTGAACCACTGCGGGCTGTTCGGGGCGCACATCTGGTGAAGCAGCATGTAGGCGATCTCGTCGTAGAACGCCTGGGCGTCCTCGGCAGTGTCGAAGTAGCGGTTCCGCTCGCCCCATTCGCGCCAGCACCCGGCCAGGCGGTGAATGACCTGCTTGGCGCTTTTCTCCGGGCCGGTGACCACGTTGCCCGCGCCGTCGCGGACCATCTCGCCGCGTTCATCCCGCAACGGGACGCCCGCCTTGCGGAAGTACTTGCTCACCATGATGTCGGTGGCGAGCTGCGACCACTGCGACGGGATCTCGGCGTCGTTCATCTCGAAGACGACCGACCCGTCCGGGTTGCTGATCCGGCTGGTCCGCTTCTCATACGTGACGGTCGCGAACGGGTCCTGCCCTGCGGTGGTGAATCGGCGTGTGATCTTCATGACAGCTTCCTTCCCGGAAAAACCGTGGCGCTACCGAACGAGGTCGTTCCATGACCTCGCCCTTCCGTTTGCGTCGCTCGTTTCGAAAGCCCACCGCGCCGCGGTGGGAATCCAAATGCCCGTGAGCTCCGCTTCAGTATTGACCCGCTCCCGACGGTCGGGAGGCGGGGGTTGTTTGTGATGGCAAGTAGTAAACGCTGTAGTTATGCGTCGGATCCAACGAATTCTTTGAGAGTTGGGTCAGGTCCCCCGACGTGGTGGAAGGGTTCGGGGGATAGGAGTTGACGAAGACGACGCGATTGGCGTCCGTGTCGTAGACGTAAACCATGCCGCCTTCGGAAGGCAGGGCGAACGGGGCGAGCGGATAATGCCCGTAAGCAATCAGCCGGGCGCCCGGCGGGACGGAGATGGCCTGGCCCGGAGCCGGGGTCAGCGCCTGTTCCGTCGTCATCGGCGGTTGCTGCTGGGGCGCGCAGCCGCTCAGGAGCAGCAAAGCGGCAAGCGCGCCGGCAAGAGAATCAATCGGTGAACGTGTCATCAAATGCTCCTGGGACTTCCCACTCACCCACGCGCGCCAGCCGGGGCGGGCGCCAGCGCGGGTTCAATACCAGTCGTAAAAGGCCTCTTGGTACCAGACCTGATAGAAGGCCTTGTTGCCGCCTTCGATCGTGGCGTCGAGGGGCCTGCCGTTGAGCAGCAACCGTCCGGACGACTGATCGACGGTGAGGACTTCGCCGCGGCGAATCAGGCCGCTGTAGACGATGTACCGCGGCTGGCCCGGATGGCCGGGGCCGCCGACCCAGACGCTCCCGTCGTCCGGCGCCTGAAACGAGGCCGTCTTTCCGGCCGGCGCCTCGGCGACGAGTTGCGTAAACGCGGGCACGCCATATGGACGGGCGCAGCCCGACATCGTCGTGAGGAACCCGCACACCGCGAGGGCGGGCAACGCCGCCTTCAACAACACCCCGCTGAACGTTTGCGCTACGCTTTTCATCTTGCTTGACTCCCGGTTTCGGAACCCGACAGGGACTGCGATGGTAAGGGGAAGGGCACGCGCCCGTTCCGCCGACAGACCTCCGCCAGACAATATGTCCCCGCAGCCTGCCGCGGGATTCCCGGCAGGGCTGAATTTACCTCATTCACCCGCCGACAGTTACTGTGCGGGCGTGAAGTAGATTTCGTAACGATGACCGGGCTTCAAACTGACACTATGTTCGGCGTTGTTCCCGGCCAGGACGATCCGGTCCTGATCGGGGTTCACCACCAGTTGGTCCCCGTTATTCATATGACCTTCGAAGACTTTGGCGTTCTTGTCGGCGTCGAGCACGTAGGCGTCGCCAGCCTGGTTGGCGGTGTAGCTCAAACCGCCGCTGCCCGACTGCTCGAGGTGCGCGCCGGCCGGGATGGCGGCCCGGCCCTGGCAGCCGGCCGCGATCGCGGCCAAAAGGCTCATCAGACTGAGTGTTGTGAACTTCGTTGCGAAGCGCATCGTTGGTCTCCGGATTTCAGAACAACGGTCCACTATTCTGTTTCTCGTTCGCCGGCCGGGTCGCGGGCGGCGGGGCGGGGCGCGGCGCCTCGACGCGGCTCTGCCACTCGTTCGTGTGCGGCACGGCCAGTTGGATTCCATATCGCTGGCCGGGCTCCAATGGCCCTGGGCGAAGCTGGCGCGAGCCGGCGTAAATGCCCTTTTCCTGGTCGATGCGGATGATCGTGCCGTGAGGGACCGACGCGATCGCCAGCGGCTGGCCCGTCGCGGTGTCGGTTACTTGGACATTTCCGGCCGTCGGCACCTGGTAAATCAGCGGCGCCGCGCCTTCTGCCACTTCCGTCGACCCGGGCTGAATCACCTGCTGCGACTTCGGGTACCACGAATCGCGAATGTCGGCCTTCTCGGCCTCCGAGAATCCCTGATGTTGCTGCTGGCACCCCATAGCGACCAGCAGGAGCAGGCTCGCAAACGTGGGTTTCAGGATGCTCGGGGCGACGTGCACGACTCGTCCTTTGTCCCTTGTCCCTTGTCCCTTGTCCCTTGTCCCTTGTTTTTGCAAGGGACAAGGGACCAATGACTAATCTACCTTGGGCAGCGTCAGGCCGACCTGGTCCTGGTACTTGCCCTGTTTGTCGGCGTAGCTGACGGCACACACCCGGTCGGCTTTGAGGAACACCAGTTGGGCGATCCCCTCGTTGGCGTAGATCTTGGCCGGCAGGGGGGTGGTGTTGCTGATTTCCAGCGTGATCTTTCCGCGCCATTCGGGTTCGATCGGCGTCACGTTCACGATGATGCCGCAGCGGGCATACGTGCTCTTGCCGACGCAGATCGCCAGCGTGTCGCGGGGCATGCTCACGACTTCAACCGTTTCACAGAGCGCGAACGAGTTGGGCGGGATCAGGACGTGGTCCTTGCCCGTTTCGTCGGTGTCGATCGTCACGAACGACCGCTCGCTGAACCGCTTGGGGTCGATCACCTCGGAGTTGACGTTGGTGAAGATCTTGAAGACCGAGCCGACCCGCAGGTCGTACCCGTAGCTGGAGACGCCGAAGCTGATCTTGCCCAGGCGTTTGGTGTTTTCCTGGAACGGCTCGATGCCGATCAGTTCGCGGATTTGCGTGTCGCAGAGGACGCCCATTGGTTACTTCCCGTCCTTCCGGATAACGGCCTCGATCCGGTCTGTTTCCCGCGCTCAATCGTGCATGCGACCGCCCGTCAGATTGAGCAACCACGATGCCGAACTTTTCCCGGTCTGGCCGCCGGCTCTTTCTTTCACGGTCGCCGGAAGCAATATCGGCGAACTGGATTGAATATACACAACATATTGTGTCTATCAAGCCTTGAATCACCAAATGCTGTGTGAAGTTTCAGGGAGCGTTTCTTAATGTCCAGTGAAGCGGGAGTTACGGTAGCACGAAAGTTCCGGCGGACCGAATCGGTCGTCTGGCGAGAGCCAAGTTATCCACGGATTGGCGCGACAGGGAGTTGAAAAGCCGGGGCGGAAGCACTCGCGGCGAGAAAACTTCCGGTCGCGTTTTCAGCACGGGCAGGGCGACAATTTCGCGAAGGGCCGACGGGGCGGACGACAGTGCGTCGCGCGGCGATCTGTCGCATTGGCGCGGCCAGTTGCGTACGGTCGCGGTCGGTCCATACAATCCCGCCCCTTTACGGAGCCCTAGCGCAATCTTTGCTAAGTCTTTAAACTGAAGAGAGGCCGCCGCGGGATCGGATCCGAGTATCTGAGTCGGGGCGGTGGCGGAGTCGATCTCCATGTTCAACTTGCTCCCGCGAGACACCGTCTTCTTCGACTTGTTCGAGGGGATGTCCCGCCACGTCGTGCGATCGGCCGAGGACCTGCGGCAGTTGGCGCAGAAGTTCCCGGACATCACCAGTTCCATCCAGCGGATCCGCGAGGAGGAACACGCCGCCGACGAACTGGCCCACCAGGCGCTCGACCGGCTCGACCGGACGTTCATTACCCCCTTCGACCGCGAGGACATCCACGCGCTGGTCGGCGAGTTGGACGACATCATCGACGCGGTGGACGCCCTGGCCAAGCGGTTTCCGCTGTTTCACATCAAGAAGATGGAGCCGATGTTTTTGAGACAGGCGGACGTGCTGGTCGGCGCGACGGTGACGCTGGAGGAGGCGGTGAGCCGGCTCCGCAAGAGCCGCAAGCTCTCGGAGCTGAGCGACGCGCTGATCGAGATCCACCACAAGGAAAGCCTCGGCGACGACAACCACCACGCCGCAATGAGCCGCCTGTTCCGGGGGGACATCTATCCGCTCGAAGTCATCAAGTGGAAGGAACTGTACGACCTGATCGAGAACGCCATCGACGGGTGCGAGGACGTGGGCAATACGCTGGAGCGGATTGTGTTGAAAAACGGATAACTCACCTCAATGACGAATCCCC
>DASXMX010000003.1:0-3185 GCA_036495445.1 Tepidisphaeraceae bacterium
CTCCGATCTCTGCCCGACGTCGGACCACAGCCGAGGGCGGCTGTGCCACAAGACAAGCTTTCCCCGCACATCTCGCGTACAATGTCGCCGTGAAGCAGTTAACCAAATCGAGCCCGCTGGAGCGCATGATCCAGCAGCAGATCGTCGAACGCGGCATCCGCGACCCGCGCATCCTGGATGCGATGCGGACCGTCCCGCGCGAGAAGTTCTTTCCCGGCGAATCGAAGGCCGAGGCGTATGCGGATCGCACCGCGTCGATCGGCCACGGGCAGACGATCAGCACGCCGCACATCGTCGCGCTGATGACCGCGCGCCTCGACGTGGGGCCCGGGCACAAGGTGCTGGAACTGGGCACCGGCAGCGGCTACCAGACCGCCGTCCTGGCGAAGCTGGCCGGGCAGGTCTACTCGATCGAGCGCGTCAAGCCGCTGCTCGACGCCGCGTGGGAACGGCTGATGGACCTGGGCCTGCGCAACACCCACTTCCGCTATGGAGACGGCACGCTCGGCTGGCCCGAGGAGGCGCCGTTCGACCGGATCCTTATCGCCGCCGGCGCCCCGCAGCTCCCGCGGGAACTGCTGCTGGGCCAACTGAAAGACGGCGGCCTTGCCGTCCTGCCCATTGGTCCGGCCGACGACCAGATGCTGATCGAAGTCCGCCGCGCGGGAACCGAACTGGCCGTGACGGACATCTGCCCGTGCCGGTTCGTGAAGCTGATCGGGCAAGAAGGATGGAGCGAGAAAGAATGAGGCGGGGGCGGGGGACGACCGACGCATGACGCAAACCGCAACGCCTTCAACTTCCGCGCACGAGTGGCCCATCGACACGCTCCCCGGCGTCGGGCCGACTCGCGCGAAGGCGTTCAAGCACCTGGGCGTCCAGACGCTGGGCGACCTGCTCGAATACTTTCCCCGCGACTACCAGTACGAGACCGCCGAACTCAAGATCGACCAGCTCACCGAAGGCCCGATTCAGACCGTTCGCGGCACCGTCTGCGCCGTCGATTACATCCCCTCGCGCCCGCGGCCGCGGTTTGAGGCGACGGTCGAGGACGGCCACGGCCGATTGAGCCTCGTCTGGTTTAATGGCGCCTACCTCCGCGGGAAAATCATCCCGGGCGTGACGATCCGGCTGAAGGGCAAAGTGAAGTTCTTCCGCCAGTTCCCGCAGATGACGCAGCCGCATTGGGAAGTGGTCGATTCGGACACGCTGCAGATCACCGAGTCGAAGTTCCGCGCGATCTACCCGGCCACGCTGAAGCTCCCGTCCGAGGCGATCGAGCGGATGGTGCGGGAGAACATCGACGCGCTGCTGCCGGAGGTTCACGAGTGGTTCGACAAGCCGATGCTCGCCTCGCGGAGCTTGCCGGGCCGGCGGGAGGCGTACCGCCGGATCCACTGTCCCTCGAACCTCCGCGACGCGATGCAGGCCCGCCGACGCATCATCTATGACGAGCTGATGCTGATGCAGCTTGGCCTGGGGATCAGCAAGCGGCTGCGCGACGGCAGGCTCTCCGCGCCGGTCATGCGGCTCGATAAACTGCTGGACGAGCGGATCCGAAAGCGTTTCCCTTTCGAGCTGACTGATGCGCAGCAGAACGCCATCTGGCAGATCGCCAAGGACCTGCAGGGCGGCCGGCCGATGAACCGGCTGTTGCAGGGGGACGTCGGCAGCGGGAAGACGGTCGTCGCGGTCTACGCGATGCTCGTCGGCGTCGCGAACAGGCTGCAGTCGGCGCTGCTCGCGCCAACCGAGGTGCTGGCCGAGCAGCACTTCCTCACGCTCGGCAACCTGCTCCGCGACTCCAACGTCTCGATCGACCTGTTCACGAATCGCACGAAGAAACAGAACCGCGGCGCGCGCTTAAGAGACCTGGCGGAAGGCCGGCTGCACATCGCCGTCGGCACGCAGGCGCTGATCCAGGAGGACGTGGAGTTCGCGAATCTCGGGCTCGTTGTCGTGGACGAGCAGCACAAGCTCGGCGTCCGCCAGCGGGCGGTGCTCAAGAGCAAGGGACTTTCGCCCCACTATCTGGTGATGACCGCGACGCCGATCCCGCGGACGCTGGCGCTGTCTTACTTCGCGGACTTTGACGTGACGACGATCGACCAGCTTCCGCCGGGCCGGCAGCCGATCAAGACGAAATGGGTCCGGTCGAAGCAGGCGGGCGAGGCCTACGAGTTCATCAGGAAGCAAATCGCCGCCGGGCGGCAGGCGTACATCGTGCTGCCGCAGATCGATGATGACGGGCTGGGCGAGGCCAAAAGCGTGCTGAAGGAGAGCGAACGATTGGCCAAGGGCCCGCTCGCCGGCCTGCGGCTGGCTGTCTTGCACGGGCAGATGAGCACCGACGAGAAGCACGCCACGATGACCGCGTTCCGCGACCGCCAGACGGACGTGCTGGTTGCGACGACCGTGATCGAGGTCGGCATCGACGTGCCCAACGCGACGGTGATCGTGATCGACAACGCCGAGTGGTTCGGCCTCTCGCAGCTCCACCAGCTCCGCGGCCGCGTCGGCCGGGGCAGCGAGACGTCCTATTGCATCCTGATCTCCGACGGCGCCAACGAGATCACCGACTCGCGCCTCCGCGCCATGACCCGCACGACCAACGGCTTCGAAATCGCCGAGATGGACCTGGCCCTCCGCGGCCCCGGCGAGTTCTTCGGCACCCGCCAGCACGGCCTGCCCGAGTTCAAGCTCGCCGACGTCACCGCCGAGATGGACCTGCTGCAACAAGCCAAGGACGACGCCCTCGCCCTGCTCACGGACGACCCGCGCCTGACCCAGCCCGTCCACCAGCACCTCCGCGCCGCGCTCAAGGCGCAGCTCGGAGATACCCTCGCGTTAGCGCAGATCGGGTGATCTACTCGCCTCGCGTTATTTATGATTTCAACAACTCTTCCAGTTCCCGCTGAAGGATCGGGAGCTTTTCAACTACGATGCGCCAAGTGATCTCGTCACTGACGGTGTCGTAGCCATGAATCAGCACGTTGCGGAAACTGATGATCTTGCGGTAGTCCGTAACCCGTTCGACGAGTTCCGGACTTTTGGCGCGCAGTCGAGTCATTGCTTCTCCAATGATCTCGCATTGGCGCTCCACGGCACTGCGGAGCATTCGATGGGTGTGACGCTTGTTTTTGGCGTTGCCTTGTGGCACGGCCGTCTCGGCCGTGCGGGCGATT
>DASXMX010000004.1:0-10021 GCA_036495445.1 Tepidisphaeraceae bacterium
ACCGATCTGCCGCGGGCATCCCTGCCCGGGGGCTGTCGATTCGCCCGCCGCACTCCATTGGGCCTGATAGCGTAGACGACCGCCCCCGGCCCATCAAGCATGCTAAACCACGCAAGCTCCCCACGGGAAGCCCGCGCCCTCCAGCCGACACCTCATCCGCGACCCATTTGGTTATCGGACCCCCGGCCCCGCCGGGTTCAGTCTGCCGGCCAAAGCAATCCCTACGATGCCCCGAACCCGGCGGTTCTCCCCGCCGGTAATCCGCCTCACCCATGTGTCTCGAATGTCTCACTTGTCCCTAAATGTCTCGCTTTTAGTGAGACGTTTGTCTTATTATTGCTAGATTCTCCGTCCTAAGATTACGAATATTTCATTTGATTGGCGGAACCTTAAATGCTAACATTAACATAACATTTCATTGGAAAGGGGCACCTATGCAGACGGAAGATTCCAACCCAATCGAGTCAACGCCCACGACGCGGGCGTCCGAGCCCGCGCCTCAAGCGGCGGCCCAACCTCCCGCCGAAACCGCCCCGCCCGTCAAGCGGCCCCGGTCGGGGCTGAGCGCGATTCAGGAACTCGCCTTGGAGCACCTGACCGCCGGCGTCAGCATTGCGGATACCGCGCGTGCCGCCCGCGTCGATCGCCGGACGCTGCACCGCTGGATCCGCGACGACGCCCGCTTTGCCGCCGCCTACAACGCCTGGCGGCAGGAGGTCATCGACTCCGGCCGCGCCCGCGTGCTGGCCATGGCCAACCGGGCGCTGAACACGATGAACGCCGCGATCGAGAAGGGCGATGCCCGCGTCGCCGTGCAGGTCGCCAAGGCGACCGGCGCGATGGACGCACCCAAGCCCGGCTCCGCCGACGCCGCCATGGTGCGCCGGCAGCGCAAGCTCGACGACGAGCAGCACCAAATCGAACTCGAGGAAGCCGAGGCGAAAATTTGGCAGTACCGCCGCGCAAAGGAAAAGGACGAGGCGTGGATGAGAGACGTCAACTCCCTGGCCGGCCTCCTCGACAGTCTCATCAAGCAGTTCAAGGAGGCGCTCGATGCCGAGCCGCCCGAGCAACGCGAACAGCGCCGCACCGGATACAATCCCTATTCCCGCACCCACCGGCTCCTTGAGCTGCTGCTCTCGGATCACGTATACGCGAAGGCGTTCGATCGCCCAAAATACGCCCAGGACATCCAACCCCCGACCGACCTCTCTCCGACTTGGCCGCCCGCGCCCGACTGGGTCCCGCCCCCCGCACCCGGACGAGGCCCCCGCGGCGTCCATCCCGCCCGCCCCGCCGGTCACCAAAGCCCTGGTCACCCGCGCCCGCAGCCGGCGTTACGACCCCGATGCCTCCGATCCCTCCGACGAGTTCTTCGGGTACGAACCACGGTAATGGGTGGGGCAGATCATTCCTGTCTGCCGTCGGATCGACCGAGCGGGGACATTTCTGTCCCCCGAGGCGATCCGAATCTCGCGCGGGATTGGAAAAACGCTCAACGCCATAATCGCGGTGGTTGCGGACGATGAGACAATGCCCGTTGCGATCCGAACGCTCGCCCGTGATGGGAGAAATGCCTGTGAACGGACCCCCGGTGCCGCAGGCGCCGAATCACGACTGCTGGTCGACCGACGCTCGAATCGCGATCGGGTTGACCGCCATCTTGGTCAAGGCTTGGATCCTCCTGTTCCTCTATTTCGTCTACACGAAGCCGCCGTCTCCCTGACCAAAACGGCCCGCGGAAATCGTCAGCATTTGTGGTGCAGCCCTTCCGGGCTGCACCTGCAGGCTGGAAGATCCGAACTGAGCGTCTTTTGTGGCACGGGTTTCCAACCCGTGGTCCCGGTACGCCGGGACGTCGGCCCGTACTCGGGCCGAATCAGCTCGGAGCGAAGCGAGTCTGTTCTCGACGGGCTCAAGGAGCGCTACGCTTCGAACTGATTTGGCCGGAGTACCGGCCAACGCCCCGGACTACCTGGGCTCAGGGGTTGGAAACCCGTGCCACTATGAAGCCCCTGCCAACCGTGACACCCGGTCATTTCCCCTCCCATCCCTGAAAACCGCTCGGTTTGAATAGCTAGCCGCCTGCCGCCGGGTCGCGTTTGGCCACGAGGCCCTTCTCGCCCAGCAACTGCACGAAGGCGTTCACCCGCTCAACCTCGCCCTGGTAGCGGTCGAGCCCGACGACGGCGGAGAAGGTCAGCGAGGACAGGTCGAGCGCGGGCATCGGCAGGACCGGCCGTGCCGTTGCGGCTACCCGGGCCGCGACGTAATCGAACACCGCCTCGAATTCCTCGCGGCGGCGCCCCGGCTCCGATGCCCAGCGGAGAAAGTCGTCGAACTCGGCGACGTTGCCGCGGTCCAGCTTGTCCGAGTTCTTGGCGATGTTCTGGTAGACGTCGGCGACAGCGCGAATGTGGACGGAGCCCAGAAACGTCCCCAGTTCCTTCGCGGTCCCGCGCGCCCCCGACGGGCGTCTGGCCAACTCGATCGGGCCCGAGGTGCAAAGCGCTTAGGCCAATTGAATCAGCAACCCGTCGCGATAGCTGACCGCTGCGGAGGCCAGCACGCTGTTCACATTCGCGCGCTGTGCTTCGGGGAGGATTCGGCAGCCGCCCACGCGCGACCGCCCCAAGCAGCGACCGGCTTGAGGGACGCGCTCTCGCCGGGTAAACCAGATCGATATGTTCCCACATCCGGCCGATGAGATCCTGCCGCTGATATCGGCCGCCCGGCGGCTCGTGGGCGCGGTGCCGTTGGCGCGGCCGGACATGTCGGCCGGGACGGTGGCGGCGGCGATTCGAAGCCGCTCGGGGCGGGTGTACACCGGCGTGTGCCTGCACCTGAGTTGCGGGATCGGGATCTGCGCCGAGCATGCGGCGGTCGCCGAGATGATCAAGTCACGGGAGACCGAGATCGCCGCGATCGTGGCGGTGGGCGAGGCCGGCGTGCTGCCGCCGTGCGGCAGGTGCCGCGAACTGATGGCGCAGATCGACCCGCGGAACCTCGACGCCCTTATCGGCCTGCCAGGCGGCCGCGTTGCCCGCCTCCGCGAGTTGTTGCCGGAACATTGGATCCATTACCCGAGGAGGTAAGACGACGCCCGGGCTCGGGCGCCGGAGGGGCGGGCGGCGGACATCCACCAGGGGAGGGCGTGGCGGTGGGGGGCGGCGAGGCGGTTCTTCCAATTATTCAACAGTTCCACGCGGGCGGCAATCGGCGCCCACGTTGATTCGGTTGTCTGAAGCGATTCGTCGAACGATTCCATGGCGGCCAGCAACGCGTCCATCTCCCCTGCGAACTCGACATCGACATCGCCCGCCTCCATTGCGGCGTTATACTTCTCATCGATTGCGACGAACCTCGCCCAAGCGGAGATCCGGTTTTCCAGCAATTCAAGGCATAGCTCTTCACGGTAGGCCTCCGTCGCGTGCTCGCATTGATCGGACAGTTCCGCCGTCGATCTCGTCCAGGTTTCCAGTTCATTTCGCAGTTCCCGGGAGGCGGTTGTTGCGATCGGGTTCGACAGGGCGGGCAGGCCGTTCGATCCGGCGGCGGCGGAGTCCAACAGGCGACTCAGTCCAACGATCTCGGCTGACTCGGATGGGGTCGGGTTCGGGGCGGGGGCGGCTGGCGGGGCGGCGGGCAGATCGTTCCAAATGCGGGGTTCGACGAAGCGAATCCCATGCGGACGCGGCATACGTCGCGTACCGCCGTGCTTCGCGTCGCCGCGATGCGGCGTCAGGAACGTCGCGTATCGGTCCGTCGCCTGCGCCACCGCGCCCAGCCGGCGCGCACCATCCCCCTCGAGCTTCGTTTTGCATTGGGTGAAAAACAGGTCTTCGAGGAGGAGGGAGGCGGGATCGGCGGGCAGGGGGCGAAGCACGGCGACGGCGCCGTTGGTCAGGATGAGCCGATAATACCCATCCGACTTCGAATCGCCGGTACCGAACCAGATCGCCAGCGGCTGCCAGAAGGAGGCACAGAGCGTCGCGCGGATCGCCTCGACCGCTTCGGCCGGGAGCGCAAGCACGGAGTGTTCCGCGCGCGGCGCATCGTGAGCGAGCTCGCGCTCGAGCGCGTCGCGGAGCGTTGCGACGGCGGCCTCGCCCAGCCAGCTCGACCAGCCAGCCCGCTGGGCCGCGTCCTGCACCATCAGGTGGTGCAGGACGCGGCGCCACAGGGGCGGAGCAAGTTGCACGGTTACCGAGGCATGTCGCATCACCGGGTCGGGATGGGGAAAGCCGTCCCACACGATGACGTCGTTCATCCGCTCGATCATGGCAATGCTCCGGTGCTGGGAATCTGCTCGTTGAAACGGGTCTTCAGCCGCCGCCACCGCTGGTAGATGACGTCACGGCTCACGTTCAGGGCGGTGGCGAGGACCGCCCGCTTCTTGGTGTTGGGCGCCCGCAGGTACGCCTGGGGCGGGAACGGCTCCTCGACGCCGAGCCGCTCCAGCCAACTGGTCCACAGGCCGGCCGGCAGCCGGTCCCACAGGCCCGTCAGGCAGAAGAGGATCACGCCATCGAGCGGGTCCCACTCGCGGACCCGCGCCATCTCCTCAGGCGGGAGTTCAAACGGCTCCTCGTCGTCGTCCATCGACCGCGGGTCGGCGATCGGCCGGTCCGGCGCGAGGCTCAGCAGCCGCTGCTCCTCCGACTGCTCCCGGGCCGCGTCGAGATAGCGATACCGCAGCTCGACGTAGCACCAGGCGGAGAAGTATTCCTTGACGGCGGCGGCCCGGTCCGCGGGGGAGAGCTCGCGGTTGTACCACTCCTCGAACCGCTCGATCTTCTTCCAGACCAGGGCCGGGGCGGTGGCGACGAAGTCGGCCGCCCGCTGCTTGCGCAGGGAGGCGTAGGCGGCGTGGACCCGCCGGGCCGTCTGGTTGGCCAGCGGGGCCAGCTCGCGCATGACCGCGTCGGCCTCCGGGCCCCCCGCGCCCAGCCGCTTGGCCTGTGCCAGCTTCAGTGCCAGTTCCGTCCAGCGTCCCATGGTCCACGTTCCTATTCCAATCCCACCCCTCAGGTCCGTCCATTCGGGTCGGGGGTGGGATTCCGTATCAGTAGAAACGCGGATCGGGTCGCGTTTCTGACAGTCCGCAGAAAAATAATTGTACGTTCTGTATCCGCGTAGCGGTCGGACCGCAGGCCCACCTTGTCGTCTCCCGTCGCAAGTGACTGTCGTTGCAGTGCTTGTCGCGTTCTGAGATCAGCCTGCGTAGTATCGAAAATAGACTGCAAAAACCGCGTAAAGCGCACCCGCGAGCGCAATCGACGTCGCGATCGCGTCGAGTTTCCGCGGCGCGACCCCATTCCAAGGCGGCTTGGGCAATCGTCGGGTGAGCCCCCAGAGGAGCAGCAGCACCCCGGGCGCGAGGGGGATCAGGTATCGCCCCTGCATGCCGTCGATGTGACCCGCTCCGACCGGAGTCCAGTAGAGGTAATTCAACAGCGCGATGCCCGCGATCGAAATGGCCACCGGAATCAGGATCAGGAGAAGCAGTTTTCCGGTTGCAGGGGGGCTAAGCTCCTCGTCTGGCGACCAGCAGGCGAGCAGCATCGCGACCAGGTAGACGTCGATGAACCCGCCCCATAGCTTAACGTCCTTCGATCCCAGCCGGCTGCCGACGCACGACCGGACCATCCGCCATGAATCAGCGAGTATCTCCCCGGTGGCGATGCGGATCGCGGCAGTCGGGTGGCTCCGCAGATACGCGACCTGCGCCCGGGCGTTCGCATCGCCGTCCTCCCGCAGGACCGCATCCAATCCGCCCGTCTGCGGAGCCCAAAGCAGAATCACCGCGAGGTTGGCTGCGAAGAACAATGCAAGGGCGATCGTCCGCCGGCTCCGGCCCGCAAATCGCTCCGCCGGGATCAGCAGGGCCAGGGCGCTGATCGGCAGGTAAGCGAACTTGGTGAGCGTTAGCGCTGCGGAGATGAGCGTGAGCCCTGCCCAGGCGAGTGCACCGACTGTTCGCTCTTCGCGGGACAGCGCGATTCGCATCACCGCCGCGGCAAACAACACGGCCAGCCCGTTGGTCGTCGCGTCGGCCGACATCGACGCCGCCTGAAACAGCGACATCGGCATCAGCAACAGCAGAAACAACGGCCGCGCGCAAACCGGCGTGATCCGCAGCGCGACGTATCCCATCGCCACCCACGCCAGCAAGTTGGCCCACCGGGCCAGGTACATCAACGCCAGCGGCGGCAGATCGAACCGCCGACCGATCCCGATGGCAATTGCCTGTGGTACGTACCCGACCGGCGAATAGATCGCGGTCACAAACGGGATGAACGCCCGGTTCGCAGGCTCCAGCGGAACGCCCATCGCCGCCCGAATGTCCCGCCCCGAGGTCTTGCGCTCGGTATGAAACCTCAAATGCTGAAACCGATCCGGCACATCGACAAGGCTGACCGGCAACACCGCGCCGCCCCGCGGCCCGATGTGAATGGGAAGCAACCCGCCCTCGGAGATCTGGTACGCGCGCAGGAAATGCTGCGGCTCGTCCGGCGCCTGAAACGGCGCGGTGACCGCCGCCAGGGGAATGCCCAGCAGCAGCGCGACCCAGACGAACGCCCGGGCGGGCGCGAACCATTTGCTGGCACGTTGCGGGATGAGGCGATTCGGTCCCACCGCGAGGATGGTAAACTATCCACGTGTTCGATGCAGGGGCGGGAACGTTTAGCCGCGGCACGCATGCGTGCCGGCTGCACGGTGGGACCTCAGCTCTCAGGGTGAACCGATGGCACAGCGACCCCCATTACCTCCATTCACCTTCGAAACCGCGACGCAGAAGGCCCGCATGGCCGAGGACGCGTGGAACACCCGCGACCCGGAGCGGGTGGCCGGGGCGTACACGGAAGACAGCCACTGGCGGAACCGCGCGGAGTTTTTCGAGGGCCGGCCGGCGATCGTCGAGTTCCTCCGCCGCAAGTGGGCCAAGGAACTGGAGTATCGCCTGATCAAGGAGCTGTGGGCGTTCCACGAGAACCGGATCGCGGTGCGGTTCCAGTACGAGTGGCACGACGACTCGGGGAACTGGTTCCGCGCTTACGGGAACGAGCAGTGGGAATTCGATGAGAACGGCCTGATGCGGCGCCGCGCGGCGAGCATCAACGACGTGCCGATCCGCGCCGAAGACCGCAAGTTCCTCTGGCAACCGCAGGGCCCGCGCCCGAAGGACCATCCGGGGTTGACGGAACTGGGAATGTAGACCGCACCCAGTTCCCCGGGCCCTCGCCGGTCAGACCGCTTCAGCGGTCGTTCCTGGTACGCTCGTCCTCGTGGCGTTGACGCCGGCGCCTCAACAGGTATTGCACGAACGCTCCGAGACCCGCGAAGCGGTACTCCGGGTCAACGTAGTGCTCGATCACGTAAAATGCGAAATAGTAGAAGCGGGCGAACCCCCAGATGGCGATCCCCAGCAGCAGGGCCACGCGCCAGCTCGGGTGCTCCATCAGCAGGATCCCGGCGGCGAGGAGGCCGCAGAGCAGGAACAGGAAGCCTTTGGCGTAAATCAGCTTCGGATTGCGCAGGTCCGCCATGACGGGGGTCCGGGTGTGCGTCAACTTTTTCGCGGCCGCGAGCCCGCCCAAAACGGGAGGTAAAACCGCAGGTTGCACGAGGCGCAGCGGAACGGCCACATCAGCAGCGGCAGGAGCAGCATGTCCTGCCAGCGATAACGGGCGGCGGCCACGTCGTCGTCTCGCCAGCAGTTGGGACATCGCATCATCGGGAAGCCGGCATCCTATTGGAATAAGCGGCCGATGTCACTTCGGTTTTTTCGCCGGATGGGTGCGAATGTCGTATTGGAACCATTGTGCAATTTGGGGTGGCATGGGCGCCTGCTTTTCCCGCTCCGCATTCGCGGTCCGGCCGTTAGTCTCGCCCGTGGGACGAACAGAGGAGATCGGCCGATGACGACGACGCGGATCGAACGGATCGAACCCAATCAGACGCGTAACTGTCATCCCGAGCGCAGCGAAGGATCTCTGGCGCGGAACGCGCTAACGCGATGGGGCCCAACTGAAGATCACCGCATCGCCCGGCTCAACCTTCGCATCCGCTGCCGCGCCGTCGATCGGGTGAAGTTGTCCCTCCTTGTCGACGCGATCGATCGCGGTTGAGCTATTAAACGTGACGGTCGTCGGCATCGCGTGCGCTATATCGCGGTTCACGATGACGAGGAACTGGCGCGGGCCATTCGCGAGACGGGAGACGATCGCGCCGTCCCCCTCCGTGTGGACCGACTTGATCGGCGCGGCGGCTTCGAACGCCCGCGTGCCCGCGGGGATATGTTGGCCCGTGTGGACGACGGAGAGGACCTTGCAACCCTCGAACACCGGCGAGATCGCGCGGATCTCGGCGTTCATCCGCTTGACGACGTCGTAGACGGCCGTGCGCTTGCCCTTCGCGTCGATCGGCGAATCGCCACACTCGAAGCTCGTCGGCTGCCAGTACGTGAAGTACTGGATCCCTTGTGCCCCGTACGCGAGGTTGCTGTAGACCTCCTCGCGCAGGTTCTCGATTGTCGCGGCGGGGTAGCCGAAGTGGCGGAGCGAAAGCGCGAACGCCCAGAACGGCTTGTCCGCCTTGCGGGCCGCGGCGGAGAGCACCTCGAGGTTTTCGTACCAGCTCGGTCGCACGCTCGTGCCCACGATCGGGTAGAAGTCGAAGGAGAGGAACGTGGCCGCCGGCACGGCCTTCGCGAAGCGGTCGACATACTCCGCGTAAGTGGCGGCCCGCAACTGGTCCGTCGTCGCGTAGTTGGGCAGGAGATTGATGTAGAGGACGTGATCGGGGTCGGCGGATCGGATTTGTTCGGCCCACCGGGCCAGTGTCGGGAATGCGGTCGTATCCGGCTCATCGCGGAGGAAGTATCCCGCAAGGGCGGGGTGGCCTTTCAGGCGGTTTGCTGTCTTGGCCGGGTCCGATTCGAGTTGCGGGCAACTCAGGATCAGTCGCACGCCCGCCTCATTCGCGGCGTCGAGCGCCTTGATCGCGTTTTCTGGATCCGAAAACGAGGAGAAATCGAGGGTGAACCCGCAGTCGGCCAGTTCGCGATAGCGGGCCGCGCTCGTCTCCGCTTGCGGCACGCCGCTCCACGCGAGGACCGGGAGCGGTTTGCCCTCCGGCAGGCGGTCGGGCGCGGCGAGCGCCATGCGACAGAGGAGCAGTGAAACGAAACACAGGACGACAACGCGAGTTGATTGCATTAATCCTCCTTCACCACGATCGGCTCGGCGGGAGCCTCGCCCTCCCACCTCAATCCAGCGAGGCGTACCAGTGCAAGGTCACCTGCTCCTTTACCAAGTCGTGGTTCGAATTCTTCCGGGTATCGAGGCCGGCCAGTTCGAATCCGCACTTGGTTAGCAACTGAGCCGCGGGGACGTTGTCGGTGCGGGTGTCGGCGACGACGGCGCGGAGCTGCCGCCCGCGGGCGTCGGTGATCGCCTTGTAGATCATCGCCGAGCCGAGGCCCTCGTGACGGTGCTCGAAATCGATGCGGAGGTCCTGGATGCGCAGCGTGCCGAGCTCCGGCTCGACGCGGGCGAGCAGCACCGCGACGTTCACTCCGTCGTGCTCGGCCAGCAGCGCGACGCCTTCCTCGACGCCGGTGACGACCTGTTTGAGAACGAAATGGGCTTCGTCGCCGGGAGCGTTTCGGTCCATCCGGCGTTCGCGCAGCGGCCGCCGCTCGAGCTTCCATGAGACGGCCAGCCCTTCGCCGGCCTGTTCGACGTGGAGGTATTCGTCGGACTCGACGGTGCCGTCGATATCGATCAGCCGGTCCAGATCGGGGGGGCGGATGGGACGGATCTCCATAGACCAACCATCATACCACTCGTGGGACCGTTCGACAGGCAGAAGAAAAATGCGCCGCGGAGCAGAAACCGAGAGACACGTGGAGGCGGGGACGCGGAGACGCGGGGAAAGACAAGCCGTTTCCCCGCGTCTCCGTGTCTCCGCGTCGGCTTTCTCCTCCCTTGGCGTCCTCGGCGTCTTGGCGGCGCAG
>DASXMX010000005.1:0-6404 GCA_036495445.1 Tepidisphaeraceae bacterium
GACCCGACGATCTACGCCGTCAGGTAACTGCCCTTTTCCAGGTACGCCAGGATCTGCTTTGCCGCGTCGGCGGGCGTCGTCGTCTCGGTTTCGATGACAATCTCCGGCTTCTCTGGCGCCTCGTACGGGTCGTCAATCCCGGTGAATCCCTTGATCTGGCCGGCGCGGGCCTTCTTGTACAACCCTTTCGGGTCGCGCTTCTCGGCGGTCTCGAGCGAGACCTTTACGTACACCTCGATGAACTCGCCCGGCTTATTGGCGGCGCGCACCGCGTCGCGGTCCTTCTTGTACGGGCTGATGAAGCTCGTGATCGCGATCACGCCGGCATCCGTGAACAGCCTGGCCACCTCGCCGATCCGGCGGATGTTCTCGGCCCGGTCCTCGGCGCTGAACCCGAGGTTCTTGTTCAGCCCCATGCGGATGTTGTCGCCGTCCAGGCGGTAGGCGTGCTTCTTCTTGTGAAGCAGCATCTGCTCCAGAATGCAGGCGATCGTCGACTTGCCCGACGCGCTCAGGCCCGTCATCCAGACGGTGACGCCCTTCTGATTCAAGAGCTGCTGCCGCTCCTGCCGGGAGACGGAGCCTTCGTGCCAGGTGATGTTGGTTGCTTTCTGCTCTGCCATGGAAATACCGCTCATCTCCTTAAAGGTAAGTTCCGAAATGGCGCCCGAATCGAACGATCAATGCACAAATCACAATTGCAACTATTCCCGCTTCGGACCGCGTCGCCTCGTACGGCGGAAACAGCGAACGCAAGGCAACTTCGATGCCGACCGCAAACACCACATTCAGAATTGCCGCGATTACACTGACGCGGCGAACTGACAGCTTCATCTCCTCGTGAGGCCGATACACAGGCGCGACCCTGAGAATCTTGCTGGCCAAATCGGGATCATCCGATTCCCATTGTTCGGCAACGACTGTTGCAGGCCATCCGAAATATCGCTCCAGTTCCGTACCAGGCGTCCCGCTACGCCGTCCGCCTACACCAGGTCGCAGGCACACGACGTTGATCATGGCAAGCACGAATATTCCTAACGCACCGAGGAGCGACCCCATGAACTCTCCCGCGCTACCGTTTTCATTCCTCGTCAAAAAGCGGCGTGCTGAGGTATCGCTCGCCGAAGCTGCACATGACGGTGACGATCATCTTGCCCTTGTTCTCGGGGCGGGCGGCGACCTTGGCGGCGGCGGCCATGTTCCCGCCGCTGCTGATCCCGCCGAAGATCCCCTCCTCCTTCGCCAGCCGCCGGGCCCATTCGAAGGCCTCGTCGTCGGTGATCTGAATCACCTCGTCGACCACATTCAGATGCAGGTTGTCGGGCACGAAGCCGGCGCCGATCCCCTGAATCTTGTGCCGGCCGGGCTTCACCGGTTCGTGGTGCATCGTCTGGGTGATGACCGGCGACGTGACCGGCTCGACCGCGATCGCCTTGAAGCTCGGCTTGCGCGGCTTGATCACCTCGGAGACGCCGGTGATCGTCCCGCCGGTGCCGACGCCCGAAACGAGGATGTCGACCTGCCCGTTGGTGTCCTGCCAGATCTCCTCGGCGGTGGTCTTGCGGTGAACCTCGGGGTTGGCGGGGTTCATGAACTGCTGCGGCATGAAGCTCTTCTTGTGCTCCGTGAGGATCTGCTCGGCCTTGTTGATCGAGCCGCGCATCCCCTCGGCCGCGGGCGTGAGCACGACCTCTGCCCCGAGCGCCTTGAGCAGCCGCCGCCGCTCGATGCTCATCGACTCGGGCATGGTGAGGATCAGGCGGTAGCCCTTGGCCGCACAGACGAAGGCCAGCGCGATGCCGGTGTTGCCGCTGGTCGGCTCGACGATGACGGTGTCCTTGTCGATCTTCCCGGCCCGCTCGCCGGCCTCGATCATCGCGGTGCCGATGCGGTCCTTCACGCTGCTGAGCGGGTTGAAGAACTCGCACTTGGCCAGCACGATCGCCTGGTCCTTTGGGATCAGCCGATTGATCCGCACCAGCGGCGTCCCGCCGATCGTTTCGGTGATGTCGTTGAAAATCCGGCCTTCAGGTTTACGTGGCATCTGTCACCCTTGTAAAGTCATCGAGATCCACCGCGCCGATCGTTCGGATTGACGAGATCAGGCTGCCATCAATCAGCTCAATTTCGCCCGACTCATAAAAAACCCAAACCCCCGAGCCCGCGTCAGCCGCGCCGGCAAAATCCGGCTGCATGATATCGAACATGCGCCCATCAACGAGAAAGAGCCTGATCGGCTGGAACGGGAAGCGCATGAAGAACAGCGACAGGTGGCCGGAAGTCATCAGACTGACTCCCGCGACTTAGCCGAAGGATCCGGAGTATTACCGCTGGGCTCAATGGCACGAAAGATCGCTTCTTTCACCCATTGGGGTTTCAGGAGCTCGAAACTCTCACCGGCCGTCACCGCGATTGCGTTACCCACCGGAGAGATCGCCATGTGATATGGCTTCTTGACCGCGAGACGACGGCCATCGTCGATCACGAGGTCGAAAGGTCGAAACGGGTTCGCAAGCCTAAGGCGCCTGAGCTCTTCGACGGTCATCTCGCGTCTCCTCGATCGTCCGTCACTGGCACTTCACGTCCGGCAGCGCGGTCGGCACGTCGCCCTTCTCGATCGGCGCCCCGACGAGGTTGCCCCATTCGGTCCAGGAGCCATCGTAGTTCTTCACGTCGTTCACGCCCAACAAATACTTGAGCACGAACCACGTGTGGCTGCTCCGCTCGCCGATGCGGCAGTAGGCGATCGTCGGCTTGCCCAAGTCGACGCCGGCATCGGCGTAGAGCTTGCGCAGCTCGTCGGCGCCCTTGAACGTGCCGTCGTCGTTGGCGGCCTTGGACCAGGGGATGTTCCTGGCGCCCGGGATGTGCCCGCCGCGTTGGGCGGTTTCGGTCATGCCGGGCGGGGCGATCACTTTGCCGGTGAATTCGTCGGGCGAGCGGACATCAACCAGATTGACCTTGCGTTGGCCCAGCGTATCGAGGACCTCCTGCCGGTAGGCGCGAATCGACTCGTCGGCCGAGGGAATCGGGTAATCACTGCGGGTGATCTGCGGCGGGTCGGTCGTCAGCGGCCGCTTCTCCAGTTCCCACTTTTTCCGCCCGCCGTTCATCAGGCGGACGTCCTTATGGCCGTGATACTTGAACTGCCACAGCGCCCAGGCGGCGAACCAGTTGTTGTTGTCGCCGTAGATCACGACCGTGTCGGCCGGCTTGATGCCACTGCGGCGGCAGAGCTCCGCGAACGTTCGCGGGTCGACCACGTCCCGCATCACCTTGTCCTGCAGGTCGAGCTGCCAGTTCCACCCGATCGCGCCGGGGATGTGTCCCTTGTCGTAGCTGGTGGTATCGACGTCCACCTCCAGCACCTTCACGTTCGGGTCCTTCGAATGCTCGGCGACCCAGTTGGTGTCAACCAGAACGTCCGGATTTGCGTAGCTGTTGCTCATGGCGGACCTCACGTCAATGGGTTGCTTATCAAACGCGTTGGTCTGTTCGTTCAGCACCCAACTCGTCATGTCGGCCGGCTTGCCGGACATGATCGCGACGATCACGTAGCTGTAAAACGGCCAGCCGTGGTCGCGGTCATAGTCGCTCGGGCGGGCCGGGTGATTGGGATGGCTGTGATAGAACCCGAGCACCGCCATGCCCGCCGCCTCGGCCTCCCGCTCGGCATGAAGCTGGGCGCGGGGGTCGATCGAGAAACGGTGGTATTGCTCGTTGGACTCGAACGCGTTCTTCCCAGGCACCAGCTTGTGGACGATGCGCTCGCCGCCCTGGTCGCGGCCGATCAGGATGCCGCAGCATTCGTTGGGGAATGCTTCGGCGCCCTCCCGTTCGATTTGCCGATAGAGCTGTTCCGAGAGGATGAGCGGGTTCATGGCCAGTTCTCCGCTTCGGAGATCGTGTCCTGCCAGAAGCTTTCGGACAGGTACTTGGCGGCGGAGTCGCAGAAGATTGTGACGACGACGCCCTCCTTCAACTGCCGGGCGACGTTCATGGCCGCCACCATGTTCCCGCCCGAGGAGACGCCGACGAGAAAGCCCTCCTCCCGCGCCAGCCGCAGGACCATTTGGTGGGCGTCCTCGGTCGCGACGTCGATCTGCCCGTCGGCGATCTCCGGCTCATAGATGCCGGGCACCAATGCGGTCTCCATGTGCTTGAGTCCCTCGAGCCCGTGCAGCGGGCTGTCGGGCTGCATGCTGAAGCATTGGATGGCGGGGTTGAGTTCCTTGAGCCGGCGGGTGACGCCCGTGAACGTGCCGCTTGTGCCCAGGCCGGTGACGAAGTGCGTGATCCGCCCTTCCGTCTGCCGCCAGATTTCCATAGCGGTCGTCTCGTAGTGGGCGCGCCAGTTGGCGTCGTTGTTGTACTGGTCGGGGTAGAAGTACTTCTCGGGATCGCCCTCGACGAGGTTCTTGACGTACCGCTGCGCGCCGTCGGTCCCTTCGGTCGGATCGGTGAAGATCAGTTCCGCCCCGTACGCGATCAGGCTCTGCTTCCGTTCGATGCTGGCGTTCCGCGGCAGCGCGAGCTTCACCTTGTAGCCTCGCTCGGCGGCGATCATCGCGTAGGCGATGCCGGTGTTCCCGCTGGTGGCGTCGATGATCGTCTTCCTGGGCGTCAGCAGCCCCCGCCGCTCGCCATCGAGGATCATGTTGAGCGCGGCCCGGTCCTTCACGCTGCCGCCGGGGTTGTACCACTCGGCCTTGGCGTAAACTTCCACCGGCTCGACGTCCCGCGCGATCCGCTTAAACGACAGCAGCGGCGTGTTCCCGATCAGCTCGAGCAACGAGCGGGCGTGGACAGACGACGAAATTGGGCGTTCGATCACTTGCAATTCCTAGGAATCCTAGCGGCGAAAGGGATTGGCTTCAAGCGGTGGCCAGTTCGGGTTCATGATCCCACAAACCGGGCATAAATCGACCTTGCCCGCTCAAAATCCGCCGTCCCTTGGATGATAGCCCGGCCATCGGGAAAGACCGTCAATTGGATCTCCCGCGGGTCGTGCAGGGCGCACCTTAGAAGGTACGGCGTCTGTTGAACACGGCCGATTTGCGACAACTTGGCCGCCATCCGGGAGAGGTCCACCGCCTCGTCCTTGGCGGATCGGATCTGAACCGCGTTTCGGCCGCAGAGGCTGGTCGAGCGGCCGGATTGTGAGCAATCAAGATATGCAAATGCGCGCCGGCCACAGGTCGGGCAATCAGCGCGTTTTGCATCGATCAGCGGAATCGAGTGGAAACGGCCTCGCCACACGTCCATTGAAATCAGCGACTCGCTCTGCGGCTTCGCCTGCCCGAGCAAGACTCGTAGCGCCGCCGTCACCTGCAACGAAGCGACGACCGCCGCCGCCGGGGCGAGGACGCCGGCGGTATCACAGGTCGGAAGCTCGGCGGCCGCGGGCGGGTCGGAGAACACACATCGCAGGCAAGGTCCACTTGGCGGCAGAATTGCCATGCACCGCCCCTCGGTCCCAACGCACGCCCCATAGATCCATGGGATGCCGTGCTTTACCGCAGCATCGTTGAGCAAGTTGCGGGTGTCAACGTTGTCCGTCCCGTCCAGAATCAAATCGACCGGCCTGCCCGGCCCGTCGCACCCGGCAAGCTCTTCCACGTTCCCGGCATGCACGTCCGTCACCCGAGCATCGATCTCCACTTCCGAATTCACCCGGCGCAGTCGCCGTTCCGTGGCAATCGCCTTGGGCGTCTGTTCGCGGACGTCCTCCTCATCAAACAGCACCTGCCGTTGGAGGTTCGTCAGTTCGACGATGTCCCGATCGGCCAGCCGAAGCCGCCCGATCCCGGCCCGGACCAATTGCTCGGCGATCACGCTCCCCAACGCCCCGCACCCGACGAGCAGGACCGATGCTTTACGCAGCCGCTCCTGTCCGGCTCGGCCGATTTGAGGCAACAAGGCTTGACGATGATAACGATCGATGCTCATGTCCGCACAATTTCCCCCGCTTGCCCCGGCGCGGGGCGGACTTATAGTACCGGCTCTAACAAGGATTCGCATGCCCGTGGACACGCAGCAGATTATGGACGAGGCGAGCAAGCTGGGCGACCTGGTCAATCAGCACCCCGCCGTCACCCGATACAAGGACGCCCGCAAGGCCGTCGAGCAGGACGCCGAGGCCAACCGGCTGATGGCCGAGTTCGATCGCCAGATCGAATCGCTCGCCCGCCAGCAGCAGAGCGGACTGCCGGTTACCGACGCCCAGCAGCAGTCGTTGGAGGCGCTTCAGAGCCGGATCGTCTCGCACCTGAGGATCAAGGCGCTGAACCTGGCACAAGTCGAGTTCATTGACCTGCTCCGCCGGATCACTCTGGCGATCCAAAGCCGGCTGAACCTCCAGGAAGGCGCGGGCGCCGGTGCCGGCGCGGCAGCGGCGCCGACCG
>DASXMX010000006.1:0-7158 GCA_036495445.1 Tepidisphaeraceae bacterium
GCCGGTGCCGGCGCGGCAGCGGCGCCGACCGGCGGCGGCGGGCCACGCCTCTCTGGGATTCGCCCCTGATTGATGGCGCAGGAGGACTTTCTGGGTGGCATGGGCATGTACTCATGCCCGTGCGCCGTTCATTGCAAATTGCAAATTGGCAATTGCAAATTGCAAATTGTAGGTAACGTCTCTCTATGGCCCGTTGGCTTCTCAAGACCGAGCCCGACTGCTACGCGTGGGACAACCTCGTGCGCGACAAGCGCACGGTCTGGGACGGCGTCTCCAATGCGCTCGCCCTCAAGCACATCCGCACGATGAAAAAGGGCGACGCCGCGATCGTCTATCACACCGGCGACGAGCGAGCGGCCGTGGGGATTGCCGAGGTCGCGTCCGACCCTTACCCGGACCCGAAGGAAGGGGACGACAAGCTCGTCGTCATCGACCTCAAGCCCAAGAAGAAGCTCGCCCGGCCCGTGACGCTGAACGACATGAAGGCGGACAAGGCGTTCGCCGGGTGGGACTTGCTCCGCATCGGCCGATTGAGCGTCGTGCCGGTACCGGACGCAATGTGGGATCACCTGCTCGAACTGGCGGAGGCAGAGTCATGACGAGTTTCGACCCGAACGCCCCGGTCCCGAACACCGCGCCGCCCGCGACGCAACCGCAACCGCAACCGCAGGACGCATCGCAGGCGGCGCCGCACCGCCCGCCGGACGACCTGGAGGAGGTCTACTACGAAGGCTCGCCCCTGCTGCGCGGCGCGCTCGGCAAGGGATTCCTCTGGATCTTCGCCGGCCTGGTGCTGATCGCCCTGTCCGTTGCCGCCTTCGTGCTCGGCTGGCAGCATAAAGTCCCCTGGTGGACGTTTCTCATTACGGCGGTCATCGGGATCTGCCTGATCCTGATCCCCCTGATCCGCAGCAAGACCGTCCGCTACCGGGTCAGCAACTACCGCATCGACTACGAGCGAGGGATCTTCGGCAAGGACATCGACACGCTCGAACTCTGGCACGTCGAGGACATCCGCTTCCACCAGACACTGCTCGACCGCCTGCTCGGCGTCGGCAACATCACCGTCGTCTCCCACGACGAATCGATGCCCCTGCTCGTCATGCACGACATCCCCCACGCGCGCGAGCTGTTCGAACAACTCAAGCAGCGGATCATCGCGGTCAAACGCTCCCGCGGCGTCATCAAGATGGACCCGGGTTGACCTTGCGGGGCACTGATGCGTAGCGGTCGGACCGAAGGTCCACCCTTCGGTAGCTTGGTAATTAACCTCAAGTAGAACGGGTTTCCCATGGCCTCGTTCGTCGCGTACGTTCCCCGCTCGGGCGTGTCGTTAACACCCGAGCTCCTCTCATGGGAACTGATTGAACGCGGGCTCCGATGTCATGTCGATTCAGACGAGGACGGACCTTTGATTTTCTTTGAAGAAACCCGCGACGTCCTCTTTCCGTCTGTCAGAAATGGGGAGATCGACTACTTGGAACACAACCCCCATTACCTCGCCAAGCCATCTATTGCCGGCCGGATTTCAGATGCTCTTACTGAGATCGGTTTCGAATGGGTTGATGAAGACGATCCTCGATGGCGCGAAGCCGAGTAGCACCCGTTCGAATGCGAAGGGACGATCAAGGACTGCCGCTTGACACTCCTCGGCCGCCCCAGTCCATTACGCCCCTCATGACCCGGCGGGTGTTCATCACGGTCGCGGAGGTCAGCGGCGACAAGCACGCCGCCCAGCTCATTCGCAGCCTCAAACAACTCGACCCCAGTATCACCATCGAAGGCCTCGGCGGCCCCGAAATGGCCGCCGCCGGCGCGACGATCCACCGCGACACCGTCACCAAGGCCGCCATGGGCTGGCGGGGGATCTTCCGCGCGTCCGAAGTCATGAACGCGCTCAAGTGGACGCGCCGCTACTTCAAGACCTATCAACCCCACCTGCACATCGGCGTCGACTCCCCTTCGATGAACTTCCACTTCGCGAAGGTCGCGCACGAACTGAACATCCCCGTCCTCCAGTACGTCGCGCCGCAGCTTTGGGCCTGGGCGACCTGGCGGATGAAGAAGCTTCGCCGATGGGTGGACCAGGTCGCCTGCATCCTGCCGTTCGAGGAAACCTACTTCCGCGCTCATGGGGTGAACGCCACGTTCGTCGGCCATCCGCTCTTCGACGAACTGCCTCCGAATCGTTTCACGAACGGAGCGCCCACGTTCCCGGATCGCTCCCCGGTGATCGGCCTGCTCGCCGGCTCGCGTCGCTCGGAAGCCGAGGCAAATTTCGCGGGCATGCTCGACGCGGCCGAACAGATCCGCCGCGAGTTCCCGCAGGCTGCGTTCCTCGTCCCAACGACCCCTGCCACGAACCCGGTCGTTGAACGGGAACTCGCCCCGCGCGGGATAAACGACGTCACCGTAGGCATGGATCAATTCGACAAAATGGTCCCCCGCTGTGACCTATGCGTCACCGTCTCCGGCACGGCGACGCTCCACGTCGCCTCGTTCGGCGTGCCGATGATCGTCGTCTACCGGATCAATCGGCTCGCCTGGAACGCCGCCGGGCGATGGCTAGTGCCGACCCGGACGTTTGCGCTGGTGAACCTGCTGGCCGCCACCAACCCCACCGACCAGACCCGCGCCCGCCGGGCCGACCACCTCGTCCCCGAGTTCGTCCCCTGGTACGGCTCCGGCGACGTCGTCGCCCGCGCCGCGCTCGACCTGCTCCGCCACCCCGATCGCCTGGCCGCCCAGCGGGAGAAGCTGCGCCGGCTGGTCCAAACCCTCGACCACCCCGGCGCCTCCGACAAAACCGCCCGCCTGGCGATCGACATGATCGACCGTAAGGGCGAACCTTGTGTTCGCCCAACGTAGAGGCGAACCTTGTGTTCGCCCTGTCCTCGCCGACGGACAAATACGGGTGAACACGAGGTTCACCCCTACAAAAACGAGGGCGAACACAAGGTTCGCCCCTACGATTCCGCCTCCCGCTCGATCGCCCCCCGCCGTTGCAGTTCGTGGGCGACGATCAGGCAGACCAGCGCCCAGACCAGCCCCACCGTCCACCCCGCCAGCACGTCGGTCGGCCAGTGGACGCCGAGGTACACCCGGCTCATCCCCACCAGGAACGTGACCAGGGCCGCGATCCCAAGGATGTAGAGCTTGAGCACCCGCCGATCGACCACTTGGGCAAGCAACGCCCCCAGGGTCAGATACGTCACGGCCGAGAGGGCCGAATGTCCGCTGGGATAACTTGCGGTAAAGACGTACGCCGCCTGAAACTGTCTGGGCGGCCTGGGACGATCGACGAAATGTTTGATGACGCTCGCGATCACCAGCCCGCCGACGACCGCGACGGTCATGAGCAGGGCCGTCCCTCGCTTCCGCGAGATCAGCAGGAACCCGACGACCGCGATCGTCACAAGCGTCAGCACCGTCACGCCCCCCACCGCCGTCAGATCCCGCCCCACATCCTGCAACCATTGCGGCCCCCGGTGAGCCGCAAACCAGTCGATCACCCGGCTGTCGAATTGCTGCGTCTGACCTTCCACCACGTGGTCCGTCAACGCCACCAGCCCCCACACGCCCGCCACGATCACCAGCAATGCCGACAGGGCCATCGCGTGCCGGCGGGTGAACAGATACTGGATCGGTTCCTTGATCGTCTGACGCATGCCAGCCAAAGGCTACAGATTGCTCATTCACTCCGCCAGAGCCGGACGGCAAGTGAACCCGCCTCACGTTTTGCACGCTCCCCGCGCGTTGGTGGACACAACGTAGACTCCGCCAGATGGGAGAGAGCGGCGCGGCGCGCCACCCTCGCCGCCTGCTCTTCGCGGGTTGCCACCCCACCCCGCGAAGGGCGGGCGGGCGACGGCTTGCAGACAGAACCTAGACCTCCCGCTCCACCGCAACCGCAACGCGCTTGATGGCGGCCATCATGTCCCGGAACTGTTGCGGGGTGATCGACTGGGCGCCGTCGGTCATCGCGTGCTCGGGATCGTTGTGGACTTCGACGATCAGCCCGTCCGCCCCCGCCGCCACCGCGGCACGGCACATCGGGTCCACCAAATGGCTCTTGCCCGTCCCCTGGCTTGGGTCAACGACCACGGGCAAATGGCTCACGCGATGCAACTCGGGCACCGCGGCCAAGGCCAGCGTGTTGCGCACGTAGTCTTCATACGTGCGGATGCCCCGCTCGCAGAGGATCACGTTCTGGTTGCCGCGGGAAAGAATGTACTCGGCGGCCAGCAGGAACTCCTCCAGCGTCGCGCTCATGCCGCGCTTCAGCAGCACCGGCTTGCTCTGCTCGCCGACGGCGCTGAGCAGGTTGAAGTTCTGCATGTTCCGCGCCCCCACTTGCAGGACGTCGGCATAATCGGCAACCAGTTTCACCTGCTCGACCGCCATGACCTCGGTCACGACCGCCAGCCCGGTTTGCTCCCGCGCCAGGGCCAGGAGCTTGAGCCCTTCCTCGGCCAGCCCCTGGAACGAGTACGGGTTGGTCCGCGGCTTGAACGCCCCGCCGCGGAGGCCGACCGCCCCGGCCTCCTTCACCGCGTGGGCGATCTCCAGGAGTTGCGTCTTGTTCTCGACGCTGCACGGCCCGCCGATGATCGCGACGCGCTTGCCGCCCACCTTCGCCCGCTCGGGGTCGGGTCCGCCGCGCAGCATCGGCACCACCGACCGCTCCTTCTTCACCTCCCGCGACGCCATCTTGTAGGCGGCCAGGATCGGCACGACCTTCTCGACGCCTTCGACGCTCTCGAACGCCGAGCGGTCCTTGTTCCGGTCGTCCCCGACCACGGCCACTACCGTCCGTTCCGTCCCGACGATCACGTGATCCTTGCATCCCATTTCGCGCACCAGGTTGACGACGTGCTCGAGCTGCCTCGCGGTCGAGCCGGGTTTCATGACGACGACCATCTGGGGGCCTCCGCATCGCACGCACGGCGTCGCGCGGGCCGTGCGGCTCAAAAGAAAAAGCCCCAGGACCGCGTCCTGAGGCTTCGGGGTTTACGATTCGTATCCGATCCGCTCAGAACGCGCCGCTTCGGGGCCGGTAAAAGTACCAACCAAAGTAAAACCCAATGCTCGCGCCAAGCGAATTCACGCTTTCAACCATATCACATTCCCGCCGCGTGTCAAAATCCGCACACAAATTGGCGTCTCACTTGAGTGGAAATCTGCCCGTCACCGCGTTTTCATTCAGTTGACAATCCGGCCCGCGTGCCGGACAACAGTGCGGCTGCCGCCGGGGCGTAGCTCAGCTTGGTAGAGCGTGTGGTTTGGGACCACAAGGTCGCAGGTTCGAATCCTGTCGCCCCGACTGATCATTCTGAACGAAATACCCTCCTGCTGGCAGATGCTGTCGGCAGGAAGCGTGTCGCTCGCTGTCCTGCCGCTTTCTGCCACCGGTGGAAGTCCGCCTCCACCGGCGTTCACCCTCTGGCGCCGCTCGGGTGCCATTCTCCCCGTGCGGTCGGACCGGCAACGGCGTCTCACCGGTCACGATCAAACCGCCTTGCAGCACTCGGACGGCCCGATTTCCCTTGCGACCTTCTGCGAAGTAGAGGCCCATCCTCCGATTGAGCGCGTTGAACAATTCCGACAAGGCAGCCCGTGCCTCGGTGTCTTCGGTCAGTTGCTGGACCTGATCGAACAGGGCCAGCGCGTCCTCGACTTGCTGCTCAGAGTCACCAGCGTCGGCGGTGGTATCGACTTGCTCATCGCGAATGGCCTTGATCTCACGACGCAGATGCTCGACCTCCGTCTTCTGCGCCTGCCGTTCTCGCCGAATCAGTTCCGCGTCGTCCTCATCACGCGCGCGGGCAAAGTTTCGCTCTATCAGTCGAAGGTCGTCCTCTGCAGATTGCAGACGGGACTCCAGATGTTTTAGACCATCTCACGAAGGTTCGGGCGAGGGAGCCGGAGGTGCCTTCGAGAACCCAAATAACCTCTTCCGCAGCGCGTCGCGTCCGACCTAATCCACACGTTGTCGCACGACGGCCAGAACGTAGGCGAGGGCCGCCCGTACCTGGCCGACCGCCTCGCCCTCTCGCTGATCAACCGCAAGCAGGTGAGCCCGGCGGGTTTCACCACCGCGGAGGGCGGCGCGGTCTCCATGGACGAGGCGACGTGCAAGGCGGTGCTGGTCGCCTGGCAGAAGCGCAAGCAGGAGCAGGTCGTCCACCCGTTCCTCGGTGAGAAGGTGAGCGTCGGGCTTCTGGTCCGCCTGCAGGCCCGGCTGCTCGCCCGCCGTGACGCCTGCCCGCGCCCCCTTATCATTGGCTCTTCGCAAACGAGATCGTCGATCGATCCCGCCCCGACGGTTCGGCTGTCACGGCGGTAGCGACAAAACGCTGAACGACGTCGATGTTGGTCCGCGTGTGCCGGGTTGGCGGTTGCGTCACGAACGACCCGCCTCGGGCGATCGCGAACGGCAGGATGAGTTGGTCGGCCAGGCATTCGCCGACGGGCACTTGGGCCGACAGATACTTACGCGCATGTTGGACCGCGCCTTCGGCCACGGCTTCGGCGCGAACGCCGCGTTGGCCGAAGCCGGTGAAGACCTCGGTCACGTGATCGCTTTCGATCTCGAGGATGACGATGTTCCCGGGGCCCTGGTCGTCGGGAAGCTGGCGGATCTGAAGGCTCTGGTCATCCCATCCCATGCTCCGCTTGACCAGGGCGAGTTCGCGCAGCGCGATCTCGTCGGATAGCCCCGCGACGACAGCCTTGCAAAGCTTTCGCTTGATCGCGCCGCGCTCGGTGAGATCGATCGGGGAAAGTCGGGGCGCCGGCTCGATGGTCGCGAAGAAACGTCCGCCGCCGGCCGCATAGAACCCGGCACGATCCAGTGTCACCGACACCTTCGGCCCCATTCGCCCGAGGATCGGCAGGAACGCCTTCTCCAGGAAATCCAACGGCGGCGCGTAGATGTTGTGCGTGCCGCCCTCGAGCGTCAGCCGCGATGGTCCGCCCGCCACCAGCAACGGTGGGAGCACTGTCTGCAGCACCAGCATCGTGCTCCCCGCCGACCCAACCGAAAACGTGTACTCCCCCGCCACGACCGGCCCCGGCCGGAACGTCAGATCGCGCGACCCGATCGCCGCCCCGTCCACGTCTGCGCCGCAGACCTTCGCCGCCGATTGGACGGCAGTC
>DASXMX010000007.1:0-12889 GCA_036495445.1 Tepidisphaeraceae bacterium
GTCGCGTCGATGTCGTCCACCGTGTGGGCGAAGCTGATGCTGCCCTGCTTGGCGGTGACGGGGAAATGGTACACCCCGCGCTCGATCAGCGCCCGCCGGTATCGCACGTCGAAGGCAAAGTCGTGGCTGTGCAGCAGGTCCCACCAGTCGACGGGCGCGTGGTCCGCGAAGTAGACGCAGTGCGCGCTGCCGATGCGCCTGATCGTCGCGGTGATGCCGTGGTCCGCCAGCAGCTTGCGCTGGCCCTCTTCGAGCCGCTGGGCGAGTCGCTCCAAGTGGCCGTACACGTCCAACTTGGGATTTCGGAGTTTGGTCAGGCACGCGATGGCGGCTGCGACCGGGATTGGGTGACTGTTATACGTCCCGGCGATCAGCACCCGGCGCTTGGGGTCGGGGTCGATCGCCAAGTCCATCAGGTGTCGCTTGCCCGCCAGCGCGGCGATCGGGAAGCCGTTGGCGAAGGCCTTGCCGAATGTCGAGAGGTCGGGCGTGACGCCGCTGAGCGTCTGGTACCCGCCGAGCCCAACACGGAACCCCGTTTTCACCTCATCAAAAATGAGGACGAACCCATACGGGTCGGCCAGCTTGCGGAGGCCTTCCAGGTAACCGGGCTTGGACGGGACAACGCCGATGTTCTGCAGCGCCGGCTCGGTGATCAGGGCGGCGATCGGGTAACGCTTGGCGACCGCCTCGACCGCCGCCAGGTCGTTGAACGGCACCGGGTGCAGCAGCCGCCGCTCGCACTCGGGGATGCCGGCCGTGATCGGCACCACCGGGTACTCGTCGCCGGCGGCGCTGCGGCCGCCCAAATCGGCGGCGGACGTCATCAGGTTCACCGCGACCACGTTCTGGTTGCCGTTGTACCCGCCCTGCATCCGGATCACGTGATCGCGGCCGGTGTGGGCGCGGGCCACGCGGATCGCCTGCGCGGTGGCCTCGGAGCCAGTATTGAAGAACTGGACCTTGTCGGCCATCGGCACGCACGCGAGAAACAGGCGGGCGAGCTGACCCTCCTCGGCGGTCGGGCCGCTGCCGTAATTGGAAAGCCCCGCCTGCAGCGCGGCCATCACGGCGGCGGTCTGGTCGGGGTCGTTGTGGCCCAGGATGTACGGCGCGAAGCCGGCGTGGTAGTCGATGTACTCGTTGCCGTCGGCGTCCCACATCCGGGCGCCTTGCGCCCGGGCGAACGCGATGACCGGGTCGGCCTTGCGGTTGATCGACGCCAGCCCGCCGGGGATCACCTCGCTGTTGCGCGCGAGCAGTTCCGCGGACTTCGCGTGGCTTCGTCCGAGCGCGGCGGCGGGGGTCGTCATGCCAACGTTGTCCTTCACCATGCCGTCCACCCCCCGTCGATCAGGAGGTTTTGCCCGGTCATGTAACTGGACGCGTCGCTGGCCAGGAAGACGAGCGGACCCTTGAGCTCGTCCGGCTGCCCGATTCGCCCCATCGGGCACTTGCGTTCGAGCCGTGCCACGAGCCCGGCGGGCGCGGCGTCGGAGGGGAATGGCCCCGGGCTCAGGCAATTCACCCGGACGCGGTCCTTCGCCCAATACACGGCCAGATGCCGCGCCATCTGGACGATGCCGGCCTTGAGCGCCTGGTAGGCGACGGGGTTGGCCGGGCCGATCCCCTCGTACGCGTCGGGGTACGAGCCGACGACGCCGTACATCGAACCGAGTAGCACAATACTTCCGCCAGCGCCGCGGGCGACGAGATGATCGCGGGTGAGCCGCGCGAGCAGGAAATAACCGGTCGCGTTCATGAGCTGGCGGTTGAACTGCTCGGCCGTGACGGCCCGCCAATCGGAGACGAGCGGCTCGTGGCCATTGGCGACGAGGACGTCGATCCGCCCGGCGGATTCAATCGCGGCTTTCAATCCCGATGCGACCGACGCCTCCTCCATGTGGTCGATCGCCACCGCGTGATGCCGGGCGCCGTCGACGCGCGGCAGGTGATCGGCCACGGCCCGCGCGTCGTCGATCCGCCGGCTGCTGGCCACGACGCTCGCCCCGGCCTCCGCCAGTGCGGCGGCCATCGCGCGGCCGAGGTGGCCCGTCGCGCCGGTGATCAGCGCCACCCTGCCGCGGAGGCTTATCAGGTCGGTGACGGTGCGCTCGCTCACGACGCGATCGCCTCCTCCCCGGTCGTTTGCTGCCAGTGACCGGTGTCGAGACTGCGAAGAAGGGCGGTTGTTGCCAGGAGCGTGTCAATGCCGTCGGCCAAGGGGCACAGCGGCGGCGACGTCCCTTCGACCGCGTCCAGGAACGCGTTGGCCTGCCGGTCGAAGAGCGTGTCGCGCTCCAGCGGCGCGTCAATGCCATGCTGGGCCCATGCGCCGCCCGGCGTCGTCATCGACCGCCAGCGATTCGCGTGATACTCAAACCGGACGGTGCCGCGCTCGCAGACCACGGTGAGGGTGAGCTCGTTGGGCGCCTGGTGCTGGTTCAGGCTATAGGACGCGAGCACCGGGCCGTGACGGGCGATCGCATGGACGGTGTCCTCCACCTCGACGCCGGCGATCGCCTGGCGCGCGGCGTCGGCGGCGACGCGATCCATCGGCCCGACGAGCCACCGCCCCGCGTCGAGCACGTGCGTGAGCGCGTCCTGCACAGCGCCGCCGCCCGATTCGCGGCGGGCGTAGTAGGTCTCGCGGTAAGCGGGGCGGTAGAACGGGAAGCACTGGCCCGCCACCGCGACGAGTTCCAGCGGCTGGCCGAATTTGCCCGCCACGACGGCGGCCCGCATGGCGGCAAGCGCAGGGTGGGCGCGATACACGTATCCGACCGCGACCACCGCGCCCTTCGCCCCGGCGACCTCGGCCAGATTGCTTACGCCCGCCATCGAGAGGCTCAGCGGCTTTTCGATCAGCAAGTGCACGCCACGTTGGGCGAGCCGCGTCGCCAGCGGCACGTGCAGCGGCGCCGGTGTGGCGATCACCGCGGCCGTCGGATCGAACGAATCGACGGTCGCCTCCAGCGATTCGAACGCCGCTGCCGCGGAGTATCGCGCCGCCAGATCTTGGCGAACCTCCGCGCGCGGTTCGACAAAACCGACGTCCGCCCGGCCGGTGGCCAGGAAGCAGCGCAGGTGTCGCTCGCCGATCGAGTCGGCGCCGACGATGATGACGCGGTGCCGCGACGGCACGATCAAGCCTCCTCCATGTAGCTCCTGCCCGTCGGGCCCTTCTCGCCCGGCGGATCGAGCGTCACGCCCACCTCGCGCATGGCGCTGCGCACCTGCTCCAGGCCGTTCTTCACGAAAACGATGTCGCACCCGTGGAAGACGAGGCTTGCGCCCATGTCGATGTACCGCTTGGCCTGCTCCGGCGTGCCGCAGGTGGCGGCCCAATACTTTCCCTGCTTCCGCGCGGCCGCGGCCACCCGCCCGAGTGCGTCGACGAGCGTCGGGTGATTGAACTGTCCGGGGATTCCGGTCAACACGCTGTAGTCGGCGGGCCCAAACATCAGCATGTCCACGCCCGGCACGGCCGCGATCGCATTGGCTTGCGCGACAGCCTGCGGTTCCTCGAGCTGGATCAGCACGAACGTCTGCTCGTTCGCCGCCCTCACGTATTGCGCCATCGGTGTCAGCAGGTACGGCACGTCCGGGTTGCTGCCGTCGAAGCCGCGCTTGCCGATCGGCGCATACTTCGCCCACTTGACGACTTCCCGCGCCTCTTCCGCCGAGTCGCAGCGAGGGTACATGATGCCCGTTGCGTCCGCCTCGAGCATCCGCGCCATGCGCATGAATTCCCCCTTGCCCGGCCGGCAGACGATGTCGACATCACCCACCCGCGACGCCCGCATCAGGCCCGCCGCCGTCTCAAGGCTGTAGAAGTGATGCTCCAGGTCCATTCAGATCGCAATGGCGAACAATTGCAAATACCCAGAGCGCAACGAAACGGGACAAAGTATGCCGCGCGACCCGGAGGTGCCCGCGCCAAGAGGGCGGGGAGCGAGCGCATCGGTGATCGGGGAGGGGCGGAGCGAGCTGGAGAGTGCGGGGTTGGACGAATCGAACAACGCGAGCGGCATCTTGCCAAGTTGCGCAACTCGCCGAACACACCCCCACAGTGGACTGTATCGATCAAAACGCCTCCCACAAGCACCTGAATTCCAGGTCATTGTGGGAGGCGGCGTTGGCATACGGAGAGGCCGGGATTCGAACCCGGGATACGGGTTTGACCCCGTATAACGGTTTAGCAAACCGTCGCCTTCAGCCGCTCGGCCACCTCTCCGGGTCAGGCGATCGATTGGGTCATGCTATCGGGCTAAGGGCGGGGCGTCAAATCGAGCCCTGAGCCTTGAGTGCTGAGTCCTCAGTAAGGGTCCGCTCAGCACTCAGGGCTCAGGGCTTTCTCGCCTACTGCTGTCCCGTCCACTGCCGATCCGGATTGGCTCGGCGGAAGGCGGCGCGGATTTTTTCGACGGTCGCGGGCGGCAGGGGGCCCTGCTCAGCGGCGGCGATGTTTGCTTTCGCGTTGGCGGGGTTTGTCGTGCCGATAATGGCGGTGTGGACGCCGGCTTGGCTGAGCGTGAAGCGGAGGGCCAGCTCGGGCCAGGCTTGATCGGGCGGGCCGGAGATGCCGAGGTCGGCGGGATTGAGCCGCATCTCGTTCAGGCGGCGGTGGTATTCGCTGGCGTAGTTGATGTAGAGGCCTTGCTGCTGGCTCGCGTCCTTCCAAGCGGCGTTGGCGATCGGACGTTTGGCGAGCACGCCGAGGTTGTTCTTGCGGGCGATGGGGAGCACGGTGTCGAGGTTCATCTGATCGGCGATGTTGACCGAAGTCTCGATCACCGCGATGTCCGGCAGGCCGGCCGCGTAGGCGGCGGCCTCGTTGTCGCCGCTGTATCCCGCGAAGCGGACCTTGCCCGCATCCCGCGCCGTTGCCAGTGCGGCCACCGCGTCGCCGCGCTGCAGCACGTCGAGTTTGCAGGAGTGGAGGAGCATCACGTCGAGGTGATCGGCCTTGAGCCGACGCAGCGCCCGATCAACCGTCCCGGCAATGACCTGTGGTGACCAAGCCTCGCCGGGCACGTCGGGGAAGCTTTGCCCGCATTTGGAGACCAGGACGAATTCGCTCCTTCGATGAGCGACGGCATTGCCGATTGCTTCCTCGGAACCGGGGTAAGACGCGGCGGTGTCGATCAGGTTCACGCCGGAATCCAGAAGCGTGTTGAGGATGGTCGTGATCCGCGCCTGATCCGTCTTCAAATATCCGATCGGCCCGGCACCGAAGCCGAGCGGGCTCACCTGATATCCCGTTTTGCCGAAAGCGGTTTTGTTCATAGCGACGGGATTATACGCAAGTTGTGTAGCGGCTGTGGCTCAGCTCGGCAGGAGAGCCGATTCGAACAAAGGCGTATAAAACGGAGGGCACATCGTAAGCGCAGCTTGGCCGGCGGATGCTACATTGAATGGACCATGAAAACGGCCATCATCATCGTGCTGTTCGTTCTGCTGCTCGCCGGCGCGTTTCTCTCGCGACCGTCGCAGGCAGACTTCAATCGATACATGACGGAGCAGACGACCGGAAAGGATACCAACTTCCTCAAGGTGAGTTGGGACAAGTTCCAGGCGGACCAGTTCGTCCAAGGGTGTACCTTCAAGGACCGGCTGCTTTGGGTGGATGTGCAGAAAGACGGGAAGACGGTCTACACCGGCGCGTTCGGGCACTGGTTCAATCACGCGACGATCGCCAACGACGTGAAGGCGGTCCAGCAGAAGGCGTAAGCCGCACGAATGGCCTGGTCCTTTTGTTCCTTGTGATTTGTCCCTTGCGTATCGCTGACGCGATGCCGACGCGGGCAAATGACCAGGGACAAAGGACATCAGTTGCTCAATACCCCTTGAGATAGAGCCAGTACACCGCCCCCGAGGCCACCAGGCAGTAGATCCCAAAGACCCACCACTTTCCGCGCTCCAGTAACCGCGACAGCAGCTTGAGCGCGACCAGCCCCGCGAGGAAGCTGAAGAGCATGCCGAGCAGGCAGTCATGCAGCGTCACCGGGGCGGCGGCGGCCTGCCCCTTGTCATGGACGAACCGCAGGGCTTCCCGCCCGACTACGGCGGGCGTCAGCACGATCGCCAGCGCAAAACTGAATTCCTCTGCCCGGATCCGCTCCAGGCCGTTCAGCAGGCCGACGGAGATCGTCGCGCCCGATCGGGAAAACCCGCGGAAGGGGAGGCACAGACTTTGGATGCCGCCGATCTTCACGCTGTCGCCCAGCGTGATCCGGTCGTGGCCGTTGCGCCGCCGGGAGGCGAGGCCCGACCAGAGGATCAGGATTCCCGCGGCCAGCAGCGAAGCGGACATCAACAGCAGGTTCGAGAAGATCTGCTCGATGTCCGCCTTGCCGGCGGCGGGGTTCTGGTGTTGCAGGTACTTTTCGATGCCGAGCTTGAGTCCGAACCCGATGACGCCGGTGATGACGGTGGCGATGATGATGCGGTTGAGGAACCGAACGAAGTTCCCCGTGCTGGAGAAGAACGCCCGCTTCCACGACCGCCAGAAGTAGACGATCACGGCGAACATCGTCCCCGTGTGGAGCATCACCAGCAGGAGCGTAAGCGCGGGGGCGGAGGGATCGAGTCCCATCAGCTTTTCGGCCGCGATCACGTGGGCGGAGCTGGAGACCGGGAGCAGTTCGGAAAGGCCTTGGATGATCGACAGGATGACGAGTTGGATGAGGGTCATGGATCCGTGGGTTCGTGCGTTGTTGGAGTAAGAATTCCCACGGCGGCGCCGTGGGCTTTGAATGGGTTGCTGGACGTCCGTTCACTCCGCGGCGGTCGGGGCGGTGGGGCGTTCTCCGTGTTTCAAATAGACGCTGACGGCGCGCCGCACGTAAGCCAGCCCGCTCAGGACGGTGACCGCCACCGTGAGCCAGACGCAGACGTCGCGAAAGATCCGCATTTGCGGCTCATACCCTTTGCCCAGGTGCTCCGGCCGCGCGAAATAATTCACATAGATCAACACGATCAAGATCGTCACTGACTGCACGACCATCTTCACTTTTCCACTGAACGCGGCGCCGAATTGCTGCCCGGCCCCTTCGCCCAGCCCACGGAAGCTGGTGACGAGCAGCTCGCGCGCGAGGATGACCACCACCATCCAGGGCACGACGCCCGTGATCGTGTAGACCAGGTATCGCCCGGTCGGCGCCGGCGGGATGCTCGGGATGATGAAATTCTTCCCGGCAAAGAAGATGAAGCTCCCGATCACCAGCACCTTGTCGACGAACGGATCCACCACCCGACCGAACGCCCCCTCGACCTTCCAGCGGCGGGCCAGGTAGCCGTCAAGGAAGTCGGTGAACAAGGCGATGAGGTAGATGATGAACGCGACGTTTAACAGGCTCTGCGAGCCGGCATTTCCGTACTGGTAGTAACCCAACAGCGCGAAGAAGACCGCCGCCAGCAGCAGGCGGCCGGTCGTCAGCAGGTTGGGCACGTGGCGGAACATGAAGCGGCGGATTGTACGGGCAAAGCGGATGCGGGCAAACGCCGAGGGGGCGGGCTACCCGGTGTTGCCGACGCGTCATGCTTTCGTCGCGGCCGATCGCTCGATATCGTATTGGAACGAGGGAGGCAAGATGAGCGAATATCCACCGCCGGTCGGCCCGGGGGATTATCCCACAATCGGATACAACGCGGGCGGGTTCGTGGCGAACCCCCGGCCCACATCGGTCACCATGATTTCGATCTTCGCGATTGTGCTGGGCTCCCTCTGGCTGTTCTGCGGCGCGATCGGTTTGGTCATGCAAGCCCTCATCGCAACGTCCGGCGGGCGAAATCCCTTGATGCCGAATCTGCCAGCGATGACTGATTTGGCCCTGCAGGTTTACAACGTTGCGACCGGCGTCGTGACATTGATCATCGCCGCGGTGCTCCTTGGTGCCGGAATCGGAGGGCTGAAATTGCGCCCGTTGGCGCGGCGGACGATGCTCGGCCTCTCGGTCGTCATTTTGGCGTGGGCCACCGCGATCACCGTGGTTCAGATTGTCTGGGTCGGGCCGAAAACGATCGAGTATTCGCATCGATCTCAGGCCCAAATGGGAAGCCCCGCCCCGGCGTTGTCAGCCGGAGTCGAATCGGGAATGCAGATTGGGGGCGCGGTGTTAGGGTGGGTGATCTGGTGCACGCTGCCGGTCTGCACGCTGATCTTCTGGCGGTCGGCCCGCGTGGCTGCGGCATTCGAGCAGCCCCCTCCGCCAATGGCGACCGCGGTCGATCCGAATTGGCCGCGACCGCCCAATTCACAAACGGGGTTTTGAGTTTGCCGCCGTCCTTTAGGGGCGGGCAGGTTGGGTCGAATTGGACTTGTCCGCAGAGGTCGCGGCTGGCACTTGGGCGCGGATACGCTCCAGGTTGGACCGCGCCGCTTCTCGTCGGGCTTCGGCGGTGCGGAGGTCCCCCGTCAACTGCTCGAGGTCGGCGACGTGCGCGATCACCTGCTTGTATTGGTCCAGCCGGTCTCGGATGTATTTGAGGCGGCCCTGCCGTTCCGACTCCTCGATCGACAGCGTCATTGCCTCCCGATTCCACGCGTCGAGCGCGCTGTTCGGCCCGGTTTCGCCGGCGGCCCGCTGCTTGGCCATGGCCACATCGGCTTGGGCCTGCGCGACCGCAGCTTCGGCCGCCGCGACCTCGCTCGAAGGGGCGGCGCCCGCCTGAAAGAGTTGTTGCACCCGCTTCAATTGTTCTTCACGAACGGCGACCACTTTCTCCAGCTGTTTGGCGGCTTCATCTGACGCCGCGCGATCGGCGGCCCTGGCAGTGTACTGCTTGATCGCTTCCTCGAGTCCCTGCCGGCGGCCTTGGGCGCCCGCGTCGTCGAGCTGGATTTGCTCCTGCTGCTCCTGCAGTTTCTCGATGGAGCGACGCAGCCCCTGCGCGCTCACGTCGACCCGGCCCGTAGCCTGCGCGATCTCGCTGCGCAATTTCGCGAGGCGATCGGCCAGCACGTCGCGGTCGCGCTGCGCCATCTCGTAGTCCCTTTCCGCCCAGCTCAGGAGCCCCGGCGGCGGCGCGGCCCCCTCCATTGTCCGATCCTGAGCTCGACCGGAAGTTGGACGAAGGACGACAGCCGTTGCAATGGCGAGCAGCGCCACGCCAAGGGTGAGTGAATGGCACTTCATGTTTTTCTCCGGAATCTGCAGTTATGCCCCGGCCCCCTTAAGCCGGTCGGCGGCCTCGCGGGCCGCCGCGGTGTCGGGAAACAGTTGCACGGCCCGCCGGTATAGCGCCTGGGCCCGCGGCTGTTCCCCGGGCGTCCCTTGGAGTCGGTCCGCATCCAGCAGCATGATCCGGGCCGCCCGATCGCGGGCCTCGGCCAGATGGGCCAGCGGGTCGCGCGCGAGCCGCAATTGCCGCCCGGTCTCCTGACGAGTTTCTTGTTCGCGTTGCATCGCTTCGACCTGCTCCGCGCCGCGACGATATACCTTCGCCAGTGCGTCTAATCGGGCCAATGCCGCACGCGAGCTCGCAACATCAATGGCGACAGTCGTCGGGTGTGCAGGGCCGGCGATGCGCGGTCGCGGGTGTGCCCAGTGCAATGCGATCGTCGTAAGCGCGATTGATCCGGCGACGGCAATCGCAAGCCGCGCTTTCGCCCGTCGCGCCGACCTCGCCCGGACCCGCTCCGCTAATGCCCGGGCCCCCGCGTGCGGTGGGGCGGGCAGTTGCGCGTCGGTGCGACTCAGCAGTTCTTCCAGTCGATCGCTCCGCATCGTCCTAATCCTTCATGTACGGCGCCAGCAGGTCGCGCAGTCTGCGCCGCGCCCGATGGAGACGGACTTCGATCGCATTCGGCGTGGCGCGGAGCATCTGGCCCATTTCCGCGATCGTCCGGTGTTCGAGGTAGAACAGGACGATCACCTCCCGGTCCTTCGCCGGAAGCCCGGCCATTGCCGTGCGAACTTCGCGGACTGATTCGTCTTGAAGGGCCGCGGCATCCGCCGGCTCTGACACCTTTTGCCCGCGAACCAACTCAAGCACCCGGTCACCAATGGCCTTTCGTCGATGCCGGTTTCGGCAGCAGTTGAGCGTGATCGCGCTCAGCCATGTCCACAGGGACGCGTCGCGGCGAAACCGGTGGCCGCTCCGCAGGGCAGCCAGGAAGACGTCTTGCACGATGTCATCCACGTCGCCCGCCCAGCCCATGAGCCGATGAGCCAGACGGGTCACGCGGGGTTCGTAGAGCTGGATCAGCCGTTCGAACGCGGCGGGATCGCCACAAGCGACCTGCTCGGCCAGGCCGGTTGGCTCGGTGATCTCGCGCCCGGATTGACTCAGCAGCATCGCCTGCATTGGACATCCCGTTAGATGCGCAGCCGCCCGCGACCTTACAGCGGCCGCAGGCGGCGAGCACTCGCTGCCGCGGCTTCATCCCTTGGCGTACGGAAAATCTTTACACACCTCTTGCAATCGCCCGGAGCGACGGTAAATTCCCCGGCCCACGAACGAACTGATGCCCGTGACAGCCGCGAGTCTGAAGGCGTCGTTCGAATCGTGACGCGAGCCCAAGCGAAACAAAAGTTTCGGGACAGGCTTGACGAAATCGAGAACGAGCGTAAGATACCCAACCCTTCGACGACGCGATGTCGCGAGGGAAACGAGGAAGTGAGACTCTGTAAACGAGGTAAGGGTTTGATCCAACCGACAACCCGCATTCGCTCGCCACGTTAGCCCAGCCCCTGCCTGAAGGGTCGCTGGTTTGTGACGACGCGACCCTGAAAATCGAAACGAATTTGAAGCAGCCATCGAGTTTGGACCAGTCCGCCGTTCGGTTTTTTCCGGCTGACTCGCCCGCACTCGCGGGAATGCTGCTGCAGTCAGAAATGACTGCTGCATCATGCTCTTTGACAAGTGAATACGAGGTTCAAGGTTTATTATTAGCAATAAACCTCCGCGACGCCCGCCCCTGCAAGGGGGCGGTCCCCACTGCCCCCGCGTTTGAGTTTTTCCGTCGGGCGGGCGTCGTCGAGCACCTTTTTTGGCGAATGTGACACGTTATTGATCGTGCGTGACGGTGATCGATAAATGGGGTCAAGCTCTTAAGGGTGTATGGTGGATGTCTTGGCATCGAGAGGCGACGAAAGACGTGGAAGCCTGCGATAAGCCTCGGGGAGCCGGCAATCAGGCATTGATCCGAGGATTTCTGAATGCGGAAACGCGGCGGAGCAACCCTCCGTCACCGCTCGCTGAATGCATAGGCGAAGCGGGGCGAACGCGGGGAACTGAAACATCTAAGTACCCGCAGGAAAAGAAAGAGACATCGATTCCGTCAGTAGCGGCGAGCGAAAGCGGAAATAGCCCAAACCGGGATTCGTCCCGGGGTTGCGGAAGCACTGAGGGGTTACAAAGCCGTTCTTAGCCGAACCGTCTGGAAAGGCGGACCACAGCGGGTGACAGTCCCGTAGGCGAAAAGGACAGGCCCCCGTTAACATGTGCTCTCCAGAGTAGCGCGAGGCTCGTGAAACCTCGCGTGAAGCGGGCCGGACCACCGGCCAAGGCTAAATACTCCTCGATGACCGATAGTGGACAAGTAGGGCGATTGAACGATGAAAAGCACGGCTACTAGCCGAGTGAAAAGCACCTGAAACCATGCACTTACAAGCGGTCGGAGCCCTATGCCCCCCGGTTAACCCCGGAGCGGGAATGGGTGACGGCGTACCTTTTGCATAATGGACCGGCGAGTGCACGTATACGGCAAGGCTAAGCGGTGAAGCCGCGGAGCCGTAGCGAAAGCGAGTCTTAAAGTGGCGACGAAGTCGTGTGCGTGCGGCCCGAAACCCCGTGATCTACCCATGGCCAGGCTGCATGTCCCGTAAAAGGGACAGAAGGGCCGAAGCCGTTAACGTTGAAAAGTTATGGCATGAGCTGTGGGGAGGAGTGAAAGTCTAATCAAACGGGGAGATATCTGGTTCTCATCGAAATGCCTTTAGGGGCAGCCTCGAGCAACTACTCTGTGGGGGTAGAGCGACTGAAAGGAGACGTGGGGCTACCCGCCTACACGCTCCTACCAAACTCCGAATACCACAGAGACTATCTCGGGAGTGAGTCCGCGAGGGATAATCTTCGCGGTCAAAAGGGAAACAACCCAGATCGCCTGCTAAGGTCCCCAAACTCAGCTTAGTTCGGTAGGAAGTTATTCTGCGGCGACAGCCAGGATGTTGGCTTAGAAGCAGCCACCATTTAAAAAGTGCGTAATAGCTTACTGGTCGAGCAGAGTAGCGCCGTAAATGATCGGGAATAAGCTGGGTACCGAAGCAGCGGGAGTGCGCAAGCACTCGGTAGATGAGCGTCGCACGCCGCGTCGAAGCCGTACCGTAAGGAGCGGTGGAGCGCGTGCGAGTGAGAATGCCGGTATGAGTAACGATAATGCAGGTGAAAATCCTGCACGCCGAAAGCCTAAGGTTTCCTGGGGAAGGTAAATCCGCCCAGGGTCAGTCGGAAGCTAAGGCGAGGCCGAAAGGCGTAGTCGATGCACAGCGGGTTAATATTCCCGCACCGGCGGCAAAGGTTGAACCTCCGCGTGTGCTTTCCCAAGCCAGATCGCCCGGTTAGACGTGGGCGTTGCCCCGCAAGGGGCTCGAGGCCGCTTTGTTGCCGAAGTCTGGGGCGGGGGGGCCGAGAAAAGCGCGGAGGGGACGATGTCGTCGCCCGTACTAAAACTGACACAGGTAGGCGAGGAGAGTATCCTCAGGCGCTCGAGAGAACTGCGGTTAAGGAACTAGGCAATCTCACCCCGTAACTTCGGGAGAAGGGGTCCCTACTCGCAAGAGAGGGCGCAGGAAGCAGACTGGGCGACTGTTTATCAAAAACACAGCTCTGTGCTAACTCGCAAGAGGATGTATACAGAGTGACGCCTGCTCGGTGCCGGAAT
>DASXMX010000008.1:0-9756 GCA_036495445.1 Tepidisphaeraceae bacterium
AGCATGATCTGCCCGCCGTGCGTGTGGCCGGAGAGCGTCAGCGGGAATCCCGCCGCCGCGGCGGCGTCGAACGCGTGCGGGTGGTGCGCGAGCAAAATCGGGAACGCGCCCGGCTCGAGCCGCGGGCGCACACGGGCGATCGACGATGCGAGTTGCGCGTCCGCGTGCGCCCAGCGGATGCCGAGGAACTGCACCGACTCGCCTCGAAACCGGACCGTCTGCTGGCTCTCCAGCAGGAACGGCAGGCCGCTGGCGGCCATGCGGCGCTCGAAGGCAATCGAGTCCTCGATCAGGTCGTGGTTCCCCTCGCAGATGAACAGCCCGTTCCGCGGGTCCAACCGTCGAACCATCTCTAATGAACGCGGAAGGTCGGCCAAGGCGAGATCGATCAAGTCGCCCGTGACCGCGACGAAGTCGCACTTGAGCGCGTTCACCTGATCGGCCAGTTTGCGCAGTGACCCATCGCGCGTGAACTTGCCGACGTGCAGGTCGCTGACCTGCGCGATCGTCATCCCGTCCAATGCCGGCAGCAACTCACGGAAGCTCAGGTCAAACCGGCGGACGCGCACGTCCCCCAATTGCCCGATCGCGGCCGCAGTCGCGCCGCCCATCAGCAGCGGCGGAAGCGACACCGCAGCCGCACCCAGCACCTCTCTTCGCGAAATTCGATCGCCATCGGATGTCTCGGTTGGCGTCGGCTCGGAAGTATCGCCCGTGATCACGCGAGCGGCCCGACCAGCCATCCACGAAAGCAACACGCCGATCAGCCAGACCGGCAGCACGAGCAGGTGCCACACGAACGCCGCCGCGTGGATCGGCAGTGGCACCGGGCCGCGGGATTGCCGTGTCGCCCCGGGGAAGAGCAGGACGGCGACGAGGTAGAACAACAGCAACCCGGTGAACACCGCCAGCGCCGCGCGCCAGAACCGCTGGCCCGGCAGCTTTCGCAGGCGAGCGTCGGCCCACCGCCACCACGCCACGTCCCCCGCCGCCATCGCGGTGAAGATCGTCAGGAAAAAGAGTGCTCTCATGCGACCGACGAATTGTAGGCGGGTTTGGTAGAATGCCGGCTCGGGAACGGACCCGATCACACTTAACCGCCCCGGGAGAGAACATGTCACTCAGCCGCAGGTCTGTCGTTCGTTGGATGGCCGTCTTGCCCGTCGCGATGGTCGCGGGTCGGGTCTTCGCCGCGGACAAGAAGGACGCGCCGCCGGACGAGCCGAAGGAGAAGGACAAGGACGCGAAGGGGCAGAGCCTGTTCGACGGGAAGACGCTCGGCCACTGGAAGTCGACCGAGTTCGGCGGCGAGGGGGAAGCAAAGGTCGAGAACGGCCAACTCCTCCTCACCCATGGCGAGACGCTCACCGGCGTCACGTGGCAAGGCGCCGTCCCGGCCAAGATGAACTACGAGATCGAGCTCGACGCCCAGCGCGTCGATGGCTCCGACTTCTTCTGCGGCCTGACGTTCCCCTTCAACGCCACCAGCGCCTCGCTGATCCTCGGCGGCTGGGGCGGCGGGGTCTGCGGCATCTCCTGCATCGACGACAATGACGCCGCCCGCAACGACACGACCAGCGTCCACGCCTTCAAGGCCGGCCAGTGGTATCACGTCCGCCTGCGCGTCACGCCCGAACGCATCGAGGCGTGGGTCGACAAGGAGCAGATCGTCGACGCGGACGTCAAGGGCAAGAAGATCTCCGTCCGCGGCGAAGTCGAGGCGAGCCAGCCGCTCGGCATCGCAACCTATCAAACCACCGGCGCGATCAAGAACATCCGCCTGAAGAAGTTGGAGGCGAAGTCGTAAAGCATCAGACGGGAACGCACGGCCGGTCCTTCCGGGTGGCACGGACATGGACTCATGTCCGTGGCCGGCGGGATGAAGAAGACCGACCGCGACGCGGCCCAGGACGCGTTCATGGCGGGCAAGACCGACCTGATCGTCGCGACCAATGCGTTCGGGATCGTCATGGCGTACGAGGGGGACAAGATCGTCGTCCTCTTCGACACCGAGGGATCCAAGAGCCTCGTCACCGACTTCGTTCTCAAGCACGATCTGCTCGAGCGGATTTGAGAGCATGCTTCCCGTGACACGGGTTTCCAACCCGTGCAGACCACCTCACAAGCCGGAGGGGACTCCGGTCGGCAGATCGCCAGCACGGGTTAAAACCCGTGTCACGGGCAAAGCGCTCGTCCTCAACCTTCCGATTTCCTCGTGGTAGTATCATCGCCGGCTCGCGTCCTGCGCGGTTCCGCCCCCATTCAGTACGGAGAACGATCGTGAAACGATTGACGTGCGTGGCGTTGCTCGCCGCCGCCCTGCTGGCCCGGGGGGCCGCCCCGGCCGAGAAGCCGAAGGTCGAATTCAAGGACGGCGACCGGATCGTCTTCCTTGGCAACGAGTTCTTCGAGCGCGAAGCCGACCGCGGGTACATCGAAACCGCCCTGACCACGCGCTTTGCCGACAAGAACCTCACCTTCCGCAACCTCGGCTACAGCGGCGACACCGTCCGGGCCGACGCCCGCAACCTCTGCTCCGGCTGGGCCGTGTTCGGCCCGGCAGATCAAGGCTTTGACCGGCTCAAGAACCTGATCGAGCACATCAAGCCGACGCTGATCTTCGTCGCTTATGGGATGAACGAATCGTTCGACGGGCCGAAGGGCCTTGAGCCCTTCGTGCAGGGGCTCAACCATATGCTCGACATGCTCGCGTCGAACAGCGCGCCCGGCGTGCGGATCGTCCTGATCTCCCCCATCCGCCACGAAAACCTCGGCCGCCCGCTGCCGGACCCGACGGAGCATAACAAGAGTATCGTGCTCTATACCGATGCAATGGAGAAGGTGGCGCAGCAACGGGGGTATGCCTTCATCAACTTGTTTGAGGCGCTCGGCGATGGGACGAAGGACGCGTTTCATACCCCCTATACCTTCGATGGCATTCACCTGACGACCTATGCCTACTGGCGCACGGCGATGGTGCTCGAGAGCGAGTGCTGCGGGCCCGGCCGCGGGCTCGCGATGCATATCGGCGGCCCGCCCGGGCTCACGTGGGAGGAAAAGATGCTTCCCATCGCGCCGCCGCCGGAGGACGCCCCGAAAGCCCTGCGGGACGGCATCGCGTCATTGCCGGTCGAAACCGTTCCGTTCCTGGGGCTTCGAACCGGTACATACGTGTTGAAGAACGGCGATCAGGACGTGGCTTCTGGAACGGCGGAGCAGTGGGCCAAAGGGATCCCCGTGCTCCGCGGCCCGGCGATCAGTCAGGAAGAACAACTGCGAAAGCTGATCGTCGCCAAGAACTTCGACTTCTTTAACTTCTGGCGGCCGGACAACGACACCTACATCTTCGGCTACCGCAAGCACGAACAAGGCCGCAACGCGGTGGAGATCCCGCGCTTTGAGTCGCTGGTCGCAGCCAAGGAAGCCGAGATCGCAAAACTCCGCGTGCCGCAGCCGCACGATTACATGCTGAGTCGCGAAGCAACGAAGTAACCGCGACGGCTGCGATGCTTCCCCAGTCTGAGATTTGAAATCCGAGATTTGAAATGGCCAACCTTCGCAAGATTGCCCTCTTCGGCCTTCTCGCTTGTTTGTGCGTGGTGCCGGCGTTCGGGACCGTGGTCCCGACGGACGTCCCCAACGTCGATCCGGAAGTCGAGCTTCGAAGCTTCAAGATCGATCCGAATTTCGAGATCCACCTGTGGGCGGCGGACCCGATGATCGAGAAGCCGATCCAGATGAACTGGGACGGCCATGGCCGGCTGTGGTGCGCGGCGTCGGAGACGTACCCGCAGCTCGTGCCGGGCAAGACGCCCAACGACAAGGTCATCGTCCTGGAAGACACGACCGGCAGCGGGAAGGCAGACAAAAGCACGGTCTTCGCCGACGGGCTGTTCCTTCCCACCGCCGTCGTCCCGGGGGATGGCGGCGCGTACGTCACGAACAGCACCGAGATCCTCCACCTCCGCGACACGAAGGGCACCGGCAAGGCGGACGAGCGGCGGGTCGTGCTCGCGGGGTTCGGCGCCGAGGACACGCACCACATCGTCCACACGCTCCGCTGGGGGCCGGACGGGAAACTGTATTTCCTGCAGTCGATCTACATCCACAGCCACCTCGAAACGCCGCGGGGGCTCAAGACGCTGCTCGGCAGCGGCGCGTGGCGGTATGACACCCGCACGCTCGACCTGGGCGTCTACTCCCGCGGCCTGGTCAACCCATGGGGCCTGCTGTGGGACCGCTGGGGCAACACGTTCGAAACTGATGGCGCCGGCGGCGAGGGGATCAATTACGCGTTCCCCGGCATCGGCTTCACGTCGGCCGTCGGATACGACCGCATCATGCCGGGCCTGAACCCGGGCAGCCCGAAATACGCGAGCGAAGAGATCCTCGACAGCACGACGATCCCCGATGACTACCAGGGGGACATCCTGACAAACGATTTCCGGGCGAACCGGATCGTTCGCTTCAAGGTGAGCGACAACGGGGCCGGGTTCACGTCGAAGCAGATGCCGGACTTCCTCACGTCAACCGATGTGGCGTTCCGCCCGGTCGACATCAAGATGGGACCGGATGGGGCGATCTACATCGCCGACTGGTACAACCCGATCATCCAGCACGGCGAGGTCGACTTCCGCGACGCACGCCGCGATCACCTGCACGGGCGGATCTGGCGGGTGACGGTGAAGGGCCAGTCGCCGCTGCCGCGGCCGCAGATCGACGGGGCGTCAATCCCCCAACTGCTCGAGTTCCTCAAGTCGCCCGAGGATTGGACGCGCGCGCAAGCCAAGCTCGCCCTGCGCGAGCGGGATCCGAAGGAAGTGCTGCCGGCATTGAAGGCGTGGGTCGATGGCATCCACGGGAAGACGGCGCAAGCGGATCACGATCGGCTGGAGGCGCTCTGGACCTGCGAGAACCTGGACTCCGTCGAGCCGGACCTGTTGGAGCGGGTGATGCATTCGCGCGACGCCCGCGCCCGGGCGGCGGCGGCTCGCGTGGCGGGCCACTGGGCGGGACAGCTTTCCGATCCGATCAAGCTGCTCGAGCCGCTGGTCACGGACGAGGCGCCGCGGGTTCGCCTTGAAGCGATTCGGGCGTTGGCGCAGGTGCCGTCGCCGCAGGCGGTGGTCGTCGCGACCGAGGCGCTCGACAAGCCGATCGATCCGTTCATCGATTACGCCCTGTGGCTGACGTGTACCGAGTTGCAGCCGCTCTGGATGCCGGCGTACGAGTCCGGGAAGCTGGCCGGGTGGCAGCCTGACCATCAGAACTTCGCCCTCCGTGCGGTCGGCTCGCCGGCGGCGCTCAAAGCGGTGGTGGATCAGATCAAAAGCGACAAAACCCCTGCCGCCGTGCGGCGGGACCTGATCGATCGCATCGCCCGCACCGGCGGGCAGCCGGAGGCCGATGCGCTGTTCGGCCTCGCGATCGACAATCCGATGCGCGACCCCGGCACCCAGGCCGAACTGCTCTCGGCACTGCTCGCCATGACGAAGGCGAAGGAGGCCAAACCATCGCCGCACCCCGAGCGGCTCGACGCGCTGGCGAATGCGACGGATGAATCGGTGAAAGCGGCGGCCCTGCGACTGGCCGGCGCCTGGCGGCGGGCTGCGTTCCGCCCCGAGCTATTGAAGATCGCCGCGTCACCCGACGCGAGCGACGCGACGCGTGCGGCGGCGATGGACGGCCTCGCGCTCATGGGCGATCGGGCGAGCGTCGGGGAGTTGCGGAAGCTCGCCGCGCCGCCGACGGAGACGAAAATCCGTCGGCAGGCGATCGCATCGCTGGCACAGGTGGATCTCCGCAACGCCGTTGCCGACGCGACCGCCCTGCTCACCTCAGGCGACACGGATCCCGCCATATTCCTCTCTGCATTCCTCACCCGCGATGGCGGCCCGCAGGCGCTGGCCGCCGCCCTCAAAGGCATGCCGATCCCGGCCGACACCGCCAAGCTCGCCCTGCGGTATCTCCGCGGGACGACGAGCCAGGACCAGAGCCTCACCGAGACCTTCAGCAACGCCGCGGGGATCTCCGGCATGCCGATCAAGTTGTCGCCCGAGCAGATGAAGCAGACGATCGCGGAGGTGATGGCCAGGGGCGACGCCGCCCGCGGCGAGCGGGTCTTCCGCCGGACCGACGCGAGCTGCTACCTGTGCCATTCGATCGACGGGGCCGGCGGGTGGCTCGCGCCGGACCTGTCGAGCATCGGCGCCAGCTCGCCGGTCGATTACCTGATCAACTCCGTGCTCGATCCCAATAAGGACATCAAGGACGGCTTCGACGGCCTCACCGTCGTCACCCAATCCGGCGACGTCTACAGCGGCATCAAGGTCGGCCAGGACAACACTCGCCTGATCCTCCGCGACAACGCGCACCTGGAGATCCCCATCCCGCTAGCGGACATCAAAGCCCAAAAGTCGATCGGCTCACTGATGCCCAACGGCCTGGCCGACACGCTCACGCACCCCGAATTCCTCGACCTGATCCGCTTCCTGTCGGAGCTCGGCAAGCCGGGCCCCTACGCCTCCACGCCCGCCCAGTACATCCGCCGCTGGCGCGTGGTCGACCCGGTGCCGCCGGACCTCGCGTCTTCCGACGAAGGTCCCTCGTCCGCCGCGGCAATCGCCTCCCTGAACGGCAAGGACTTCCCCCCCGCTTACAGCCTCGTCTCCGGCGTGCTGCCGCTCGACGCCCTCGCGCCCAACGCCGCCCCCACCGGCGTCGTCCGCGCCGAGGTCAACGTCACCGCCCCGGGCCCCATCCGCCTGATCCTGAACGACCCCCAAGGCGTCTCCCTCTGGGCCGACGACAAGCCCGTCGCCGTCTCCGGCCCCCAACTCCCCCTCACCCTCCCCCGCGGCCTCCACACCCTGACCTTCCGCGTCACCACCAAAGGCCGCCCCGACGGCCTGCGCGTCGAAGTAACCAACGCCCCGAACTCCTCCGCCCAAGCCCAACCCATCGGCGGCAAGTAGGGGCGAACCCCCGTGTTCGCCCTCGACTCGGTCGATCGCCGGCGACCCCACGGCGGCCGCGGAGCGACTGAAATCCTTGGCCGAGTTGCCTCTGCTGGCCATCACGGACGACGCGTTGGCGCTCGCCCAACAACTCGCTGCCGCCCTTGTCCTCCCGGAACGCGCCCGCGCCGATGCAGCCCATGTGGCAATCGCGGCCGTCAACGGCATGGCATTCTTGCTCACGTGGAATTGCAAGCACCTCGCCAACGGCATGCTGACGGATAGAATCGAACGGGTGTGCCGGGCGGCCAACTTCGAACCGCCTCGCATTGTCACGCCCGAGCAGTTGATGGAGCAGTCATGACCGAAGACCCGATCGTCCACGAGGTGCGTCGATGGCGCGAGCAATACGCCGCGCAGTTCCACTTCGATCTCGCCGCGATGTTTGACGACTTGCGGCGTGGCACGGAGGAAGCGAATCAGTCCGGCCGAACGGTCGTCGCGCTTCCGCCTCGCCGTGCCCAACTTCCAACGCCGCCCTCCGAGAAGAAGGCCGGGTAGCCTTCAACCAACCGTCCGACAAGACGGCCTGCGCGTCGGACAGGGAAAAGGGGAGGCGTCCAATTAGGCCGCCCGCCGGAGTCGTCCGCCCGCCCGCAGGGCATGCCGCGGCGGCAGCCGGCAATAGAACCCATGTAATGGCTGGGAATTGGACGCCTCTCCTTTTCCCGATCCGGCGCAATGCGCTGCAAGTAGTTGCGGGAAACCGCTCTCGGGGAGTATCTGACCGCCACTGGTCGGCCTGACTTGGCGGCCGAAGCCGAACCAAATCGACGCCCGGGTGGCGGGGCAGAAATACGTCCCCGTTCTCATTCCACCGTCGATCCCGCTTCTGGAGCTCGACCCGGCGCTTTCGCCGACCGAGAGCGCCGTTGCAAAACATTGGGACTTTGCGCACGGGCGATGAGTGCGGATCGCCGTGTCGCCTTCTTGACATCGTTGCTCGGCCGATTTGTCAGGATGGCGCTCGCGATAATGTGAAAGAGTTGATCGGCCCGCGGCGCGAATGAGGGTTGGTCGACGAGCCAGCCTAGCGCCGACATCAGGGCAAACAGGTCGTCCCCATCCATATCGGCGCGCGCCGATCCCTCCGCCTGAGCACGGAGCAGTAGTCGCGCGCCCGCTTCATGCAGCGCTGTGCTGGAAGCGTGAAGCGCGGAGTCCGGGTCCGCGTGGGCGCTCGCCATCAAGTCGCAAATGCCGCCATAGCTATGAACGAATGCCACCCCTTCGCGAAACCAGGACACGAGCGCTTCGTCAGGTGGACTCGACATTTCGAGTTCGGCCGCCTGCTTCGTTAACGCGTCCGCATCCAGACGCAGCAACGCTTCGAACAAGGCTTCTCGCGTCGGGAAATGGCGAAACAGTGTGGCCAACCCGACGCCGGCCCGGCGGGCGATCTCTCGCATGGACGCATCGGCGCCCTGCTCGGTGACGACATCACGCGCGACCGCTAGTAGGCGGCTGTAATTTTTTCTGGCGTCGGCTCGCATCGACTTCCTTGACAAGCGGATCAGTGATCCGTATAAATGGATCAGTGATCCGAAACAGATACGGATCAGTGTTCCGAAAAGTATAGCGTGTCCATGCGAACGGGAACAGCGGCGTTCCCCGATAACACGAAAAGGAGAAGCCATGGGAAAGCTAAACGGCAAGGTCGCAGTCATCACGGGTGGATCGAGCGGCTTGGCGCTGGCGAGCGCCAAGCGGTTCGTTGAAGAGGGTGCCTACGTTTTCATCACGGGCAGGAGGCAGGAGCAGCTCGACGAGGCCGTCAAGCTGATTGGCCGGAACGTGACCGGCGTGCGCGGCGACGCGGCCAATCTCGACGACCTCGACCGGCTGTTCGATACGGTCAAGCGAGAAAAGGGCAAGATCGACGTCTTGTTCGCGAGCGCTGGCAAGGGCGAGGCCGTACCACTGGGCGAGATTACCGAGCAGCACTTCGATGCGGCCTTCGGCCTGAATACGCGCGGAACGCTGTTTACGGTTCAGAAGGCGTTGCCGCTGTTCAACGATGGCGGATCGATCATCATGACCGTGTCAGTTGCTTCGGTGAAGGGTTTTCCTGGTTTCGGCGTGTATGCGGCGAGCAAGGCAGCACTGCGCTCCTTCGCGCGCACGTGGCTCAACGAACTGAAGGGCCGGAAGATCCGGGTGAACGTGCTGAGCCCGGGGCCGATCGCCACACCGATGCAGGGAGAGGTTCTCACCAAGGAGGCGAAGGAGATGTTCGAATCCCTGATCCCACGGGGAACGATGGGTCAACCTGAGGAAATCGCGACGGTCGCGCTGTTTCTTGCTTCAGACGATTCGAGCTTCGTGAATGGGGTGGAGTTGTCCGTCGACGGCGGCTTGTCGGCCATCTGAAAACGCGTCGAAGAACGTGGAACCCAGCACGCCGCGGCTCCACACGAAACGATTCGTAAGTCGCGGATACGTTGAACAGTGGCACCCCAATATCAAAACGGATCGGAGAAACACTATGAGCTATGCGATTGTAGGATTCGGCAAGATAGGCCGGGCCCTCGCCCGCGCCTTCGCCCGTAGAAACATGGAGGTGGCCATCGCGAGCCGCCGGACGCCGGAGGAGTTGGCGCCGCAGGCTCGGGCGATTGGACCCACGGTCGTCGCCAAGTCGCTGCGGGATGCACTCGAGGCCGACACAATCATCTTGGCGGTCCCGTTCGGGGAGCATCGCGAGGTTGCGAAGGCCCTGCCGAACTGGAAAGGCAAGACG
>DASXMX010000009.1:0-2564 GCA_036495445.1 Tepidisphaeraceae bacterium
CAATCCGGCCATGGCGCAGATCAGCGCGGGCCTGCTTCTATATCGACGGCGTCCTCACGGCCTGGAGGTCCTGCTCGTCCATCCCGGCGGCCCGTATTGGCGTAACAAGGACGAGGGGGCGTGGTCGATTCCCAAGGGCGAGATCGGCGCGGGCGAGGAACCGCTCGCCGCAGCGAAGCGGGAGTTCGAGGAAGAACTCGGGTTCGAGCCCAAAGGACAGTTCATCCCGTTGCCGCCTGTCAGGCAGAAGGCGGGAAAGACTATCCATGCCTGGGCGTTCGAGGGCGTGCTCCCTCTCCCTCCAGGAGAGGGCTGGGGTGAGGGAGAATTAAGAACGACTTACCTCGAATCGCAGAATCCCTTCTCATCGTGAGCGGAAGCGAAGGATCTCTGGTGCGAGAGAGTGCACCGGCGTCGGGGTCCTTCGCTCCCCTCAGGATGACAAAGGTTACGGTTTCTGCACGAGGACGCCACGCTCCACCCACGGCCCGACATTCTCAACTAGCTTTAGCGGTTCGTCGTAATGTTATGGCGAAGCGGGCTTCATGATCGAGCAGCCATCGCTTGCGGCCCAAGCCGCTTGCGAAGCCGGTGAGCGAGCCGTCTGCGCCAATGACGCGGTGGCAGGGGACCACGACGGGAATCGGATTTGCCCCGTTCGCGGCGCCGACGGCGCGGCTGGCTCCCTTGCGGCCGATCGCCGCGGCCAGTTGCCCGTAGCTGACGGTGGTTCCGGCGGGAATCGCTCGCAACGCGTTCCACACCTCATGCTGGAACGGCGTGCCGTTGGTCGCGGTGGGGACGTCCGCGAGTGCCTCGATGTCGCCTGCGAAATAGGCCGCAAGGGCTCGAGTGAGCGACGGCGGTGCCGCGCCCTCGTCAAGCGTGTACGCGCCATAATGAATGCTCAGCAGCCGACGCAGACGAGCTTCGTTCTCGGTGAATTCGAGCCCGCGAAGCGTGCTGCTTTCATCCGTCACGAGCAGCAGCGGCGCGATCGGGGACGTCCATCGTTCAAGCAGTAAGCGCATGGGGAATCTCCTTTGTGATTTGAGAGGGAGTATGCAGGCGGTCCGCGCCGGCCGTCCAAAGGTGCAGGACGGCATAGGCGCGCCAGGGCCGCCAAAGTTCTGCGCGGGCCAAGAGGGCCGGGATCGAGAGGCGTCGCCCGCCGCCGGGCGTGAGTATTCGCTGGACCGCCACGTCGGCGGCGAGGAACGCGTCGCTCTCGCCCATGGCGCGCATCGCGATGTACTGCGCCGTCCACTCGCCCACGCCGGGAAGGCGGCGCAGGGCCGCGACCGCTTCCGCCAGATCGCGGCGCGGTTCGAACAGGCGCCGGTCATCGGCTGTGGCCGCGGCGACGCCTGCAAGCGCCGCGGCGCGGGCCGCGGGCATGCCCAATTGGGCCAGCGTGCCCGCGTTGAAATCATCGGGTTGCGGGAACGCGCGAGTCAGTCCGGGACCCGGTGTGCTCTCCGCCACCTGCCGGCCGGCCGTGGCGACGAGGCGGGTGGCGAGTTGCCGGGCGGCCTTGACGGTGATCTGCTGGCCGAGCACCGCGCGCACCGCGATTTCGAACCCGTCCCAACCGCCCGGCACTCGCACGCCGGGCCGGGATGAAATGAGCGGCGCCAGCAGCGGATCCAACGCTAAGACCGCGGCGATCGCGCCCGGGTCGGCGCTCAGGTCAAACATCCGGCGGACCCGCGCGATGATCGTCGGAAGGCAGTTCAAGCGGCCAAACCGGACCCGCACGCGCAGGGCCGATTGATCCGGCACATGCGAAACCGTCATCGACCCCGTGAAGCGGTCGAACTCGATGACCCGGCTGTAGCTCTCGTTGTCGACCACCTCGAGCCCGGCGATGGCCCGCGCCTGGAGAAACTCGATCATCGCGGCCCAGTCGTAGGGCGGGCGGTAGGGCAGGAGCAGGGTGATCTCCGGCCCCGAAGAGTCGGCGTCGGTCGCGCGTCGCCGGAGGTCGCTCGGCGGGCGACCATACAGCCGCTGGAATGTCTCGTTGAACCGCCGCACGCTGCCGAATCCGCTTGCGAGGGCGACCTGGATCATCGACAGATTCGTCTGGTGGATGAGTTGCTTCGCGAGCAACACGCGGCGGGTTTGGGCGACGGTTACCGGGGCCGCTCCCACGTGGCGAAGGAACAGGCGGCGGAGGTGCCGCTCGCCGATTTCAAGTCGATCCGCGAGCGAGGCGACGTCCCCGGAATCGAGGGCGCCCCCTTCGATCAGCTTCAAGGCCCGTGACACCGTGGACGACGTGCCACGCCACGCATCCAAGTCCGGCGAGCTCTCCGGCCGGCATCGCAGGCAGGGCCGGAACCCGGCCTCCTGTGCGGCGGCGGCGGTCGGCACGAACCGGCAGTTCTCCAGCTTGGGCGGCCGTGCCGGGCAGATCGGCCGGCAGTAGATGCCGGTCGTCTTCACACAGGTGAAGAAACGTCCGTCATAGCGGGCATCCCGCGCCAGCACGGCCCGGTAACAAACCCTCGGGTTCAAGTCCATGCCCGAAGCGTACGCGACGCGCCCGAGGATGTCTGGCG
>DASXMX010000010.1:0-3498 GCA_036495445.1 Tepidisphaeraceae bacterium
GCCGAGTCCATCGAGTAGCGGCCGCCCACCCAGTCCCAGAAGCCGAACATGTTGGCGGTGTCGATGCCGAATTCCGCGACCTTGGCCGAGTTCGTCGAGACGGCGACGAAGTGCTTGGCCACCGCACCCGCATCGCCGCCCAATCCCTTGATCAGCCATTCGCGGGCGGTGTGCGCGTTGGTCATCGTTTCCAGCGTGGTGAACGTCTTGGAGGAAACGATGAAGAGCGTCTCGGCCGGATCGAGGTCGCGCGTCGCCTCGACGACGTCGGTGCCGTCGACGTTGGAGACGAAGCGGAAGTTCCGCGAGCGATCGCTGTAATGCCGCAGCGCCTCGTACGCCATCACCGGCCCCAAGTCCGAGCCGCCGATGCCGATGTTGATCACGTTGCGGATCGGCCGGCCGGTGTGGCCCTTCCACGCGCCGCTGCGCACGCGATCGGCGAAATCGGCCATCTTGTCCAGCACCGCGTGAACGTCGGGCACGACGTTCCGGCCGTCCACCACGATGGACGCGGTTCGCGGCGCGCGCAGCGCGACATGGAGCACCGCTCGATTCTCCGTGACGTTGATCTTCTGCCCGCCAAACATCGCGTCGATCCGCCCGCGCAGCCCCGACTCCCCGGCGAGCTGCAACAGGAGCTTGATCGTCTCGTCCGTCACTCGGTTTTTCGAGTAATCGAGATAAATCCCAACCGCCTCCGCCGCCATCCGCTCGCCGCGATTCGGATCGGCCGCGAACAGGTCACGCAAGTGCGATCCCCCGACCTTTGCGGCGTGAGCTTCAAGTGCCTTCCAGGACGTCCGTGTTGTCAATGGTTCCATGTGTTTTCCTTCCTGATTCCCGGCCCCGTAAGTTACCCTCCCGCGCTTTGGATTGGGACGGCCGCCCGAATTTTCCGCGCATAGAATTGGACCGCCTCGACTTCTGAAGGATCATTGACGAGCCGTCGCGGGAGGCTTACAAATTCGGCCGGAGGTTGCCCACGGAACCGTTCGAGGAAACAGCCCGTCGGGGGGGAGCCCTCGCCCTGGCGCACGCAGGGGAATTCTTTATGCGCGAGGGCCCGGTATACGCATCGATGCGGAAGATCACATCGAAGCTGGACGAACTTGGCATACCATACGCCGTCGCCGGCGGCATGGCGCTCGTGGCGCATGGTTACGAACGCACCACGGTCGATGTCGACGTTCTGCTGACTGCCGAAGGACTCGCCGCCGTTCATAAGCACCTAGATGGCCTGGGCTACTTGCCTCCCTTCAAAGACAGCAAGCATTTGCGCGACACCGAGACCGGAGTTCGCATCGAATTCCTGGTGTCGGGTCAATTCCCCGGCGACGGAAAGCCCAAGCCGATCGCATTTCCCGATCCGGCGGACGCCGGAACAGTGATCGGGGGCGTCCGTTTTCTGAAGCGGCCTGCCCTCATTGAGTTGAAGCTCGCATCCGGAATGACCAACCCCGGCAGGCTGAAGGACCTGGCGGACGTGCAGGAACTCATCCGAGCGCTGGGTCTACCCGCACAATTCGCGGAGCAACTTAATCCCTATGTCCGATCCAAGTTCGGGGAACTTTGGTCCGGAGCTCAGCAAGCGGAGCTCCCTGACTGAAGCCGATTCGCTCGCAAGCAGTCGAGCGCAGCCACGCTGCCCCTCCTGATTGCCTACATCGGCGTCACGGTGTAGACCGTGACCCCATCCTGAATTGACGGCTGGTAGTTGAACCCGTTGAACTGATAAACCACGTTCCCGTTCACCACGATCTGGTTCGCCCCGTCGGGCAGCTCGGGCACGACGATGCCGGGCGGCGGGTTCACCACGGCAAACGCGCTGCCTTGGGGCACGTAGAAGACGCCGTCGAGATAGTAGTACGTCGTCGGGCCGGTCGTGACTGCGATCGCGCCGGGCGGCAGGGCGGGCACAATCGCGCCGACCGGCGGCTGCACGTCCACGTATTCCCCGCCTTGCGGCAGGTAGAAGTTGCCGTCGTCGTCGAAGTAATAGCTGACGTTGTTAAATGGGACCACGATGTGGTGGGGCAGGTCGTGGAAATGCTGGCCACGAATGATGCGGACGTGCTCGCCATGCGCGAACCCGCCGCCGTGTGCGACCTCGACGTCATGATCGTCCCAGTCACGATGGTCGCGCACCTCGACGCGGGGCGGCGGCGCGTGAACGTCGCGATGCACTTCGGGCGCCGGACGGGCCGGTTCGACACGAACCGGCTCGCGCGGCGGAGGCGCATGCTCGACCCGCGCCGGTTCGCCCCGCGGTGGTTCGCTACGGGCGGGCTCGACGCGTGCAGGCTCGGCCCGCGCCGGCTCCGCGCGCCCGGCCGCGCGGATGCTGCCACCCCCGCGGTCGGCAAGGGCTGAGGCGGACGTAAGCGCCAATACGGCGCCGAAGGCAAAGGCTTTGGGCACACGGCCGTGTGCCCCTACAAGAATGTCGAGCATCGCGATCATGGCCGGTTCCCTCCCGCGTCTTGCTTCTTCATCATCGGCGTGGCCCCGCTACCGGGCGGCGGGATGAACTGGAACGCCAGGTCCGCGGCCCGGTTCGACACGTTCCACTTGCTGAAGATGAACGTGTACTGCGGGTACTGCTCCTCCCCCTTGTAACTGATCACCAGCTTCTGCGGCAGCGGCTGCGGGCTGTCGGCCACCCACAGTTGCCAGTCGATCCGGTCGGTGGAAAACGCGACGTGCCGGCACATCACGCCGAGCACCGGCTCCTCGCCGAAGTACCCGCCGGCCGTGACGTGCTTCATCGCGCTGGCGTACGGATCCGACACCGCCAGGTCTTCCAGCGGGATCGTGATGCCATACTCCGTCGCGGCCATATCCACCATCTGGTCGATCGTCGCCGGGGCGTCGACGGTGCCGTAGAGGTTCGTCTCGCGATCGAGGACGGTAAGCGTCTTACCGTCGTACCAGATCGACCGGCCCTTGCGATGGGCGCGGGCGTCGACGTGCAGTCGGTCGGGCCGCCGGGCGGCCAGGTCGATCGACCGCGTCACCTGGATCTTGTGCCCGGACGGCAGCACCACGTCCTTCCACAACTCCGCATGCACCGATAATGCCGGCGTCTTGGCCAGGAAGTCGCACGACTCGTGCAAAATCCGGTCGGCGGTCGGATCCACCGCCGGCCGAGTCGCCGGCGCCGCGGCTTCCTCCGCCGCGCCCGCCCGCGCCCCGGCCAGCAGCACCACCGCCAGCGCCCAAAGGATCATCCTTCTCATCATGTCGTCCCGCCTCGCTTTCCCGTGGCGAATCGCCCGAGGCAGAAGGTTCGCCGCAAGGCAGCGGTTTGGCAACCGCAAAAGTGAAACGCCATCGCGCGGGCGCCGCTCCCAGGTTCCCTCCCCCGGTACGCCGGGGGAGGGTTAGGGAGGGGGACAAATCCACGGACGGTCTCGCGGCCGGACGTGGCGCACCCGGTGCGGAAACGACGATTGACTTGGGCACACCTCGCGATCGGGGTAGGGTTATGCAACCGTT
>DASXMX010000011.1:0-3772 GCA_036495445.1 Tepidisphaeraceae bacterium
GGCCGACGTGGCTCGCTACGCCTTCGTCGCATGAAACTCTCCATTCACCGCACCTCACCGGCTTTGCCGGCGCACAACGCCCCGGTTGTTTTGCCCGGAAATTCAGAAACGTCCCGGTTGTTTTGCCCGGTTGTTTTGCCCCGTCCCGGTTGTTTTGCCCGATTACATGTTAGCTCCACGACGCCATCATCGGGAACGTCGCACGCGTACCGATCGTTCGGTCGTAGATCCCCGCTTTCCTGCTCTAGGAGCCGGAGATGCTCCATCATGCACACGGGGCAATGGAGGTACGCTCGCATGTAGCGGCGCCTCCCTTTCCATGCGGCCTTATCCCGGTCTCAATTCGCAATCACCCGCTGCGGCTTCGCATAGACGTTCATCGCTGTCCGCGGATGAACCCCGCCTGAAACCGGGACGTTTCTGATCGACTACTTCCCGAACCCGACCGACACGCTGATGTTCTGCAGCGCGCCGCACCGCTGCTCGTTCTGGACGTTGTCGGTGCCACCGAAGGAATTCTGGATGACCTCTGACGGCATGCTGACGCTCTCGCCGTGCCCGTCGGCGAAGAGCACGTTCAAGTTCCCGTAGTGGCGGTTGTGGTCGAAGAGGACCCCGGAGTCGCCGCGGCAGAACATGCTGGCGAGGGTATCGGTGTTGGTCAGGTCGTCGTAGAGCATCCAACCGTCGTGCGGCCCGTACTGGGCGCCGTTGCGGGGCTTGGCATCGCCGGCCAGGACCACGTCCGCCGGGTGCGGGATGCGGGCCGTGTTGCCGCGCACGCGGCTGTGGTCGACCACGCCGCCGCCCGTGTTCGGGCCGGCCCAACCGAGCACCGCCTCGTTGAACGCGTAGCTGGTCGGCATGCGGATGTTGTGCCCGTAGATCGAGATGTTGTTGTCGATCATCTCCGAGACCTGGACCGCGTTCATGCCGCCCTGCATGTCGTCGACGTTCGCCGGGCAGGTGAAGACGTGGATCGCCGACCCGTTGATGAACTCGTTTTCGCCGTCGGGGATCAGCTTCTGCGCCCGGACCACCTGCCCGAGGTACGGCTCCAGCGCGATCTGTATTGGGCAGACCCGCGGGATCAGGTCGGTCATGTAGCTGTAGTTCTTCATCCCGATGTCGCCCAGTTCGATGGGCGTGTTGTCTTTGGGGTGCTGGGTGGTGTTGTCCGCCCAAACCAGCGCGGCCAGGGGGAAGTGCTGGCGGTGCTCGTTGGCGTGCATGAGCATCGCCTGCCCGATCTGCCGCAGGTTGGAGAGGCATTGCACCTGCTTGGCCTGGCCGCGAGCCCGGTTTAGCGCGGGCAACAGGATGGAGATCAGCAGTGCGATGATCCCGATGACGACCAACAATTCCACCAACGTAAACGCTTTGCGCGAGTGCCGCATGTTTGTCTCCAACGAACCGAGAATGGTTCCAGAAATGAAGGTCTGTGCGAACAGACTTGACGGGCGAGTATCAAACCAAGCGAATGAGGATCGGTCAAGTTGTTTTGTGGAACAATCGCGCCCCAGCGATTACCGTGACGCTGAAGGGGAGCGACAACATGTCACGTGAGTTCGATAGCGCTGATCGCGGACAGAAGGGCCCTGAAGGCCGCTTGCCGTTTGGCGGGTCGTCGAACGACCGTCGAGGGTCGCGGCGCGTCATCGCGCATCACCTGATCCTGACTGGATATGGACATTGGTTGCCTGACGACATCCGGGGAAGCGGTTCGGTGGAGGTAACGCAGGAGAAGTTGAAGGAACTCGGTCCGATTCACTACGGGCGGAAGCGGATCCAACCGTCGCGACAGGAACTCTCGCAGTTCTTCCGTAAGGCAGAGCCAATTCTGAAATTCGATCGCATTTGGTTCGACCACGCCAAACGGCAAGCGATTGGGGGAGCCTTTGCGCAGGTGATCGCGAACCGCTATACGGTGTGGGCTTGTGCCATTTGCAAGAATCACGCACACATGTGCATTCGTGCCCACCGGGATCCCGCGAAGATCATGTGGAGCTATTTGACGGACGTGGGTCGAAAGGCGATTCGAAAGTTCGCGGATGTGGATCCGGATCACGAGGTGTGGACTCGTGCCCCGTACACGGTGTTCTGCTACACGCCTGACGACATCGAGGATGGAATCGAATACATCGTCCGCAATCCGCCCAAGGAGGGGCTTCCGCCCCAGTCGTGGCCCTTTGTCCTGCCTTACGACGGGTGGCCCGTTCGACGTCCACCGCGGTAGACAATCAGGTCTTGGCGGGTTCAATTCGCAGTCACCCGCTGCGGTTGCGTGTAGACGTTCATCCGCTGCCCGCGGATGAAGCCCGCGAGAGTTTGCCCGCTGTCCCTGGCGAATTCCACCGCGAGGGAGGAGGGCGCGGAGACCGCGGCGACGAACGGCACGCGGCCCGCGAGGGCTTTTTGCAGGATCTCGAACGACGAGCGGCCGCTGACCATCAGGACATGATGGCTGAACGGGAGCAGGCCGTGGAGGAAGCCATAGCCGAGGACCTTGTCCACGGCGTTGTGCCGGCCGACGTCCTCGCGGATGACGACGGGCTCGCCCTCGGTCGTGAAGATCCCGGCGGCGTGAAGGCCGCCAGTGCGGTCGAAGGTTTGTTGGGCTTGGCGCAGGCGGTCGGGCAGGGAGAGGAGCACGTCGGCGCGGACGCGCACCCGGGCGTCGTCCTCGATCGGGTCGAGGCGTTGGTGGACGGCGTCGATCGTCGCCTTGCCACACAGGCCGCAGCTCGACGAAGCGAAAACGTGGCGGGTGAGGCGCTCGAAATCGACCGAGGTCTTTTCGGCCAGGGCGACGTTGAGGACGTTGCCGCCGCGATCGAGGGCGCAGGGTTCGATGCGGAGCACGTCGCCGCGGCGGGCGATGATCCCTTCGGTGAGCAAAAAGCCCGCGGCCAGTTCCTCGTCGTGGCCCGGCGTCCGCATCGTGACGCTGACCGCGCGGTGCTTCACCCGGATCTCCAGCGGCTCCTCCGCCGCGACCTCGTCACAGTCGGCCCGCAACGCGCCACCCGCCTCGTACCGCCAGATCTTCATCGTATTCGAGCATAGCACCCGTTGACCGCAAAGGCATGCCAAGGGCATAACAGGGCCTTCAACATGAAGGAGGATCTCATGAAACTGGCATATCTCTCGTCTTGTGCATTGCTCGCCCTCGCGGCCATCGGGTGTTCGACGACCGACAACGCCCTGATCACGCGTCCGCAGTCGAACGCGTGGAACACGGATCCCAAGTTGCCCGCGATCGTGCGCGCCCCGGACGGGCACGTGCTGCTCGGGCACGTCGTGGGCCGCGGCGTGGAGACGTTCACGCTCCAGGCCGACCCGAATCATGCCGACCGCCTAGTCTGGGTGGCCGGCCATGACGAAGGGGGCGATCTGCTCGACGACGACGGGAACGTGGTCGGCCATCACGAGGGGAACTCGTGGGCCATGCGCGACGGCGGGCAGGTGTCGGCCGACCCGATCGCGCAGGTCCCGCAGCGGAACCGCAAGCCGCTGACGCTGCTCCAGGCGGCCTCCCACGAAGGGGGCGGGCTGATGGGCAGTGCCGAGTACGTCCAACAACTGAACACGCTCGGCGGCCCGCCGCTCGCGGCGCGCGGGACGGTCGGAACGCAGTTCCGCGCCGAGTACTCGGCCGACTATTACTTCTATGGGGCGGTCGCATCGCAGACGCGACGGGCGTCGATGGGCGGGTAATCCAAGGCAGTGGCGAATGTGAGTTGGGAGGGCGAGGCTCCGGGCGAGCCGAGAC
>DASXMX010000012.1:0-6108 GCA_036495445.1 Tepidisphaeraceae bacterium
GGAGCCTCGCCCTCCCATTTCGGCTATCCCAGTACGTACTTCGGCAGCCGCAAGGCGCGGCCGAGGGTGTGCTGCACCTGGTCGGCGAAGAGCCGGTTGATCGGGTCGGTCTGGTGGCGGGTCAGGTGGGGGAGTCGCTGCGGCGAGCCGTTCGATCGCGGGAGGCGCAGGATGCCCTGCAGAAGCCGGAGCAATCGCGGATCGACGTTGCTGCGGTCCGGCGTCGCCCCCTCGCAGTTCCGGCAGATCACGCCGCCGCGGGCGGGGGAGAAGTAGACCGGCGCGCGTTCGTCCAAGCCGCCCCCGCACGAGACGCAGTTGAACAGCTCCGCCAGGTAGCCGCTCTCGCGCAGCAGGTCGAGTTCGAAGGCGAGAAACGCCTCCTCCCGCCGCGGCGTGGCCAGCTCCGGCAGCGTCTGCTCCAACCGGTCAAACAGCTCGGGGTGAGCGTCGTGCTCTTCGATCAACCGGCTGACCAGCTCGCCCGCATACAGCCCCAGGAAGATTCCGCGCAGGCTCTTGCGCAGCGCCAGATGCCCCTCGCGCAGGCTCCATTCCGTCAGCGGCGCCAGGTCCCGGGCCGGGTCGTGTGAGAAGACCGCCTCGCCGACGTCCAGGAAATCGATCCCTCCATCGAACTTGCTCGCCCCCGCCTTGGTCCGGCGGTGCGCCCCCTTGGCGATCACGCGCGTAATCCCATGCGCCCGCGAGAAGAGCGTCAGGATCTGCGACGTCTCGCTGAACTCGGTCTTGCGCAAGCAGATACAACGGTCGTGAACCAGCGCCATGCGATTGGGGCCAAACCCGCCGCATTATAGGCAATCCCCCGCCGCCCGTGCCCACGCCATGTGGAGCCGGATGACACATTGTGGCGCGCCGCGGCTTCGACCTTGCCCAAACCGCCGCCGGAAGGACCCGGCTCGCCTTCTGCCGCTCCTTTGCGTGTTAGCGAATGATTGCTAACCAGCACCCCTCCGGTTCCGAATCTGGCCGCAAGCGCGGGAAATGATGGATGTCACGTTTTCAGCGTCCGTTTTCAGCGTCCACGTTTTCAGCGTCCCGGACGTGAATGCCGAACAGGCGGACGGCGAGACTGCCTTGATGCGTGGCGCGCGGTCGCCGGAGATCGTCAGGCTCCTGCTCGCGCACGGGGCACGAATCGATGCCAGTTCGAACTTCGGCGGCGAAACCGCCCTCCACTGGGCCTGCCAAGGTTCGGATGTCAGCGCCGTGCGGGAACTGCTCAAGGCTGGCGCCGACGTCAATGCGACGGACACTCATGGCCGCACTCCGCTCGCCCGCGCCGCGGAAGGTAACCAGTCGCACGCCGCCGAGGCACTGCTGGCCGCCGGCGCGGACCCGTTGGCTGCCGATAAGGAGCGAGTCACGCCACTCATCCTTGCCGCCCAACATGCGGGCCCCCCGATGTTGGGGGCGATGCTGCGAAAGCAGAACCCCCGTGGCCCGGCGGCAGCCGCCGCCGGCTACGCGCTGGGATGGGCCATCCACGAACGACGACTCGAAAACGCGAGGGCGCTGATCGCCTGGGGCGCCGATCCAAACGTCGCGGACGACGACGGCTATACGCCCCTGATTGCCTCCGCTGGGATGAACGGGTCCGGGTTTACGCGACTGCTCCTGGACCACGGCGCCAACCCGGCCGCTCGTACGCACGATGGCAGGACGGCTTGGGACATGGCGTTGGCGAACAGCGCAACTGACGTGCTCCGCGTTCTCGGTGGCCCACCTCCGCAAGCAACCGCAGGCCGCTAACTAACGCATCGGCGGTCCCCGGTTCTTCTGACCGCGGGACGGGCACATTTAACTCGTCCCCGCCTGGCTGCGTGCTAGGACGTGGCGGTGATCGGCGTACCGCATTCGGGGCAGCGGATGGGGCTGGCCCGGAGGTCGTAGCCGCAGGATTTGCAGCAGCCGGATCGAGGTCGGGTTTGAGTCCGGTGGATCAGCCAAGTGCTCGGGAGAATCAGCCAGCACAACGCGACGGCCCAGAAGGGGATGATGAGCGTGCGCTGGTGAAGGATGGACGTGGCGAATGACTCGTACCGGAATCCGACGGCACGCCAGTTCCACGGACGCGCGGGATCATCAGCGACAAGCTGAACGGAATGATATCGGATCGGGGAGCGGTCGAATCGGAACGGATCATTCGGATTGGCGACGACCCATGTGAGCGATGCGTTCCGATTTTCCGACGCCACCGCCGCGATCCAGAGGGGACGAGCGCATCGGACCTCGTCCCCGATGAAACCGCTGCGCACCCATAGGACAACGGCCCCGACACACAGCAGCAGCGACAGGGCCGCGGCAAAGTTGAACAGCCGGCGGATCATGCGGTCGCCTCCACCGGGATCCGCGTTCCACATTCCGGGCAACGACCCGTGCTCGCGCGGAGATCGTAGCCACACTCGCCGCACTGACCGGCGGCGCGTCGAACTTGCCGTTTATGCCATTTCCAGGACAGGGCAATCGGAAGGACCAACGCCGCGAGAAGGATGAGCCAATGCGAGACGACGTACCGCCTGGGCGCCGGCGGCCCTTGGCCGAGCAACGCGTACAGCCGATTGTTGGCCTGAACCATGCTCGCCAGATACGGGTCATAGGTGTCGGCGGGGCCGCCACGAAAGGCCATCTTGGCGGCGTCGACATCGGCGATCGCTCGATCGCGGGCGGCCAGAAACTCTCGCTGCTGCGGCACGTTGTCAATCCCCACCCGCCCCCGATCCGAGGCCAGCGCGTACGCGACGCCGTGCCACCGGAATGGCAACTCGTCCCGCCGATCATCACTTCGCGCCCACAACCACACGACAGCCGGCCCGATCGCCAGCGATACCAGGGAAGCAACTAGGAACAGGTGGCGGATCATGCGTTTGGCGCCCGTCGACCCCGGTTACTTGCGCATCAAGTTATTCGATACAAGAAATCGGAACCGAAATCACAGGGGATAACCGGGAAATTCCAGCCAATCCTTTGCACGCGGGCCCACTATCCTGAGCGTTTTGCCATCGTATTCAACGCGGCAGTTCTTTCTGATTTCGTCGGGCGTTGCGTCGGTCACGTCCAGCCACCGTTTCGTGTATGCGCCATCAGGGAGTTCGACCCGGTAGTCATGGCCTACCTGTACGAATGTCACCTGAGCGGAGGTGTGGCCGGGGACCGGCACGCGGCAGATAACTGTTCGCGATTCGCATCCGACACATGCCAGCAGAATCGCCGCGACAGCAAGTCTGGAATGACCGCGCTCATGCGTCGGCTTGTGCTCGCGCATCATCGCATTGTAGCCGGGCGGGCTTCGATGTTGAACTGATCGGCGTGCCGCATTCGGGGCAGCGGTCGGTGCTCGCCCGGAGGTCGTAGCCACAGAGAAGGCAACGGCTTGCCAGTCGCCGCCGCCGTTTGCCCCATCCGCGCCAAATCCCGTACGCGAGGGGCGGGAACCCGATCACCATTGCGACGGCGAATAGTGGAGACCGGACTTCAAAGACCGGTCCTCGAATGGGACGTGCCGTGTGGCCATCCGGCTCGTCGTCCGTCCGCAATCCGTGACGGTCGATAAGGTCGATCCAGCCGTTCCGCGCCAGCGCGAAATGGAACCGGCCGCCACTCCAGTCAAAAGCACCGTTTCCCGAATCCCATCGCAGTGGATGGATGACTGCGGGCCGGGTTGGAAGGGTGGCAAAAAGTGCAATGGTCGCACCAAATTCGCCGTGCGCCGAATCGGCTTCGAACTCGCCGGTCACGGCGCCATCTTTACGGCGGAGGTCACCGCTGATCTGGTCCCACCTCCAGTAGCTCCGCACACAAAGCGTCACGGTGCAGAGGCAAACCAGCAGTGACATCGCTAACGCGGCCGCGAACAATCGGCGGATCATCGCTCCGATTCTACCGCCCGGCCGTGCCTCCCGCCTCCCCGGCGTCTGCCTCGTGGCTGGCCCCGCCCGGCCCCGCGCTACGACGTGGCGGGGATCGGCGTGCCGCGTTCGGGGCATCGGTCGGTGCCGGCCCGCAGCTCGTAGCCGCAGGAGGCCCATCTGCGGGGTTTTCCCTCCCTCTCGTTTTACTTGGGCAAGCCTAACCTTTCCGCCAACATCGCGATGCGATGCTCAAGAGTCCCATGGGGTCCTTTCGATTTCAATCGGGCATATTCAGCCCTCGTCAGCGTTGGCAGCCGCATAACCTTTCCGTCGTCCTTGAACACCACGAGAAACTGATTTCCTTCAATCGAGTAACGGCCGTCACCTGTTTCAAGGTAGCGCCGGTCGTTCCAAAAGAACACCCAAGCGAACGATGTCTCATTGATTTGCTTGTCGTCTATAGCGGCATGCAACAGGTGGGGTGCCGAGCCAAGTCCCCTTACATACTCCAGCGCACGTCCCATGGCAGTTGTAAGGTCGATCATAGGGCCGGATTGTACCGCCCGGCCGTGCTTCCCGCCTCCCCGGCGTCCGGCGTCGTGGCCGGTCTCGCCCGGCCCCGTGCTAGGACGTGGCGGGGATCGGCGTGCCGCGTTCGGGGCAGCGGTCGGTGCTGGCCCGCAAGTCGTAGCCGCAGGTGGGGCAGAGGCCGCGACGGGCCACGCGCTGCCGCGACCGGGCCATAGCGATTGCCCCGGCCGCCGCCACAGGGAGGGTGAGCGGAAACGCCAGCCATAAGGGGAGCACCCATGATGATGCGTTCGCGTCCGTTCCCCGCTCGTTGGGCAAGATCCTGTCCCTTCCGGACTCGAAGATGACGCCAACGCGATCGAAGTGCCTTGACATTCCTGGCGATGGGCCGGTTGACCAATCGACCGGATAGATATTCGTGTAATGATGCCAGCGGCGATCAGCGTTCCGACCCGGCGTGTCCAACGTTGCTGCGGACCATTGCACTCGGCCTTCGGCGACGACGACGATAATGCGTGTCCTGTCGTCTGCCGTCCATCGCCCGAAAAAGTCGGCGACGCGGTAGCTGCGCACCCACAAAACAGCCACCGCCACGGTGGCGAGCAGCGACACCACGGACGCGACGGCGAACAGGCGGCGGATCATCGGGCCCGATTGTACCGCCCGGCCCTGCGTCCCGCCTCCGCGGCGTTCGGCGTCGTGGCTGGTCGCCTGCTGTAGTCGGTCCGTGTGGGGGGGAGAAGCAAGGGAAAGTTCCGGGCGACGGGGTACGATGGTGGGATGTCGCCCGAACTCGAAACACTCGACCAACTAACGGGCGGTGACATGCCGCTATCGACGATTCGGCAACTGCATCCCGATCGACCGAGTTTCGAGAGTGGGATCTTGGGCCTGCTCAGCGGCGGCGACGTTCGCCTGATCGATGGCTCACATGACGTTCCGCAATGGCAGTGGAGAGAGGCGATCCGGACATATAACGACCGTCTCGCGCTGTCGATCACTCCGCAGGGAGCGGGGCGAGTTTCGTAGCCCCGGTCATACAGGCCGAACCGGAAAAGGGGAAGCGTCGGCGAACGCGGGCGCGGCGGTGAACATGCGGCGGATCACACGCGGGGCCGGATTGTGCCGCCTGGCCGTGGGTCCCCCTCCCCGGCGTCCGGTGGGTTGGCAGTCAGCGATGATGCTGCCTTCAGGACATTACGCTGGCAGTCCCAGTTCGCGGGCCAGTTCGTGTCGTGCGTGCGATGGATCAACGCTCGCGGCGAGCACGAGTGCGATCCCGCGTTTGGATTTGAGGAGATCCGTTAGCAGGCGATCGGCTTGTGCTACGACCTGTTCGTCGGGTCCGCCGAGGGCGGATGAGGTTACGGAACCGCCGTCGTCGAGGCCGACCAGGATCTCGTACTCGCTTAGCGATATCACCTTCGCGGCAGGGAGCGTCATTGGCGCATCATACCTCGGCGGACGAAACGGGTGGCGCGGATGGCAGCCAAGGGCAAGCGGTCGCTAGAATCCAGCGATGCAGTGCGACAAATGCGGAGCACCGGCAATAGTTCATTTGTGCGAGATTGATCATGGCAAGAAGCTCGAGCAGCATCTCTGCGTGCAATGCGCTCGGCGACTGGTTCCTCCCGAGGATTCCCGCCCGATCAATGAAGTGCTAACGGAATTCGTTTTGCGGCATTCTCGGAAAGGACCACCGGCG
>DASXMX010000013.1:0-17330 GCA_036495445.1 Tepidisphaeraceae bacterium
CGGGGGCGGGGGCGGGGGCGGGTCCAGCAGCGGCTTTGGCGGCACGAGCGCTATCAACCGCAACAGTGTCATCGGTGGCACCGGCGGGGGGGGCGGGGGCGGCGGGCTCTCCTCCGCCATCCGCGGTGGCGCCTCGGGCTCCGGTGGCGCCAACTCCCCCTTGGCCGACCTGATCGGACAGGTCTATGTCGTCGCCGACCAGGACACCAACTCGCTGCTCGTTGCCACCGCAACCAAGTTCGAGGAACGAGTCCGCCAAGTCATCTCCGAACTCGACCGCCCCGTCCCGCAGGTGATGGTGAAGGTGCTGATCGCCGAAGTCACCCACGACAACTCGCTGGACCTGGGCGCGGACTGGTCGATCCTCAACGTCACCAGCCGCAACGGCGGGAAGGCCGGCCTCACGCTCACCTCGAACAACGGCAACGCGACCGCCACGGGCGGCTTGACCGTCTCGCTGGTGGAGGACAACCTCACCGCCACGCTGCACGCGCTGGCGACCGCCGGCAAGGTGGACGTGCTGTCCCGCCCGTATATCCTGACCAGCGACAACCAACCGGCCGAGATCGTGATCGGGTCCGAAGTCCCGATCATCACCAACAGCCAGCTCACCGACACGGGCCAGCAGATCAACACCGTGCAGTACCGGGACATCGGCATCATCCTCGATATCACGCCGCACATTAACCCCGAAGGCCTGGTGATCTGCGACGTGGCCCCGGAGGTCAGTAACACGACGGATCAGTCGGTGCCGATCGCCAGCAACGTCAACGCGCCGGTCTTCAGCCTCCGCAGCGCCAACGCGAGAGTCGGGATCAAGGACGGGCAGACGATCGTGATCGGCGGGCTGATGCAGGACCAGAAGACCAGCACAGTCAACAAAATCCCGCTGCTGGGCGACCTGCCGCTGCTCGGCCCGGTCTTCAGCCGCACACAGGTGACGCGGACCAAGACGGAACTCTTGTTCTTCATCACCCCACACGTTGCGCTGGCCCCGGAACACCTGCAGAAGATGAGCCAGGACGAGGCGACTGGGTTCCGGCTCACGCCCCGGGCGGTTCAGCCAGGCGTGTACGGCGAGCAGATGCGCGGCATGCAACTGGGTGGCTCGACGACCCAGCCGGCCCCGCTGCTGGCCCCGTCGGGCGCCGGTTCGAGCGGCGTGATCCCGGGCCATGGCACCAACACTTCCGCCACCCCGGCGACCCCGCCCGACACCGCACCGCCCGCGCCGGCCACCCCGCCGGCCACCGGCCCTTCGACGCCGTGATCCGGCGGGTATAATCACGTCGCCCGCTCGCGCGACGACCGCGGGAGGGCGAGGCACCTGTGTGGAACCGAAGCCGGTTCGAACAACCCGGCTCGGCAGGAGCCTCGCCCTCCCTGTGCGTTGACGACACGAGTGGACGCGTGTTCTTGCCGTATCCCCATCGAGGATCACAACCCATGAGTCGATACGCCCGCAACCTCTGCCCGCTCCTGTTGCTGCTCGGTGTGATGACGGTCGTCCAAAGCGGGTGTGTGCAAACTTCGACCACGCCGCAACGGCACGGTTCCGGCTTTCAGTCCGGCGACCTGCCTGAGATGACCGGCAAGGGCAGCGGCGCCGGTACCAGTGCCCAAGGCCAGCCCGTCTCGCCCGACGAGCTGACCTCGAAGGACCGCTGCCCCGCCCGGCTGCAGGACATCGCCGGCGCGTTGCTCCTGTACTACCACTTCCACGGCGAGGTGCCGCCGAACCTGGAGGCGCTCCGCGAGTACAACGGGAACCTGATCCTGGTCTGCCCTGACACGAACCAGCCATACGCCTATTCCCCGAATGGCTTGCGCAAGCCCGGCGCGACCAAGCGGATCCTCGTCTACGATGCGATCCGCAACTCCGACGGCACCCGCTGGTGCCTCCTGGCCACCGAAGCCCGGCCCGGCAAGCCCATCGAAACGGACGTCGTCCAACTCCCCGAGCCGCTGTTCCTCGCCTATCAGTAACTTCAAAAGGCCCGCGAACCCGACCGGGCATTCGCGGATGCCCCGGTCCCGAAATGATCACGAGACCGCGTCGGGCCTCGCCAAATCGCGGACGAACGTCACGATCGCAGCAACCGAGGCGGCGGGTTGCGTTTGCAGCACGGCATGAGGGGCCGGGATTTCGACGACCCGAACCGAAGGGCACATTGCGACGATCTCGGCGGCGTTGTGCGCCGGGACAATGACATCGCGGGTCGCGCGGAGGTAAAGGATCGGCACCGGGCGCGCCAGCAGTTCCTTCGTCACGTCCACGCCCAGCACGCTGCGAACCCGATGGGCGAGCACCTCGGGCCGCAGGGGTGCCAGCGCCTCGGCGATGAGCCGGCGTAGTTCGGGCGAGGACCGTCCGACCAGCAAGCCTCGGGCGAGCGACAACTTCGGATAGAGTCGGAAGACGAAGGGCCGCACGAGGTGGCGCAGCCACCCGGGCCGTCGCCAGACCGGGTTGCGAATGAAGCTGGCGCACAGGACCACGCCGATGAGCCCCGCCGGCCGGCGTGCGGCACACATCAGCGCCAGCGGCCCGGAGAACGATTCCGCCACCAGCACGAAAGGCGAGCCGCTCGGTAGTGCTGCCAAGACCGTGGGCAGCAACTCCTCATAGCCCAGTGCCCGGTCCGGCGGATATCGCACGATCACCGGCTCCACTTCCGGCGCCAGGTGCTTGAGCATCGGCGCAAACAGCACGCCACTCCCGTCGAGGCCGGGCAGGAGGATCAGCCGCACCGGAGCGGCGCTCATCGCCCCATCCAACGGTTACGACGCCGGGGCGGCGGCCCAGGCGTTTCGAACGAGTCCGTGACCCGGAGCCGGCCAACGACCAACTCGTCGATGTCGAGCCGCCGGATGCGGGCTCGACCAACCGCCAGTCGGCCGATGGCCACCGCGCCGATCGCCAATGCACCGATGGCGACCGCGCCCAACGCGATCGATCCGACCGCCTGCGCGCCGATCGCCAGGCGATTGATTCGTCCGGCGGCCATGAAGTCCGATGGGGCATTGCGCAGCGTCATGTGTCTCCCGTTAGTCACTCACCATACCCCGGCCGCTTGAAAGCCCACAAACCACAACGTCATTCCCCGACCGCGCGACCCCCCAAAGCTGTCGTGCCCAGTCGCGCAGCATCGATTGATCTTAATACGTAATCGAGCCTGAGTGCATCGCTTACATCAAAACGACAAATTGTTCCCCGCGCGACACGTCCCAATCGAGGTGTTCCACCTCCTGCTCGGGATTCAGGACCCAGCACTCAGGACTTTGTCCCCGATGTTGGACGGAGAAAACCGGATCGGTTCGAATGCGATTTACTTAGTTAGCAAATCACGGTCGTAGGGAAGGGCAGCCATGGGTGAATCGCAACAGCGGTGGTGGAAGCGGTTGTTCGGGTCAAAGTCGAAGGGCCAGCCGCGCAAGGGGGGTGATCCTTGCGGAAGTCGCGAGGGGAACCGCACGCCGACGCCGAAGGAAGACAAGGAGATCGCCCGCCGGGTCATGGCCGAGGGGGATTTGCGTCACGCGGCGTTTCACGTCGGCGGCGCGCTGTTCGCCAATCCTGGCGACGCCGAGGCCCTCGCGATGCTGGATCAACTGATCGCGCGTTCGCGCGATCCCCTCTCCCTGGCGCCCCTGCAGGATGACAACTGGATCGGCACCGTTGCCCTGCGCGCCCGATCCTGCAAAAGTTATCGCGGCATGCCGAGGCCGTCGGCCTGTTCGCTCAAATCGTGGGCAAGCGCGAGGGGTCGCGTTACTGGCAGTGGGCGGTCCAGATCCTCCGCGCGCCGGGTGTCGCGCGGCAGGTCACGGCGCAGCAGGGCGGAATGATCCTGGCCGCCGTGATCTCGCTTTACGCGGGCGATACGCTCAACGCCACGGCGCGCGAGGAAATTGCGCTGGCCGTGGAAGCGTCCGATCTGATGTTCGCCGCCCATCCCGGCGACAAGATGCTGCTTGGCGTCCACTCGATCCGGGTGCGAAAGGCCGGGCGGCTCGACGAGGCGCTTCAACTGGCGGAGCGCGCCTGGGCGACCGAACAGAATTTCATGTCGGCGATTGCCATCGCGATCGCGCGGAAGCTCAAGGGTGACGTCGACGGCGCGGTCGAGGGATACCGGCAGGTGATGCGCTTCGAATCCAACCCGGCCGATCGATGTGCCGACATCGCCGCCACGCTGGGCCGCGCGCGTCGTTACGGCGAGGCGCTGCCTTGGGCCCAGGAGGCGATCCGGCATTGTCCCGATCACGTGCGGGCCCTCGCTTACGCGATGCTGCTCCGCGCGAAGATCGAACCGCATCCGCAGCGGATGGAGGAAGTTCGCCGCTTCGTTCGCGATTGCGGCGGGAGCGCGGATCCGGACTTCATGGCGGAGTTGCAGCCCTACGTAGATTATCTCCCGCCGCCGCAGGAGGCGACGCTCGGCGTCGCTCGCCACGTGCTCCAGGCGCGGGGCGATAAGCCGGGAGGGATCACCAGCCTGGGCCTCAGCTCGATGGAGTCGCCCAGCTCGCGCCTCGCGGTCGAGATGGCGCCGGGGATGAAGCGGGGATCGATGCCGGTGGAGGTGGCGCAGATCCAGACGCCCGATCCCCGCCAGCCCCGCCAGCCGCTGAAATACCTGCTCTGGCGCTATGACGGGACGGATCCGCGCCCCGCGATTCCGCTTCCGCCGGGGCACGTGCTGGATCCGATTGCCGCGCTGGCGCGGGAGACGTTCGACATCGAAGCCTGGACGCGCCGCGCCGCAGACGTGGCGCGCGACACCGGACCGGGGCATCTCGAGTCGGTGCTTGCGGTCATGGTGCATCCGTCGCCGCCACCGGAAAACGAGAAGACCTGGATCTGGATCCCTCATCTGCAACTCGCCGCGGCGCTGGTCGCCGCCCGGATCGACGGCGGCTGGGAAGGCTCGCTGCGGCGCGATGCACTCCTGTCGCTGGTCTACGGCCCCGACGATTGGACGACCGTTGCCGGGATCGTCGCGATCACACAGGTCGCCCTCGAGCTCGGCCGCGGCCCGGCGGCGGAAGAGGGGTATCACGCGCTGCTCAACATGGCTCATTCCATCCCGCGACCGGGATACTGCTGCTGGGAATTCGCCCGCTCCACAACCTGCGCCGCCATCCCGCCTGCACGGACGCCGTCCGGCCAACAGGCCGGGAAGTGGCTCAACAAGCTGGAGGACAACAACTGATTGGGGGGGGTGATCCTCTACCAACGAATCCTTGCCCCGCGAATCCAAGTCGCCAGGCCAATTCTCCCACAGCCCGATGCGATCGCGTTGGAGGCGAAAACCGAGGCGAAAACCGGGACGGGGACGGTTTCGATCGGATGTGGCGATTGGCCCCGCGCTACGCGTTTTTCGGGGAGGTTCTGCGGGGACTGTGGGTAGAAACGACGAAGTTCCCGCCGAGCTTTGCTGCTCCGCATGCACAATCATGCCCGCAAATAGCCGGCGCGAAACTGAATCGTCGTCGGTTGGCTCGAAGCAAAACCGTCCCCGTCCCGGTTATCCGGTTTTCGTCCCCCGAATTCACGGCGCAGGGCGGGTCGCTGCAGGTCGTCGGCGAGGTCGCATCGCAAGCCGATGCGGAGGCGCTCCGCGCCTTCATTACGCAGAGCATCCCGCCGTGCCCGGTCGTGTTTCAGGTGCTCGTCCTCCCGGCGAGCGAGCCGGCGGCCAGGCCGGCGGAATAGCCGCCTGCTGCCTCTTCCTGGTGGGGCAGACATTCCTGTCTCCCCTGAAACGCCGCAGGGACATTCCTGTCGCTTCCACTGTAGTTGCATTTTATGATGGGGACCCCACCAAGAATGCAAATGCAGAAGAAGGAAGGGACAGAAGTGTCCCTGCGACAGGCGGGCATGGCCGCGTCCGGTTGCAGATTCAATTCTTGGCGGGGGCACCCTCCCAGCAATGTTCGGCCCGTTGTGTGTTCGGCTTCCTTGGCGTCCTCTGCGTCTTGGCGGCGCAGTTTTCCTAAGTCTTGTCGCTCCGCGTCCGATTTCATCAAAACGAGCACTCAATTTGCCTGAACGTGCATGATTGTATATGTTAATGCACGATGCTGCACGATATTTCCATCTCTCGACGTGCCCAAAAGGCCGCGCGGATCGCCACCGCCACGGCGTTTTTTCTTGACGGGATGACCTTCGCCACCTGGGTTTCGCGGATTCCCGCGGTGCAGGAGCGGTTGCACCTGCGCAACGCGACGCTCGGCGTTGCGCTCCTCATGATGAGCCTAGGGGCGCTGCTGACGATGCCGCTGATGGGGCGGCTGGTGGCCCGGCGGGGGAGCCGGGTGGGGACGGTGCTGGCGGTGGCGGTGTTTGGGGCGGCGTTGCCGGGGCCGGGGGTGGCGACGGGGGTGATTACGCTGGGGCTGGCTCTGTTCGCGGCGGGGGTCGGGTTCGGGGCGGTCAATGTCGCGGCCAATGCCCAAGCCGTCGCCGTCGAGCGGCGTTACGGGCGGCCGATCATGGGGTCGTTTCATGCCACCTTCAGCTTCGGTGGGATCGTCGGGGCGATCCTCGGCAGCCTCGCGGCGGCGCGGGCGGTGCCGCCGGTGGTTCATTTCGCTGTGGTTGGAATGATTGTGGTTGTCGTTGCATTCCTCCTCGGGCCCGTCTTGATTCAGGATCCGCCGACCGCGGTTCCGCAGGCGGGGCAATCGCATAAAGGCTCGGTGTTTCTGTTCCTCGGAATCATCGCCTTCTGCACGTCGATGGGCGAGGGGGCGATGTCGGACTGGAGCGCGGTTTTCCTGCGGCAGGTGTCGCGGTCCCCGGCGTCGGTGGCGGCGCTGGGGTTCGCGGCCTTCTCGGTCTCGATGACGCTTGGGCGGTTGCTTGCCGACCGGGTGACGATCGCGCTGGGGCCGGCGGGCATCGTCCGACTGGGCGGCCTGCTCGCGGGCACCGGGTTGTTCGTGGCGATGCTCCTGCCCGCCGCCGCGACGGCGCTGGGCGGGTTCGCGCTGGTTGGGCTGGGGCTGTCGGCGCTGATTCCGACGATCTTCAGCGCCGCCGGACGGGTGCCGGGGGTGGCGCCGTCGGTGGCGATCGCGACGGTCGCCACGACCGGGTATTTCGGCTTCCTCAGCGGCCCGCCGCTGATCGGGCTCTCGTCCGAGGTGGTCTCGTTGCGGTGGGCTGTGGGGCTCGTGGTGATCGCCTGCGGCGTGGCGATCGCGCTGGCGCGGCACGTGGGCGTGCAACCCGTCGCCAACGATTCCATGCCGGTGGAACGGCATTGCACGCGCGTGAATGCCGCGGCCGCATGAACGCAAACCGCCGCTTTCGCTGGCGTTGCGTGCGATGCCCGGCGCCGCGAAAAAACGTTTGAATTGGCGTAGGGAGCAACTTGCAATATACTATTTCCGGCCCATGATACCTTGAACTGGGGGTGGGGGATTGAGTGGCCTTAAGTTACATCCCGCTGAAGGTTGGTTCCCCCTGTTCCATCCTCATGGCGACCGTGTTGGGTGAGCCAAACGGAAAGGAGTAAGTCCGTGAAAGGGTTGGGAAAGGCGAGCAAGCAGTCGAATCGTGGTTGTCATGTATTGAATCGGGCCGCGTCGCACGAGGCTCGGCGGGCGTGGGTCCAGCAACTGGAATCGCGGACGCTGTTGTCGTCGACAATTACCGTCTCCCCGTTTGCCGGGGAGACGGGCTATGACGCGAACGTCGTCCTCACCCGCGTGTCGACCTGGTCGATGGTCGCTCAGGGGACCGGCACCGGCACCGGCACCGGGACGTCGCCGGATCGGTATGACTCGACCGAGCCGTCGAGCGCGCTGGACATGAAGGTCGTCGGCTCGTCGCTCACGCTGCACTACGTCGCGACGGCCAGCGGGTCGCTGTCGTACAGCGTTGATGCGGCCGCGAGCGTCACGCCGACGCTGACGACCGGGGCGGACACGGGCCTCACGATCAACCTTGGGACGGACGGGACGCACACCGTTCACCTGGACCTGGGTGCCGCAAATCCGACCGACCTGGAACTCGAATCGGGAATCCAGTTGACCGGCGCCGCCCCGGCCACGCTCCAGCCCGATCATTTCGGCACGCAATACGCGCTCGACCCGACGCCGGACTACATCGCGGCCGAAGGGGGCTGGCAGACCTCTTCGAACCCCGGCAATCCCTACCTCGACAACATGCCGCCGGGCGGCTTTGCCTACCCGGACGAGTCGCTCACGTTCCACGCCAACGGTTCGGAACTTTGGGCCTGGGTCCAGCGGACCGGCGGGACGCTGCACCTGTCGGTCGACAGTCAATCCGATGCCACGGCGATCACCATCCCAAACGTCCCCGGCGGGACGTGGGGCTGGGTTCAAGTTGGCAGCGGGCTCGCTACCTCGGCCGAGCACGAATACCGGCTGTCGGTCACCGCGACCGGCGTGTACGGCTATCCGCCGTATGGGACGTACCTCGGTTCGCTCATGGTCGTCGGCGGGACGATGGACACGACCTTCTCGGCCGCCGGGGGGCAGAGCTGGGCGTTCTACGGCGACTCGATCACGATGGCCAACGGGTTCCAGCCGTTCGACTCGTCAATCGGATATGCCCACAAGCTTGGGCTCCAATACGATGTCGGCGTGATCAACCGGGCGATCAGCGGCAACAGCGTCCAGAACCAGGGCTACACGCAAACCGCCAACCTGACCGGGATCGGGATCGTGCCTTCGAAGCTGTTCATCATGTACGGCACGAACGACATGGGCCCGGCGGGCAACGGGTCTACGCCGACGGCCCAGTTCAAGGCGGACTTCGTGACGATGCTGAACGACCTCCTGGCCGCCCCGGGCTGGGGCGCGACGCAGGTGTACGTGATCGGCATCCTCCCGCGGGTCAACTTCTCGGCGGGGACGATCACCGCGTGGAACGGGCTGGGCAACGGCATCCAGGGCGCGATCGCCGCCTGCAAGGACCCGGGCCGCGCCACCTTCGTCGACCCGACCGACTGGGGGTTCACCGGGCCGTCGAACAACGATTACTCGACTTACTACACGACCGACGGCGCCGCCAACGGCCTTCATCCCAACGCCGCCGGATTCAACCTGATGGTCAGCAGGCTCGCGCCCTACCTGGCGCCCAAGGCGGCGACGTCGAGCTTCGTCGGCACCGATTCGAAAACGCAGGGCAACTGGGCCGGCGTCTACGGCGCCGACGGGTACGACCTGTTCGGCGGCGCGGCGCAGCTCCCGGCCTATGCGCAGCTCTCGACGAGCGGCGCGCAGACGCGCCTCTGGGGCACGTCCACCAGCGACGCACGCGACCTGCTCGACTCGCCCACCGCGACGACGCGCACCGCCGCCAGCCTCTACTCGCCCACGAGCCTCACGCTCGACCTCAACCTGATCGACGGCAAGACCCAACAGGTCGCGCTCTACTTCCTCGATTGGGACAACCAGAGTCGCAACGAGAAAGTTCAAGTCACCGACGCGGCCAGCGGCGCCGTGCTCGACACGCGAACGCTCTCGAACTTCGGCAACGGGCAATGGCTGGCGTGGGACCTGTCGGGCCGCGTGAAGATCACAATCACCGACATCGCCGGGCCGGACGCGGTCGTCAGCGGCATGCTGTTTGATCCCATGGCGCAGAAATCGGCCGCCGCCACGTTCGTCCGCAACGACTCGGCCACGCAGGGCAACTGGATCGGCGCCTACGGCGCGGACGGATATGACATCGTCGGCGGCGCCTTCAACCTGCCGAGCTATGCCCGCCTCGCGGCGGCCGGGCAGGGGTATTGGCTCTGGAGCGAGTCGGAAACCAAGGCAAAGGACCTCGAGTTGCCGGCATCGGGCGGCACCACCCGCATCGCCGCGTGCGATTACACCGCGACGAGCTGCACACTCGACCTGAACCTCACCGACGGCAACGCCCACCAGGTGGCGCTCTATTTGCTTGATTGGGAAAGCGCGGGTCGCAAGGAGACCGTGCAGGTCAGCGACGCGGCCAGCGGTGCGGTGCTCGATACCGAGCAGGTCAGCAACTTCAGCGGCGGGCAGTACCTGGTGTGGAACCTGTCGGGCCACGTCACGATCACGATCACCGACACGGGCCCCGGCAACGCGGTGCTCAGTGGCTTGATGTTCGATCCGGCGGCCGCAGTCACCGCGCCGACCGCGACGGCGAAGTACGTCACGACCAACACGACGACCGGCGGGACGTGGACGGGCGTCTACGGCGCGGACGGGTATTCGGTCGTCGCGGGGCAGACGAGCCTTCCCGCGTACGCCTCGCTGACGACGACCGGCGCGTCGACCTACACCTGGAGCACGTCGGCGACCGACACCCGCAATCTGCAAGTGAGCCCGGGCGCGAGCAGCCGCGTCGGCGCCTGTGACGTCTCGGCGACGAGCTTCACGTTCGACTTGAACCTGACCGACGGCAACGCCCACCAGGTCGGACTCTACGCGCTCAATTGGGACTCGTGGACCTATCGCAACGAGACGATCACGATCAGCGATGCGACCACTGGCGCGGTGCTGGACACGCGGGCGGTAACGAATTTCGGCAACGGCGAATGGCTGGTCTGGGACCTCTCGGGGCACGTGAAGATCACCGTCACCAACAACGGCGGCATGAACGCCGTCGTCAGCGGGATCTTCTTCGACCCGATCCCCAGCGCGGTCCCGCCACCGCCTCCTCCTGGATCGGCCGCAAGCTTCGTCGCCAACGACGCGACCACCGAGGGCACGTGGACGAACGTCTACGGGGGCGACGGTTACAGCATCATGGGCGGGGCGACGAGCCTCCCGTCCTACGCCCAACTCTCGGTCGCCAACGCCCAGTCCTGGACCTGGGCCGCCGCCGGCGCGACCAGCGACCTGCGCGACCTGCAGACCGCGGCCGGCGCCGCCACGCGGATCGCGGCCTGCGACGTCTCGGCCACGAGCTTCACGTTCGACCTGAATCTTACCGACGGCAAGGCCCACCAGGTCGAGCTGTACGCGCTGAACTGGGACTCGTGGAGCTACCGCAACGAGACGTTCACGATCACGGACGCCACCGGCGGCGCCGTTCTGGACACCCGCACCGTCGGCAATTTCGGCAACGGCCAGTGGCTGGTCTGGAACCTCTCGGGCCACGTGAAGATCACCGTCACCAACAACGGCGGGATGAACGCGGTCGTCAGCGGCCTGTTCTTCGGCGGCGCGCCCGCCACGGCTTCCGCGACTGCGCAGTACGTCAAGACCGACACGACCACCGCCGGGACGTGGACGGGCGCCTATGGCGGCGACGGGTACTCGATCTTCAACGGCGCGACCAGCCTCCCGTCGTACGCCCAGCTCTCGGCCGCCAACGCCCAGTCCTGGACGTGGGCCGCGGCGGGCGCGACCAGCGACCTGCGCGACCTGCAGACCGCGCCCGGGGCCGCCACTCGCATCGCGGCCTGCGACACGTCCGCGACGAGCTTCACGCTCGACCTGAACCTGGCCGACGGCAAGGCGCACCCGGTCGCGCTGTACGCGCTGAACTGGGACTCGTGGACCTACCGCAACGAGACGATCATCATCACGGACGCCAACACCGGCGCGGTGCTGGACACGCGGAACATCGCCAACTTCAACAACGGCCAGTGGCTCGCGTGGAACATGTCGGGCCACGTGAAGATCACCGTGACCAACAACGGCGGGGCGAACGCCGTCTTAAGCGGGATCTTTTTCGGGTGAGCTTCACCGCCCGGGGACGGGCCGGACCGCCCCTTGACTGAAATGCCATTGAGCCGGGGCGCCGTTCCTCGCTTCACGACGACGGAAAACCGCTTCACACAGGTCAATCGAAATTAACCGGGGACAGGCGGCGGTCGCGCTCTTATGCTGGTTGGTTGCCGAGCCTTGCATCCCGGCGACGAGCGAAAGGAGCGATGGACCATGGCCGACGTCACGCCCAATGCCGCCCAGCGGCGCAGGCCGCATCCGCAGGAGCGGTTCGAGGCGAATCAGATCGAGATCGACCTTGCCGCGGTGATGGCCCGGCTGCGGGCCGAGCGCGGCGGCGGGGAGGGCGGCCGCCGGCAGGAGACGCTCTACCGGCAGGGCGGGGCGACGATCGCGCTGTTCGCCTTCGACCGCTTCACCCACCTGCCCGAGCACACCACCAAGGGGGTCGTCAGCATGCACGTGCTCCGCGGCCGCCTCAAGATCACCGCCGACGGGCAGGTCCACGAGCTGCGCACTGGCCAGATGCTCGTGATCGCGCCCGGCGTCCCGCACGCCATCGCGGCCGAAGAGGAGAGCGACATGCTGGTGAACATCCACTTGACGAAGGAGTAGTCGCGGCGGTTTGCGTGTTCGTCGCAAATGACGCGAAACCGTCGTTCACCCGCTCTTTGGCCCGGCTTTGGCCGCGACGGTCTTCGTCAGCTCGCGCTGCGTGAGCTCGCACGTCTTCTCGAGGTATTCGCAGATCAGCCGCAGGTCCTTGTCGCTGTAGGGTTCGAGCATCTTCATGTAGGCATTGCCGATCGCCTCATACATCGGCACGAGCGGCTCGACCGCCTGGGGGCAGGGGCGGACGAAGACCTTGCGCCGGTCGGCCGCGTCGCGCACGCGCTCGACGAATCCCCGCTCTTCGAGCCGGTCGAGGATGTGCGTGACCGCGCCGCTGGTGAGGCCGGTCATCTCGGAGAGCCATCCGGCGGTGATCGCGCCGGCCGGCCCGCGAAGGATCAGGTCGAGGCACTTGGTGTCCGTCGCGTTCAGGCCGACGCTCTGGGCCAGCCTCTGGTGAAGGAAGACGGTCTGCGTGCTCATCGTCCGGCCAAGGTCCCACAGTTTGGCGAGGATCGCTTTGCGATCATGCGTTTTGCCGGTTGGCGTTGACATTGATTCCCTGCATCAGTAAGATAATTCAGATATAAGATTCTTCGGAATTCAGATTATATTCACTTTTGTTGATGGAGCCAAACAATGCAAGCAAAAGAGAAGGCTTACAAAGGCATGGGGATGAACGGCTGGGTGGCGCGCTGGTACGCGCGGACGCGAAGCAACGACATGGCGGACTTCGTCCAGCAGGCCGGTGCGGTGGCGCAGCGCCTGACGCGCGGCAGCGTGCTCGAAGTGGCGCCCGGGCCGGGGTTCTTTGCCATCGAGCTGACCAAGTTGGGCGACTACCAGGTGACGGGGCTGGACATCAGCCCGACGTTCGTGCAGATCGCAACGGCCAACGCGCGAAAGGCGGGGGTGAACGTCGAGTTCCGTGAGGGCAACGCCTCGGCGATGCCGTTCGCCGACGAATCGTTCGACTTCGTCTACTGCTCGGCGGCGTTCAAGAACTTCGCCGAGCCGGTGAAGGCGCTGGACGAGATGCACCGCGTCCTGCGCCCCGGCGGGGAGTCGCTGATCGTCGACCTGCGCAAGGACGTCTCGATGAACGAGATCGCCGACTACGTCCGCCAGAGCGGTCGAAGCCGGTTTGACGGCTGGATCACCAAATGGGCCTTCCGGCACATGCTGATCCGGCGCGCCTACACGCGCGACCAGTTCAGCCGGATGGGGGAGCAAAGCCGGTTCGGCCGGTGTGAACTGGTCGGCGGCCCGATCGGGTTCAAGGCGCGGTTCGCCAAGCCGGTGTCAGTCGCAGTCGGCGCATGGTGACGGCGGTTGGTCCTCCTGCATTTCGTGGATCGCTGTCGGTCCCGCAGCGCTTCGGGAGAAGCGTTGTGGCACAGCCGCCCTCGGCTGTGGTCCGCCAGCATGCGGACATCGATTCTCCGCATTTCGCGGACACAGCCGAGGGCGGTTGTGCCACATGAATCAGCTGCTCGGCAGCGCGAGGTGCACGTCGGCGGTTTCGCGGGCCGATTCGACCTTCACCACCGTCGCCCGCTGCCAGGGCCGGGCTGGGGTTTTCCAGTCGTTTGGAGTCAGGTTCGTCGGCACTTCGCTGTCGCGGAACCCGTCGTAGCCGGCCTTAAGGCCGTACTCGCCCGGCGGGAGGTTCGTGAGCGCGAAGTTGCCGCTCGCATCGACGCGAGCCTCGGCCCGAACGCCGGTGTGATTGAACGCGACGACCCAGACGTTCCCCGCCCAGGCGGCGGGGATGGCGTCCACGTGGCCGCGGATGCCGCCGCCTTCGACGCACTGGACGTCCAGCCTCTTGCGCTCCTCGGGCGCGATCGTAATCGGTCCGACCTGCGTGATCGCCCGGCCCGGCTCCTCCGCCACGACGTACCATTCGTTGCCCGGGTTGGGCACCTCGAGCGTATAGCTGCCGTTTTCGATCGGCGCGCTGCGGAAGACGATCCGGTCCCGCTCGACCGTGCGGCCGCGCATCATTGGGGCGTTGACGACATTATCCGTTCCGCGGAGCCCCCACAGGCCGACCCATCCCGTCTTCACCGGCTGGCCGTTGCGCGTCACCGTCCCGCGGATTTGCTGGGAGCGGACCGACGCCTTCTCGGCGCCGGTCTGCCGTTTCATCTTCACGACCAGCCTATCGATCGGCTGCAAGTGATCGACCTTGGGCGTGAACGCCTCCGCATCATCGTATCCCTGGGCAGAGAACGTCAGGTGATACTCGGCGGGGGTGTCATAGCTGAGGCGGAACTCGCCGGAGTGGGGTTGCTGGAATACGGCATTCCAGCAACTGGAGAGCAGGATATGTCCGTCCGGCTCGCGGTCGAACTGGCACCTCACCACGCGCTGGAGCCGCACCGGCTCGCCGGTCTCGGCGTCGACCGCCCGGCCCTCGATCATGGCCTCGCGTTTCATCCCGAAATCGAGCTGCCGAATCGGGCCGACCCAAGGGTGATCGCCCGGCCCGACCTCTTCGTATCGCCAGCCGTCCGGCTTTTGCTCGGCGAGCCGATTGATGAACACGTATCCCGGCTTGCTGACCTGCACCTGAAACTCCGGGGCCGGACCGAAGCCGTGGAGGACGTACTGCCCGGCGTCATTCGAGTGCGCCTGGGGATAGTCGTTGGCGGCGATCACGGCGCCGGCAATGGGCCGGCCCTGCTCGTCCCGGACGGTGCCGATGATCGGCACGTCCTTCTTTAGCCGCACGGGCTTGAGTTCCTCCTCGCCGCCCGGGGCGATCGGTTCCCATCCCCAGCCCGCCCGCTGCCGCTCAGCGACGTACACGTCGATGCTCAGGAGGCCCACCGGAAGCGGGGGCGTCTTGAACCGACCCGCGGCGTCGGTTGAGAGCTTGTGCGTCGGCAGAACCTCGTCCACTGTATGGCCCAAGTACTGGCGCAGGACGCCGTACTGAATCTCGGCGCCGCTGACCGGCTTGCCATCCCAGTCCATCACCTGGCCCGAGAAGACGCGGCCCTTCTCCACTTGAATTCGCCCCAAGTCGTAATCGGTGCCTGGATAGACCGAATAGGTTGCGCCCGGAACGTACTGGAAGCCCACGCCCTCGGCGTCGATCTGCAGGTCCCACCGGTGCCGGTAGTCGGGCGCGATCGGCCCGAGACGGAAATGTCCCGCGGCATCGGAGATCGCTTCGGCCGCCGGTGCCCGGTGCCCGACCGAGTCGTCGTACGCTTGGAACACGACGTTCGCGCCCGCGATGGGATGGCCTTGGGCATCCACAACCGTTCCGGACAACGTGCCCGGCGGCAGCGGTTTGGCAGGGGTGGCATGAGCCGCCGGGATGTGCGGGCGCAGGACGGCGGCAAGGGACAGCACGATGGCGAGCACCAGCACCCCGGACAGCCAGCGGGGTGCGCCGACGACGTCCCGCTCGGGGAGGCCAAGGATGCGGCGAACGCGGGACACGAGCGAACCTACAGCGGCGGCGGGGGCCAGGGCCGGCGCGCCGCCGGCCACGAGTGCCAGGGCGCGCACGTAGCCGACGCGATCGCGGGTGAGCGAAACGGCGACGTCGTCGCAGCAGTTCTCCCGCTCGACGCGGACCCGGCGGCCGATCCACCAGACCGCCGGGTGATAGAACATCAGCGTCTCGATGACGCTCTGCACCAGGTTCGCCAGATAATCGTGGCGGCGTACGTGCGCCAGTTCGTGGGCGAGGATCGATTCGAGCTGGGCCGCGGACAGCTCGCACAGCACGCTGGCCGGGAGCAGGATCACCGGCTTGAAGACGCCGACGACCATGGGCGACACGGCCTTTGCCGAAGTCAGCAGTCGCACGGCACGATTCAGCTTCAGCCGGCGGCGGAGCCGATCGGCCATGTGACGGATCTCCTGATCCACGGCGCCGGTGGACAGGACCTTGAGGCGTTGGATCGCGACCCATCCGCCGAGGTTGCGGAGCGAGAGCAACGCGACGCCGCAGGCCCAGAGGGGCACGAGCCATGGGATCGCCGTGTGGAGCGCGTCGAAAACTCGAGTTGAGACCGGACGGCTGGTCTCAGTGCGCGGGGAAGGCGCGGCTTGTGCGACGGATGTTTGCGTCACGCGAACGATCGATGGTCGCACGGCGGTCGCCGGCGGTTGCGCCGTCCGATCGCCCGTCTGAATGACCGCGGGCGATCTCGTTGCGGGAACCGACGCCTGCGGGGTCGAAAGACTCGGCGATGTGGGCGATGCGGGTTGAAGTGCCAGAAACGTGAGGATGGGAATCGCGAACGCCGCGAGCATGGCGGCGCAGGAGACGGCATACCGCGCGCCCGCGGCCGCCCCGCGCATCAGCCACAGCACGAGCATCAGGGCGACAGCCACCGCCGCCCCCTCCCACAGCGAGTGCAACAGCGTCCAGCCGAGCCGCTGGGTTTGGGGAGATTCGAGCATCGGCTGCAGAACGGTCATTGCCTGTCTCCTTCCAATTGCTTGAGCAGCCTGCGGATTTCCGCCAGTTCGTCCGGCGTGACGTTTTCGGACTGCACCGCGCGCATGACGAGCTTCTGCGCCGACCCGCCGAAGACCCGCTGGACCATGTCGTCCACGATCTGCGCCTGCGTCTGCTCCTGCGGCACGGCCGGCGCGTAAACCTGCGGCCGGCGGGACGCGTCGCGCCGCAGCAGCCGCTTGTCGAACATCACCTGCATCATCTTCAGCGTGGTGGAGTAGCCGGTGTCGCGGTCCTTGCTCAGCGCGATGTGCACCTCGCGCACGGAACTGGGGCCGCGGTCCCACAGCACGCGCAGGATCGCCAGTTCGACATCGGTGGGGCGAGATAGCGGTTTGCGGGGCATAGGGCGACTTTGAGCGAAGACCGGACTCTTGACGAAGGAATTCGTCCTACAGAGGCAATGTACCACGAAGGAATTCGTTAATGCAAGAACAATTCTGCCGCGCGTTGGGGTCGGGATGGACAAGGTACATGATGTTTCAGGCGACGTGCCTTCAATTCCCTCCCCCGGTACTCCGGGGGAGGGTTAGGGAGTGGGTCT
>DASXMX010000014.1:0-2997 GCA_036495445.1 Tepidisphaeraceae bacterium
GTCACGTTTCACTCGTCACGTTTCAGGCGTCCGGGCTTCAAATCAGCAATGTCTTTTTCCAGGCTGAGCGCAACGGCATGACTACCCCGCCCCTTCGCATCCTCTTCGCCGGCAGCGGCGAGTTCGGCCTGCCGACCCTGCGGGCGCTGCTCGACTCGCGCCATCAATTGGTCCAAGTGATCACCCAACCCGACCGCCCGGCCGGCCGGGGTCGCGGCATGACGCCGACGCCCATCGGTACGTTCGCCGACGAGGCGGGCGTTCCCGCCCTCCGCACGGCCAACATCAACGCCGAGGCGCTTGCCGAGGCCGATCTGATGGTTGTCATCGCCTTCGGCCAGAAGATCGCGCCCCGGCAGGTCGACCACCCGCGTCTCGGCAGCATCAACCTCCACGCCTCGCGCCTCCCCGCCTGCCGCGGCGCGGCCCCGATCAACTGGGCGATCATCAACGGCGAACCGGTCACCGGCAACTCGGTCATCCGCCTCGCACAGAAGATGGACGCCGGCGCGATCCTCGCCCAATCCGCCCTGATGATCGGCGAAGTCGAAACCGCCGGGGAATTGCACGACCGCCTGGCCCAGGACGGCGTCGGGCTGGTGCTCGGCGTCTGTGACGCCCTGGCCTCGGGCACCGCTAAGGAAGTCCCACAGGACGAATCGCAGGCGACAATTGCCCCCAAGCTCTCGCGCGAGTCGGCCCGGCTCGACTTCACCCGTCCCGCCCTCGAACTGGCCGGCCGGATCCGCGGGCTCTACCCCTGGCCCGGGTGCCGCGTGCGCCTTTGCGACGCCGAGGGGACAGAAATCACGCGGCTGCGTCTCGTGCGCGCCCGCGCCTGGCCAGCAGGCGATGACACGCGCTGGCTCCCGGGCGAAATCACGGCTGCGGGGACGGTGCAATCGGGAGACGGAACGATCGAACTCGTCGAAGTGCAGCCCGAAGGCGGAAAGCCGATGCCGATCGAGGCGTACAAGAGAGGGCATCGCTGGCAGGCAGGGTTGAGAGTCCAGAACTCGGACTGATTCGACAGAGGGGGACACCCGGGATGGGCCCGCGGCCTGCGGTGAGCCCATCGAACCGCCCGACCGCAAAACGGGCTTGAATCCCGCTCGATAATCGAATTCCCGGTAATCTCTCCACCCCGATCTGCCGATCTACTGAGTCATGGCCCCCCACCTGATCCTGCTCGTCGCCGGCCTGACGTCCGCCTGGGCGGTGCTCAGCATCATTGGCGGCGAGCGGCAGCGGGTCCTTCAGAACGCCGAACTGCTCCGCCGCGCCGCGGCCGAAGCCGACGCCGACGAGGCGGACAATGCGGCCGAGCAAGCTGCCGCAAAGAAGCCCGCTTCCTCCGTCCCTTCTGTGAAAAAGCTCGCACATTGACGCCGATTTGGCCTCCCGCGTAAACTTCGGAGTGAGCGGACTCGACCCGTCGTGTCTCACACCGAGGTCCTTGTGGAAACACCCACCGCCCAGTCGTCCTCATCCAATCTCAACTGGATTTACCCCGTCGTTTCCGTCGCGGCGCTAGCCGTGTTCGGCGTGGGGCTTTATCTCGTGCTGGCCAACCCGGGCCAGAACCAGTGGATCATGCTCGCCGCCGGGTGCGTGAGCCTCATCGCGGTTGGTGTGGCGTGGCCGATCGCCCACGCGCTGGCCGGCCTTCGCGCCGACCATGCCACCGACGTTGCCAGCGCCCAGCGCAGCAGCGACCGGCTCGAGCACCTGTGCACGCTGATGGGCCGCGTCAGCGAATCGCAACTGCTCAGCGACCGGGCCAAGTCGGTCGCGTTCCGCGAAAAGGATCGCGACGCGATCCGCCGGGCGATCAACGAGGAAATGTCCCGCGGCGAATGGGACGCCGCCTTCGCCCTGGCCGACCAGTTCGAGCAGGCCTTCGGCTCCAAGACCGAGGCCGACCGCTTCCGCAACGAGATCCGCACCCGCCAGAACGAAGACGTTCAGCGGCAGGTGGACGAGGTGGTCGCGGGGATCGACCGCCACATCCGCAACGAGCAGTGGACGGCCGCCGTCCGCGACGCCGATCGGGCGCGCGAGCGTTTCCCCGACAACGAGCAGGTGGTCGGCCTGCCCGCAGAGATCGAGCGCCGCCGCCAGTCCCACAAGCAGCAACTGCTGCAAAGCTGGCACGAGGCGGTTGCCCGGCACGACATCGACGGGAGCATCGACATCCTCCGCCAGCTCGACAGCTATCTCACCCCCGCCGAGGCCGAGTCGATGCAGGACACCGCCCGCAGCGTCTTCAAGGAAAAGCTCAACAACCTCGTCGCCCAATTCGGCGCCGCGATCCGCGAGCACCGCTGGGCCGAGGCCGTCCGCGTCGGCGAACAGATCCAATCCGAGTTCCCCAACTCCCGCGCCGCGCAGGAGGTCAAGGACAAGATCGAAATGCTCCGCCAACGCGCCAACGAACCCGCCGGCGCCGCGACGTAAGCCGCGCGCGCCCCCCGCGGCACCGCCGCGCGACACCGCACCCCATTTTGTCCCCGCTCCCTTTGCAACCGATGGGCCAATCCAACCGTTGCAATTTCGCCCACCTGCCAACCCATGCGACATAGTCCGTGATGTTGCATCCGATATGCGTCGATTTCTCTGCCGCTGCTTGAACACGCGAGGTCGCTGGAACGCCTGCTGCAATCGCCGCAGTTCGCGCAAGGGACGTCCCGGCTGCCTCGCGGCGTGCGCATGTTCCACGCCGACCTGGTCTACCTCAGCGAGAATATCAAGGCGCTGAAGGCTGTCCTCGAGTCCGAGCGGAAGTCTCATCCCCGTCGGCCTCGCAGCGCCACCCACCGATCGGCAAGGTCATCGCAAAGGCGCAACTGAGAGCATCATCGTGGACGTTACTACTAATAACAAGGAATGTTCCGAGCTCGGGCGGCATCCGCATCGTCCTCAGGCGGCTGATCGATTCGATTTGGCCGTCCCTGCGCACTCACCGGGGATCTGGAACGCCGACGTCCCCGTCGGCCC
>DASXMX010000015.1:0-12194 GCA_036495445.1 Tepidisphaeraceae bacterium
CTACGGGCGATCGGGGAATTCCCTATGCAATGCGCCCGCCCCACCCGAATCGTTGCACTGGCGGCAATGGGGATGAATGCAGTATTGCTTAGTTGAACGAGAGGACGAGGGCGAATACGAGATTCGCCCCTGCGGAAGGGCGAACACAAGGTTCGCCCCTACGTTATCGCGCCCGCATCGCGTCGACCGTCTGCCGAATCCCGTTCTCGTATCGCGTCTTGGTCAGATCCGGCAGCAGCGCCTGAATCTCACGGTCATCCAGCAGGACCGGATCGGTCCAGAGGTAATGCATCTCTACCACTTCGCGGAGGATCGGGTTGAAGAGGCCCAGCATGCGGAGCGTTGTCTTCCCCGCGACGCGGAGTCGCGGCTGTTCACGGCCGGCGGCGCGGAAAACCAGCTCGGCGAACCGCCGCGTGGTGATTGGGCCCGGGCCGGCGAGATTCCACGGCCGGCCGTACGCCTCGGGCTTGCCCGAGAGCATTACAAGGGCCCGGGCGACATCGGGCACGTAGATGAACTCGTGCGGCGTGTCGATCGGGCCGATCACGTTGGCCGTCCCACCATTCACCGCGGCTTTGAAGATGTCCGCGACATAGCTCAACTCCGCGTCCGGCCCGTAGAAATCCGGCGGCCGCACGAGCGTCGTCCGCATGCCGCGCTGCTTGTCGGCGCCGAGGACCAGATCCTCCTGCTCCTTGCGCATCCGCCCCTTGAACGTGTGCGGCTCCCGCGGGTGCGACTCGCTCACGAAATCCGTCCGCGGCAGGCCGTACGGGTAGACCGTGCCCACGTGGACGAACCGCGCCACGCCCGCCGCCGTCGCGGCGGCGAGGGCCGATCGCATCAGTTTCGGGTGCAGTTCGAATTGGTTGTACGGGACGCCGACCGTGTAGAAGACCGTCTCCACGTCACGGAGCGCATCGGCCAACGCGCGGTGATCGTCCACGTCCGCCGCGCGGGCATCGGCCAGCGGGCCATAGTGTTGGAAATCGCGTTGGAGGCGCTCTTGCGAGCGGCCGATCACGCGGAACGACTCTCCCGCCGCCGCCAGCGCCGCGGCCAGCGTCTTCCCGACCGTCCCGGTCGCGCCCAGTATCGCGTATCGCATGAGCTCACTTTAGGACGGCGTTCCGCCCAGTCGACCCGAGCACCTCGTCATACACGGCCTGCACCCCGGCCGCGGTATGGCCAATCGTAAACTGTTCAGTCACGCGCTGGCGACCGGCCCGGCCTAACTGGCAAGCGTAGACCGGGTCGGACAACAGCGTCACCATCGCCCTCGCCATCGCGGCGGCGTCCCCCATCGGCACCATCACTCCGGTCTGCCCCTCGACGACGATCTCTGGGATCGCCCCGCCGCGGGTGGCGATCACGGGCTTACCCGCGGCCATGCCTTCGATCACCACCTGCCCGAACGGCTCGCCGGTCGTGGAGGCGTGGACGAGCACGTCGAGCCGGGCGATCAGATCGGGCACGTCGGTGCGGAAGCCGGTGAATTCGACGGCATCGCTCAACCCTTCCGTCCGCACCCTCTCGTGCAATCGCTGCTCGTAGTCGCGCTCGCCGAACAGCGCGGCGCCGATCACCTGGAATCGGGCATTGGGGAACTGCCGCCGGACGATCGCCGCGGCGCGGAGGAAGACGTCCTGTCCCTTCCATGGCGTGATCCGCCCCACCAGCCCGATGAGCGGCCCTTCGCGATTGGTCGTCTGCGATGCCGGTTCACCTGGCAGCGGCGTCCCGTCGTGGACGACGCGGACGCGCGGGTTCGATCCGAGCGTCTGCCTTACCGCTTCCGAGATCGCGATCACCCGCGTGGGGACGACCCGGCACATGAGCCGAAAGGCCTTGGCGACCTTGCACGGGAGATAATCATCGGCGATGCGGTCGCGGACGTGCCAGATCAGCGGAAGCCGCGCCGCCCGGGCGGCGAAGCCGCCGATCAGGTCGGACTTGAGCGAGTTGGAGTGGACGAGCGCAACGTCCTGCTGCCGCATGAACCGGCGGAGCTTGCCCGTGAACCCCAGGGTTGAGGCGACGTCCTTGACCCGGAGCAACGTCCCGCCGCCCAGGTCGTCCTTGCGGGCGTTGATCACGCCGCTGTCGAGCCCCAGCACGCGCGTCTCGATGCCGGCGGCGCGGAACTTGTCGCCCAGCGGGCCGTCGGAAAAAAGGAGGACGACAGGCCGGTATCGGGCCGGGTCGAGGGCGCGGACGAGATTAAACAGCGCCACCTCCCCGCCGCCCCACGTGGCGGTGTGGTCGACGAACAGCACCCGGCGCGATTCCGATGTGGTAGCCACGTGTCACGTGCGACGATACAGCGCGATCATCTGGTCCGACAGGCTTCGCGACCAGTTCCGAGGGAGCAGGTCCAGCACCCAGTCGGCCAACTTGCGGGCATGATGGACGACCGGCGTTCCGTAAAGCGGGCGGTTGCCGTAAACCGCCGCCCCGCGGCGGAAGTCAACCCGCGGCATTCCGTGTTCGGCAAACATCCGATCCCATTCCCGATTCGTGTGAAGCGAGATGTGGCCGTAAAGGTCGATCACCTCCCCGTTCACCTCCACCTGGCCGTAGGCCACGGGATTCACCTTCGCAAGCAGCGACTGATAATGAGACCGGCTCCACCACGAACGCTGGAAAATGTTTGGCTCGTTGGGCGTGGTGATGAGGCAGAAGCCACCCGCGCGCAGCACGCGGGCGAACTCGCGGAGCATGCCTGCCGGCTCGGGCATGTGCTCGAGGACCTCGGAGCAATAAAGCACATCGACCGAACCGTCGCCCAGCGGCAGCGGCCGCGTGATGTTGGCCGGTCGGATTTCCACGCCCTTGATCCCGTAGGTGGCGTTCCGTTCGTTTGCCGTCGCCAGGGCCGACGCAAGCCCGTCGAGTCCAAGGAAGCGCCATCCCGGGCCTGCAGAGTTCAGGTAGTCGGCGGTCATGAACAAGTCGGTGCCGTCCCCACACCCGACATCGACCAGGAGCGGCCGTTTGCCAGCCGGGGCCGACGCCCGTAGCTCCCCCAGGTGGGACGCGATCAGGTCCAGCACCAGCCACCGCTTGCGTTCCCAATAATACGAGGCGGCCCGAGTGCCATGTTCGGGAACCCGGCCGCGAAAATGGCGGGCGATGTGCTGCCTGGCCGTCGGCGGCGCAGCGCCGGCCGGGCGCGACGGCGCGCCAGGCGTGGTCGGGATGTTGCAGCCTTCGGACGACATATTCGCGACCTCCGGCGTCATGGGCGGCCCATGTTCTCATCGCCCGGCTTCGGCGTCATCAGCAAATGAAACCGCTCGGCCCCCGTCGGCATCGGGCTGCCGTCGAGCGTGCGAACGTCGTAGGCGTCGTCACCGGCGATCGCGCGGAAGCGGGCCAGGAATTCCTCGGGCACCGCCCAGTGAACCTCGCAGATGATCGTCGGCCGGCGGGCCCGCAGCGTCTGCCGCATCCCTTCCAGCACTTCGAGTTCCGCCCCCTCGACGTCGATCATGACCATGTCGGGCGGCTGCAGCCGCCCGCGGGCCACCTCCGCGTCGATCGTGATCACCGGAACGCGAATCGACTTCCCGTCACCCCCCCCCGACTCACCCGGCTTGAGCAGGCGGAACACTGTGATCGTCTTCGAGACGTCAAATGCGGCCTCGCCTTCGAAGTTTGAAACCGCGGCATCGATGATCTCCACATGATCAAACCCGTTTCGGCTGGCGTTCGCCCGCGCGGCGGCCGCGCTGCCGGGGAATGGCTCGAACCCGTACACCCGGCCGGCCGGTCCCACGATCCGCCCGGCCAGCGTCGTGAAGAAGCCGACGTTCGCCCCAATGTCATAGAACACCTGGCCCAACTTGAGGTGCTGCGCCAAGGCGGCTTGCTCCTCCGGGTCGCTGGTGCCCATGGCGTAGCCCGGATGCCCGCCTTGAGAGTCGAACTTCAGCCCGCGACCGATGCCGTGCCGCATCACGTTCTCCCCGGCCGAAGCCTGGGCGCCGACCCGGTTGATGAGCGGGGCCAACACGGGAAAGCGGAACTGCAGCCGGCCGACCCATCGGACGAACCCCGGCGGCGCCATTCGGGCAATGCTCTTGATCATGCTCATAGCGGTAGTTCTTGGGGCGTCGCAGCGACCCCACAAACCCGGCGAAGGTGCCCGATCAGGTCGGCCGCGATCTTGTCGGGCGCGAAGTGCTCGATCGCCTGCTGCCGGGCCGCGGCGCGGAGGGACTGACGCCGGGTGCGGAGGTCGTCGATCGTCCGCCGGACCTGGCGCTCGAATTCGTCCATGTTGCCGGCGGGGAACTTGCGGCAGACATCGTCGTCCACCGGCTCGCCCGACCCGACCTCGTCGCTCACCACCGCCACCACGCCGCGGCTCAGCGCCTCGCCGACGACCAGCCCGCCCGGCTCATACATGCTCGGCAGCAGCAGCACGTCGGCCCGGTCGTACTCGGCCATCACCTTCTCGTGGTTCAGCGAGCCGGCGTAATGGGCGGTGCGCGCGTTCAGGTCCTTGAGGTGCGCCCGGTAGTCGGACCACTGCGTGCGATCGCCCATTACCTCGATGTGGACCTGGCCATGCAGGTCGTCGAGTCGGCGGCTTAATTCGACGATGTGCTCGAGGCCCTTGCGGACGCTGATGCGGGCGACGAAGAGCATGCGGATCGGCTCGCCCGCGGGGCGATCCGCCAGCGGAGGCGCGTCGGGCGTCGCGGTGGCGATCGGGTGATAGAGCACCGCCTGCCGGCTCGGGTCAACGCCGTAGTCCTGGGCCACCAGCTCGTTAAACCGGCGGCTCATGCCGATGATCATCGCGGGCTTGCGCACCTCACGCTTCTGTACCGCGGAGCGGTAGGCGAGGATCGCCCGCGTGAGGTAGTGCATCGGCGCCCGCTCGGATTGCAGGGCATACGCGCTCTCGCGGCGGTGCCAGCGCAGCTCGCCGGCCGCGTGAACGCACGGGTAGACGACGATCGGCGGCAACATGTCGCGGCGCTTGCCGAGCTCGAACAGCTCGGTCTGCGAAAGCTGGAAAATGCAGTCGTACGGCTGGCGGGCGTTGCGCTCGATCAGCATCCGCGTCAACCGGCGGTAGGCGCGGGTCCGCATGTACGTGCTGGCGATGAACGCGCGGTACGGCTTGCGGCTATACCACCGCCCCCATTCCCAGGGGATCTCGGTGCGGACGGGATGCAGATTCGAGCGGCCGCGCAGGTCGGTGGCCAAGTCGTCGGGCGAATCGGTGGTGTAGAAGTCCACCTCGGCGCCGGCGTCGAGCAGGCCGCCCAGCAGCAGCGCCCCCATCCCGGGCACGCCGCCACCGTCGCGCGCGGGGCCGATCCAGGCGATTCTCACAGCTTCGCTCCGAGCAAGGGGGATTCGGCCCCGGCACCGGCCGCGGCGCCAGGGAGGCACCGGGCGAGGATGTCCGCGATCCGCCGGGCCGCGGTTCCGTCGCCAAAGGGGTTCGTGGCGCTGGACATCGCGCGGTACGCGGCCGGCGAGCGCAGCAGCCGGGAGGCTTCTTCGACGATCCGATCCGGATCGGTCCCCACGATCTTGCCGGCGTTGGCTTCGACGACTTCCGGCCGCTCGGTGACTTCCCGCAGGATCAGCACCGGCTTGTGAAATGAGGGCGCCTCCTCCTGGATGCCGCCGGAGTCGGTCAGGACCAGGTGGCAGCGGCTCAGCAACCGCAGCAGGTCGTAGTAGGAGACCGGATCGATCAGGTGAACACGGCCCAGGCCATCGAGCGCCGATCGGGCCGGGCCGGCGACGTTCGGGTTCAGGTGAACGGGATAGATCACCACGACGTCGGGGAAATCGGCGAGCAACCGCCGGACGGCCTCGAACACGCCGCGGAGCGGCTCGCCGTGGTTCTCGCGGCGGTGGGCGGTCAGCAAGACGAGCCGCTTCCCGGCCAGGTCGATTTCCGCCAGCCGCGGGTCGTCGTATGCACCTTCGGGCCGGAACGTGCCTAACGCGTCGACGATCGTGTTGCCGGTGACGAAGACGGTCTCGGGATCGATCCCCTCGCGCAGCAGGTTTGCCTTCGCCCGCTCGGTGGGGGCGAAGTGGAAATCGGAGACCGCGCTGGTCACCCGGCGATTGATTTCTTCGGGGAACGGGTTGAGCCGGTCGAACGAGCGGAGCCCCGCCTCGACGTGCCCGACCCGGACCTTGGCGTAAGCGGCCGCGATCGACGCGGCCATGACGGTCGTCGTGTCGCCCTGCACGAGCACGGCCTCGGGCTTGAGCCGGTCCAGCAGCGCGCCCAGAGCGGCCATCGATCGCGATGCGAATTCGGCCAGGCCGTGGCTGGGCTGCATGAGGTCCAGGTCCACGTCGGGCATGATGTCGAACGCGGCGAAGATCGGGCGCAGCATCTCCCGGTGCTGGCCGGTGCTCACCACGACCTGCTCGAACCGGTCGGCGCGGCGCGCGAGCTCGCGGATGACCGGCGCCATCTTGATGGCTTCGGGCCGCGTCCCCACCACGGTTATCACTTTTGATCGGCGCATCCTGTCTCGTCATCCACGCACGGCCGCACGGCGAAGGCACTGGTCGAAGCGATCGGCCAGCACGGCCCAGTCGTAATCGTTCAGCGATGAAACGTCGCCCGCCGCGACGGGGGCCTCGAGCCCCGCGCGGATCGCGGCCGCGAACGCGTCCGATGTCGGGTCGGTCAGCGTCACGGCCGGCCACCCGGCACGGAACAGGTTTACCGGACTGGAAACCACCCGCGCCCCGGCGGCCACATACTCGACCACCTTGAGCGGCGACGCCTCGCGATAGTATCGCGTATCCTCCCCCGGATACAGCCCGACGTCCGTCGCCCGGAAGTAGACCGGGACCTGCGGAAACGGGATCGATCCGGGGGCCTGAAGGTTCTTGATCCCGCAGCGCTCGGCCTTGGCCACGATGGCCTCGCGCATCTTCCCGCCGCCTACGATCAGCAGCGCCAGGTCGGGTCGCTCGCGCTGCAGCTCGGCGACGGCGTCGACGAAATAGAGTTCGTGGCTGCAGGTAAGGCCGATCAGGCTCACTACCGGCCCACAATCGAGCCCGAGGCGCGCTTTCGCCTCCTGACGGGAGATGCGGGTGTAGCGGTCGGCGTCGACGCCGTTGGGGATCAGCGTGACCGGCTTCCCGTACGCCCGGCCGGCGTCGGCCAGTTCGGGCGAGATGGCCACCACGCTGGCGGCGTGACGGATGTACCCCTCCTCGACGTACGGCTCCGTTTTGTCCACGTAGTCGTAAACCATCGGAACGGGAAATTCGAACGGCGGGAACCCCGTGAAATGGCACGAGGAGCTGTACACCAGCACGTCCGGTCGAACGCGCCGGTAAACCTCGCGGACGGCCCGGCGGAAGAGCGCCTGATTCAACGCCAGGTGATACGGCCGCGGATGCGCCTTCGTCAGCGCGCGGTAGAAGTTGGGAGCCAGCCCAATCGTGTACAATTCACCGAACTCGCTCGCCTCGTGCGTGATGCGCCCCCAGCCCAACGCGTCGCGGAGTCGCTTGCTCTGGGTCCAACTGACGCAACTCACGCGATGGCCCGCGGCCGCCATCCGGCGGATCAGGTGATACTGCCGCGAGCCCTCCCACCCTTCGGCCGAAACCGACGTATGCGGCACCCAAAGGATGTTCAGCGCACCGTGCCGTGCGTCGCCCGTCGCGGGCTGCGGAGCAGCGGGCGCGTCGATCGGCGAACGGGTGCGGGGGCCGGGCGGGGATAGGTTCATGACGCGCTGCTCCGATCCGCGGGCTTGGGCTGCAACGCAAGCGGTGCACCGGCCGGGGCGGATCGCCTTGGGGCGTATCGGCGATCCCAAGCCGAAAGGTGAGCGACGACGGCGAGGAATTCGACCGCCGCCGACCCCGCGGCAACGACGCTTTCCCAACCGAGTCGATGGCGTCGGATTTCGCCCGCGCGAACGCGGAGCAGGTGCAGCGGCATCCAGGCCCAGGCCGAGCCGGAATTACCGGCCGCACGCCAGAGCAGGACGCGGCTTTCCCATCGCAGCCCCGCCCGCCAGCCCCGCGGCCGCGGCCGGGGCGGATGGTCGACCACCGCGCCGGAGACGAATTCGATCAGCAGGCCGCGTCGGCGGATCCGGTCGGCGAAATCCATGTCCTCGCACCAGTGGGCGAAGCGGGCGTCGAACCCGCCCAGTTCCCGGAACCGCTCGGCCCGGACCATGAAGTTGCACGCCCAGAGGTTCCCGCCGCTCAGGTTGACCGGCGCCTCTTCAAGCAGGCCGACCCCCGCCTCGCAGGTCGTCTTCCCCTCGTACACGTCCGCGCCCGCCCGCTGCGCCGCGACGTATCCCGCAAGCCAGTCGCGCGACGGCAGGCAGTCGTCGTCGGTAAACGCCAGCCACTCCCCCGCCGCGTGCCGCGCGCCGTTGTTGCGGTTCATCCCCGGCCCCCGCCGCGGCCCGGCGACCCACCGCGCCCAGGGGAACTGCTCGCGGATCATCGGCTCCGCGGTCGATTTCGAGCCATCGTCGGTGACGATCACTTCGTATTCCGATGCAGCGAGCGACTGCGCGCCAGGCGCGAGCCGCGCCAGGCATTGCGTCAGGTGCTCGTTGCGGTGGCGGGTCGGGATGATGACGGAAACGCGTACCATGACTTCTCAGGCCAACAAGGTCATCGAACCGCCACCGTGGCGAGGTTGCCGTCAAACGTTCGGGCGGCCGACATCAGCGCCTCGGCGAACGCCGGGCGGGAGAACTTCTCCACCGCCCGCGCGGCGGCGGCGGCCTTGAGCGTGGGCAGGCCGGGGCCGGCCGCGTCGTCCACGGCGGTTCGGAACGAGGCGGGGTCGAATGGGTCGTACAGCATGCCCGCGGCTCCGTCGCCGGCGATCTCGTCGAACGGCGAGAGGCGCGGCGCGACCACCGCCAGCCCCTGCGACATCGCCTCCACCAGAACATACCCCCAATCATCCAGCCGCGAGCCGAACAGGAACAGGTCGCGATCCCGCATCAGCTCCTGAACCCGGTCGCGCGGCACGGGCCCGGTAAAGCGGACGGGGATCGGGAGCCGGGCGGCCCGGTTCCGCAGCGCCTCGGAGGCCGCGCCGACGAGCAGGAGCTCGCGGTCGGCCCGGGAGCCGCCCGCCAGCGCGTCGAGCATCCAGCGGACCCGCTTTCGCGGCTCGTCGAGGTCGGCGGCGGCGATCACCAGGCGCGCCGTTCCCTCCTCTCGCGCCGCCGGCGCGGCGGCAGCCGCGCCGTTGACGGCGGTGCCCGGGTGGACGACGGCGGACCGCACGCCATGCGCGCGGAGGTCGTCGTCGAGCCGGGCGGAGACGGCCATCACGCCCGTCGCCCGCCGGTAGGCACTCCAATCCTTGCGGTACCAGCCGAGCGTGTCGAGCATGCCGCGGACGAAATGGCGCGACAGGCTCGGCCGCGTGTAGGTCGTCACCTTCCGGGCGTAAGAGGCGAACGTCGTCGGGTACGCCCACCCGACGACGAATTGCGGCGCCGGCACCGCGGGGTCCGGGTAGAGCGTCGAGTTCAGCAGATACGCGCGCGGCGTTTGGCCGCCGCGAACCAGCTCGGCATGCAGCGCCCGCAGGAACATGCTCGGGCGGGTGGAAAGCCGCCGCAACTCCCGCATGACCTTCGCGACCGTCCCCAGGCGCCGCGGCGACGGCTCGTCAAAGCGCAGCACGGGCACCGCGCTGGGCCCGGGCAGCGGCGCCGCGTGCGAACAGACCAGCAACACCGCCTCCCCTTGTTCCGCCAGCGCGTGCGCCGCCTCCCAGCACCAGCTCGCCATGCCGTTCGTGTTACAGAGATAGGCGACGACCCACATCCGCTCTCATCCCGCGCCGTTCAGCGCCGCTCGGCCAGATAGTTGCTTACGCCGTAAAAGACCTCCAGTTCCTCGCCGTATTTGGGCAGCGGACATAGTCCGTCGGCCACGATCCGGGAGATCCGGTATTGCTTGCCAAGCAGGTCGAAGAAGTCGCGGAAGAAGGTCCGCGAGTCAACCTGCCGGAAGCCGAACTCAAACTGGATGAAATGCACTGCGCCGCGATCCAACATGGACCGGCCGCCCTGCAAGACGTCGATCTCCGCGCCCTCGACGTCGATCTTCAGGAAGTCAATCGCCTCGATCCCCTCCGCCGCACAGGCCTCGTCGAGCGTTCGCAACTCGATCGGCTCGGTGGCACGGGTCGCCCACGGGTGATCCGCGCGCATCTGATAGACCGAGGCGATCGTTGCACCGGCGGCTGGGGTGAACAACTCGCAGGTTGCGGCCGCCTTGCTCAGGCCGAAGTTAAACGTGCGCATCGGCGCGAGCGACGCGGCCGTCTGCTGGAGTTGGGCGTAGGTCGTCGGCGCCGGCTCGAATGCGAAGATGCGCGCCGCGGGCCCGAAGCATTGCCGCAGTTCCAGCGAATAGTCGCCAACGTTGGCACCCACATCGAACAGCACCGCGTCGCCACGGCCGACCCGGTCCCGCACGTATCTCATTGCGGCCAGTTCGCCATTGGCGCGGTGGTCCGGGCTCGCGTAGTTCATGCCGTAGATCGCGTGGAAATACAGCTTGCGGAAGAACCATTGGGAGCGGCGCTTTCCATATCCAGCCGCCGAGCGGATAGGCCCCCGAATCATCGATATGGGACTGAAGTTCAGTGCCATGGAACGGGCATCATTGTTTTGAACGGCAGAAGCGATGCGGCGTACCGCCACGCCCCGCCGAAGATAAACCGTGTGGCCAGTATAAGTTGTCCCTTTCGAGCGTGCTCGATTCCGGATACAATTCCCGTCCACGGCCCCATACGGCCATGGCAGAACCACATCGCTGCGAGAATCTCGCGCCGCGCGGAGGAGGACGTATCACCTAATCCGAGGAGTCGATCCACCAGACTGCGTGTTTGTCGGCAAGACTTCGAATAATCCCTCGATGATTGTCCTGCATGCTGCCGGTAGCGATACAACCGCTCGGACACGAAGTGGACCTCTTCAAGCAGCGCCAAACGGGCGAATAACTCGACCCCTTCATGATGCTGCCCGAGGCCTTCGTTCCATCCCGGGGTCCTTACATAGACGCTACGTCGAATGACGGAGAGACTTTCGTATACCGGGGCACCACCGATGATCGAGACCAGCGGTGTGCGCGGTTCAGAAGGCGGCAGCTTCCTCAAACCCAAACCCCAAGGGACGTATCTGGGAACCGGTGGCCGGCACGACAACTCGTGGCTCGATGCGTCGATCAAAGAATAGTCGCAATATGCGACGCCAACGGTCGGACGGGCGTCAAGATAACCCACCAACACTTCCAGCATTCGGGGTTCCAGGCAGTCATCGGCATCGAGGAACAGGAGGTATTGACTTGCCGGATCGCTGGCACGGAAACCAGTGTTGCGGGCAGCACAAACGCCGCGGTTTGGCTGACGCACGAGCCTCACCCGCAGATCGCGACGACAGGCCGCTTCCACGACGGCCGCGGATCCGTCCGTGCTCCCGTCGTCGACGACCACGTGCTCCCAGTCGGCAAGCGTCTGCGCGGCAACACTTTCAATCGTCTGCCCGACGAATCGTGCGGCATTGAAACACGGGGTGATTACGCTGACTTTGGGCATAGACGCGATGGAGCAAGCGGCCCGGCCCGAAGCACGCGGGCCAATGGGCTAGTGGATTGAAAGGCTTCGCACCTCAACTTGTTGGCCTGTCTCGATCAGAAATCCAACCACTCCTATCATCTTGGGAAGAGCGTTGTACGCTTTAACGTCAGTCGTGTGACCGTCCTGATACGCAACCACTGTTGACCCCTCTCGCTGCAACCGAATGTCGTGCCATGCGCCGTCGGAAGGCACCGTGCAGTAGACCGAGCGATCCGACCGATCCGCCGACAGCAAGCCGATAAGGCAATGACCCTTGATTGTCGTGGCAATCGCGAATTCCGTGGAAAGAATTCTATCGTTCACTAAATAAACTGAGCCGGCGACCGCGTTGCTGATCGACAGCGACGAGCCGCGGAGCGTGGCGCTCACAGAACGCGGTGCAGGTTCCCACCGCGCGCCGCTCCATGCGAGGGTAACCCAATTCCCCGACCCGCCGAGACGAGAGGCAAGATCGCCGCGGGCCGTCTCGTCGACTCGCGCTTCAGCGCGAGCTTTCACAACGCCCTCAAGCTGCGGCAGGGCGCGCTCGTACCACGCAGCGGCA
>DASXMX010000016.1:0-16570 GCA_036495445.1 Tepidisphaeraceae bacterium
GTGGTCCTGCGTGGCACGGGCGTATCGCCCGTGCGGACGGCGCTTGACCGGGGAATCCCGTCCGCATGGCCGTGCAGCACGATGCAGCACGTTTCCGCCCCGATCTTGCCCAAACCGCCGCCCGAATCCCCCAGAACGCCGTCCGCCACTCCTTTACAGATTAGCGAGTTACTGCCACATCGCACCCGTCGGGTTTTCCGAGTCTGGCCCGCAAATGCGGAAAATGATGGATGTCACGTTTTCAGCGTCCGCGCCTGCTGCACCTCGCAGGGTCCGATGAGGCCTGCGGAGATACATGGACATGAAGCCGCTGGGAGAGGCGACCAGGGGAGCAAACCAGCGGCCGCATGAGCCGCGCATCGGCGGCGGGCAGCGAGGGCTCGCATCCTTCACGTTAAAACCGCCTCGTGTAGAGTTCACAAATCGTGCGAATGAAGGAGTCGTAGTGCAGGGGGTCTCCGACTGGGATCGCTGGGGCGCTTGTAACGTAACACGCGCTTGTAAGATTAACGTTGTCAACGTTCACGACAATCGCACATTTTGCTTCCAATCCATAGCCGGTTTGACCGCCGCGCACCGCGACCGAACGGAACTCGTTCACGCAGTGGGTGACCAGCTTTTCGGGATTGCGGTGAGTCGTGATCTCGGGCCGCAGGGGCGACTTGAACTGCGGCGCGGCGTTGATGATCAGCACGCCGCCCGCGATGGCGGCATTGTTGTAATTGTGCACGTGCTCGTGATGCGCTTCGAGGTCACGCTTTCGGTTCTTCACCGCCTTGCGATGTTCGGTCATGACCGCCTTGAGCTCGATCGCGATCTGCACGTTTGACGGCGACTGCCGCAAGATCAGCGTATTTGCAGGCGGCGGTTGCGTCCCGAGCTGCGGGGGACCAAGCACGAGGTCGACGTTCCAATCTGCGGTTCCCGCGCGAAGGGTGAAGTTCAACTCGTACACCAACTCACCGGATGCGGCGCGCTCACGGATCCGCGGACAATACCGGACAAGGTCATCGACGATTGCCTGGGCGAGGACGTTCGAGTGCTTGTCGGACCGTGGGTGATAACCGCTCGCGCAGAGGTGCGCAAGAAACGCGTCGGGTTGCGGACTCATTGATGTTTGGATCCGTCGATGAACTCGATCGTGGACTCAAACGGCGCCGTGTTGAAGCGATTCTTCCCTCGCTCGAAATAAGCGGGTTCGATCTCGAACCCGACGGACGATCGGTGTACTTCCATTGCTGCCATCGTGGTGTTGCCGGTGCCCCAGAAGGGGTCCAGGACTGTGTCGCCCACGAAGGAAAACATGCCGATCAACCGCAGCGCAATCTCCTTTGGGAAGGGCGCGGGATGGTGCCGTTGGATTTCCCCGGGCACATCGGTCCAGATCTGCTGGAACCATCTTGCGTGATCCGCGCGCTCGATGAGTGACATGTCCCGTTGGAGCTGCGAGGGATGGCGGTAACCACCCGGTTTGCGGAACAGCAGGATGTACTCGATATCGTTCTTAATAATTGCGTTTGGCTCGTAAGGCTTACCGAGAAACGGGGCGCCGTTCCCGTCCACCTCGGTCGCGACATTCGCGATCTTGCTCCAAATGATTGGGGCGAGCGGGTCGAATCCGATCCGCTGGCATTCCAGCAGGATCCTCGCGTGCAGCGGCTCGACGACGTGGCGGCCAAATGCCTTGCGAGAGCGACAGACGTCGCCCACGACCACACACATGCGGCCGCCGGGGACAAGCCGATCCAGGCAGTGCTGCCAAACGCGCGCTAGTTCCGCGTGGAACGCATCTTCGTCATGGATGTGGCCGAGCTGCGCGCCATCGTGATCGTCGCCGTATTCTTTGAGGTCCCAGTACGGTGGGGACGTGACCACGAGATGAACGGGCGAAGCCTTGCTTAGGCCCGGCATGGTGCGGGCGTCACCGAGGATGACGCGGTGATGATTCTTGAGGATCGGGTCGCGCTTAGCCCACGCGCGCGCCTTCGCTTCAAACTTCTTCGCGACGGATACTTCTCCTCGCTTCCGTTGTGTAGGAAGCGCCAGTGCTCTCTTGAGCGCGGTGGCGAGCAATTCCTTGTTCGTGGCGTGCAACCGATATTCCCTCGCAACGCGGAAAGCCCCAGATGGTCGGGGCGCTCCTAGGTTTCGTCAAATTTACCGAGAGCAGTGAGGTTTGGCGAACGTAGTTGCAAGCGATGACAATCGACGGTCCTCCGGCCCGCCTACGGCGGGCGTGGGCTGGCCGAGCAGGCGGCACAGGTCGATGAAGTGCTCCTGGCTGGCGGCCCGCTCGGACAAATCCGCGGCGGACCACTTCTCCACGAACCGCTCGGCGGCCTCGGTTGAATCGACGACTGACATGCGGAAACACGCCCTCCCACTCGTGGCGAAGATTGGGATGGTACGGCAGAGTTCCCCGATTTGCCATGACCCGCGACGAGCCCCACCCCCATCGAAGCGGCAGGCGTCGCTCGCATTTCGGGCAGACCGCGCGATACGTCACTCGTGACATCTTAGCTGATCGCCGAGCTGATGGAGCGGGACCGATTCGCTTTTGATCATAGAGTGTTGTTGCCCGATTGTCTTTCCGCACTCCGGGCACACGCCGCTCGTGTTATCGATGACTCCCGTCCCTTTTTGGCTTATCGTCCCCGTTTGATTCCTTTTGGATCACCTCAAATCCCCTCCGCTCTTTGGGGCGCCGGATCGGCGTGGCGTTGTAGTTGAAGACACCCACCCACGCGGTGAACATCGCGAGCGTCAGCCCGCCGAGTAGCACGTCGCGAAGGATCGTCAACCACGGCATCCCTTCTCCGGCCTGATTAGCTCGCATCCGCGCGGCTCGTGCCGCGGCTGGCCTCCCGCCGGCGCTTTGGCGATCGGGCAGGATCTCGCGGGCGGCGCATTCATTCACGGACGGTTTCGCGCCCCAGCATCCGGAATTGTAGGACGGCCCCCGTGACGCTTGGGTCTGATCGTCCGGGGTCTAGGCATTTCGCAGCGCGTCACCCGTGTAGCCAGGGAGCATGCTCCCCGTATCGTTCCTCCCTTTTGTGCCCTTTGAGCCTTCTTGCGGCCCGTCTGAATCGTAATTGCAGCTCTGCTCGAAGCTTGCGTCCGCCGCAAAAACTCGTGGATTTTTTCCGAAACAATTCCGCCCGCCGAGCGTATCCTAACATCGTGCGAACTTGCGGCGAGGTCTGCATGGGAGATGGGGAGAAACGGGGACGGGGCGACACGGGGACAGGAGTGGCGGATGCAACGTTACGGGGTGAAAGGGGGAGGCAATGTTGCATGTTCCCTCGGTTAATGCGTTTCATTGTGAAATGTAAATCTATTTGTGATCGAGAGATATATCACTTTAGGGCGGAGTCGAAAACGAGGGCGGCCAATGCATCATTCGGCTCTGTTTCGGAGAGGTGTTGCATCCGTTTCGGGGCGAGCAAAGATCACAAGGCATGTCGGGAAAAAGACTTGCGGACTGATTCGTTGGGATCCCATGCATCAAGTGCAACATCGGGAAGAAGTGCTGAGACTCAGGATCGAACCGATCTGCACCAACGATGGGACATTTATCATGGAATTGCTTGCATGTCTCGCCGGACGGGACATTATGGGACATTTTAGGACATTTGAGACATTCGCGATGGATGAGACATCGCGAGCGGGCGTGGGTGGGGCGGGGTCGGCGTCAGCGGCCGTCGCCCACGACGCGCTCGACTTCGGAGAAGGAGGCGATCCCCTTGGCGACCAGCTCGTAGCCGGAGACGTGCAGGCGTTTGAAGGGGGTGTTGGACAGGGCCTGGTAGATCTGGCTGGCGGTGGGGGTTTTGGTGATGAGGTCGCGGAGTTCGTCGGTGACGCGGAGCAGTTCGAAGATCGCCTGCCGGCCGGCGAAGCCGGTGTTCAGGCACTGCGCGCAGCCGCGAGGCTCGTAGAGCTTCATGACGCCCTGGGCGGCGGGGCCCATCTTCTTCAGTTGCTCGGGCGTCGGCCGGACCGGCGACTTGCAGGCGGGGCAGAGCTGCCGCACGAGGCGCTGGGCGAGAACCAGGTGCAGCGCCTGGGAGACGAGATAGGGCTCGGCCCCGAGGTCGAGCAGGCGGAAGACCGTGCCGGTGGTGTTTTGGGCGTGGACGGTGGAGAAGACCAGGTGCCCGGTGATGGCCGCCTGCATGGCGACGCGGGCGGTGTCGGCGTCGCGGATCTCGCCGATCAGGATCACGTCCGGGTCCTGCCGGAGCGTCGAGCGGAGCAGGTCGGAGAAGGACTTTTCGTGGGTGTCGTCGACGGGGATCTGGGTGACGCCGTCGAGCTGGATTTCGACCGGGTCTTCGATGGTGACGACGTTGCGTTCGTTGACGCCGCTGCCGCGGATCAGGGCGTAAAGGGTGGTCGTCTTGCCGGAACCGGTCGGCCCGCAGACCAGGACCATCCCGGAGTCCTGGCGGATCACCCGCTCGACCTCGTCGCACATCCAGTCGGGCAACTGCAGGTTTCGGACGTGCAGCGGGGCATAGGCGGTGTCGAGCACGCGGATGACCAGCTTCTGCCCGTAGACCGACGGGGCGAAGCTGACGCGGTAGTCGATCCGCGGCGAGTCGGCGCGGCGCATCCGCGGGACTTGGGCGCTGAAATGGCCCTCCTGGATCGAGTTCTTCTGGGCGATGTCGATCTCGCTCAGCACTTTCACCAGCGCCGAAAGGCGGATGCCCAGCGCGTTGGAGAGGCGGCAGACTTCGACCATCGTGCCATCCACCCGCATGCGGAGCAGGTAGTCGGAACCCTTGGGCTCGAAGTGCATGTCGGTCGCCCGGCTGCGGCAGCAGAGCAGCAGCAGGAGCCGAAGCCACCCGACGGCTTCGTAGCTGTCCTTGACGTTTGCGACGCCCGCCGCGTGGACCAGCTTGCCGCGGGCGCTGAAGAGGGCGATGTCGTTTTCGCCGAACAACTGGTTGGGCAGCGAGTTGACCAGCGCCTCGACCTGCTGCTTGGCGTCGCCGGCCGCGGCGACATCGGGCAGCAGGCCCAGGTCGTCGGTCGGGATGACGTCGTCGTCGCGGATCTGATCGTTGGCGCGGGCGAGCTCGTGCAACGCCCCGAAATCGCCGGACGGCGCGTCCTCCGGGACCTCGTACATGCTGACGTCGACCGGCTCGTCGTCGGCGGCCGCGACGGGGATCGGCTCGTCGTCTTCGACGATGTCGTCGTCGGTCAATGCCTCGGGCTCGTCCGTCGCCAGGGGCATGGGGTCGAGGAGATTGTCAGCCGCCTGCACCGAGGCCGGAGGCGCCGCTTTGGGTTGCCGCTGCGCAGCGCGGGCCGCGAGCGGGGCGGCGGGGTTGGGCCGGCCGAGCTCTACGATCTCGACGTCCCCGTCGGATGGGCCCGCGGCGCTGGCGTTGGGGTCGGTGAAGACCATTCGGACTTTGCCGATGGTGATCGTGTCGCCGGTCTTCAGGCGCGTGTAGGTGATCAGGTGACCGTTGACGGCGGTGCCGTTGCTGGAATTCAGGTCGCGCAGCATCACCACGCCGTTCGGGCTCCTGCTGATGTGGCAGTGATACCGACTGGACATCGTATCGGACAGGACGAGGCGGTTGTCGCCATGGCGGCCGATCGTCAGGGGATCGGGGCCAAGCACCATCACCCGCACCTTGCCGTCTTCGTGAATTTCGAGGTAGGGATCTTCCATTCGTCTCGCCGGCGACCCGCCACACAACATAACCGCGTCGGCAACCCCCAAACCGCTGCTGCCGGTCCTGAGAGTAAGTTACTCCGATCTCCCGCCTCAGTCCAGCGCCGGTGTCGGCCCGACCGCCTGTTGGGCTGTTCCGCCGGATCGGATTCTGCCGATGAAACGCGCGGTCTTCCACGTCGAGACATCGGACTTGACCACGCGGCTGACTGCCGTAAAATCGTGTGGCCCTTTGGGGAATGGTGTAACGGTAGCACAGCAGACTCTGGATCTGCTTGTCTAGGTTCGAATCCTAGTTCCCCAGTTCCTGCCTTTTCGCGGAAATGTTGTCTGATCCGGGCCGGCTCGGAGCACGCACCTGGCCGGCCCGCCGCTGCTGATCACGCGAACCGAGGGCTCGACGCCGTTGGGTCAAGTCCAAATTCGGCTGTAAACACAACGGCCCGACCGGCACCGTTCGATCAGGCGGCGGCGAACCGGTCACGCACTTTCTTGCCGCCGGCCTGACGCACGCGGATGTAGGCCTCGAGCTGCCGGCGTTCGAGGTCGGTGAACTTCACCTTCAGTCACCGCTGGCTGGCCCGCCAGAGTGTGGCGAACACCAGCTTCAAACACTCCTTCTCGGTCCGGGACTTGGGGATCACCGTCGCGCGTCGCCGCTCCTCCTCGAAGCCGCGTTCGACCAGGTTGGTCGTGCGGATCGACTTGTGGTGCAGGCTGGGCAGCTTCGCCTTGTACTGCTCGATGAAGGCCGCCGCACGCGCCTGCCCGGTCGGGTGGTCCGGGGCGTCGCGGACGTCGAACAGCAATCGCTTGACCGCGGGTCAGCCGCCGGGGCCTGCTCCTGCTGGGGGCGGTCGGCGCCGTGTTGGGACTCGTCATCCTAGTCGTCGGGTTGGGGACGGTGGTCGCAAGCGTCAGGCGGCGCAGGGCATCAGTTACGAAACGGTTTCCGGACCCCTTGCGCTCAGCACGCGACCGATCGGGTCGTCGCTCCAGGAGCAGGAAGAGCGCCGGGCGTCTGGCGGAGTTGCGGCAGCAGATGCTCGAGCGTCAACGAAAAGAAGCCGAGCAGGCGTTGGATTCGACGCCGTCGCCAAGGAGGGAAAGCGACCCGAGGACTGCGGATTGGAAGATGAACAGTTCATGTGTGGGGATGTCCTTGAAGGCGGATTGCGCGACGCCGAAGTTGTTTGAGAGGACTTCGGGCGGCACGTGCGCGATTGAGTCGCTCAGCAGGACGGTTTCCGACTCGGAAAAGTTTCCGTCGTCGAAAACGAGCACGAATTCACAGCCGTCCGGTTCGAAGGCCCTGGATGGAATGCGGGATACCGCTGGGAAAGAACCAGAGGTCGTTTCGTTTCAGGTCGGCGACAAAACTCTTGCGTCCCGGTCGATACAGGTGATCCGCGCCGTGGCGTAGAGCATGATGGCCCACTCGCCGGCGGTGTGCCAATGCAGCCCGCGGACGCGGCCCGCCGTCGGCCGCATGTTGACTCCCGGCATGGCCGTGGAGGCGGGCAGCTCGATCAACGCGCGAGCGGGTTCCTCACGGGAGGCTCGGACTGGGAAGCTGGGCCAGTATTGATCAAGCCGCGTTATCGGCGCTGTCGCCACCGGTCACGTCGTAGGTCGCGCCCGAGACCATCCGTGCCACGTCCGAGGCCACCACCGGCGCGACATCCTCGGGCTCGACCCAGGGCACGCCAAGCGGCGTGGTGGTCGTGAGGATCTGCCGGGCCGTGTCCTCGACCTCGTAAGTCGAAGGAATTGGAATGCCGTATTCGGCCGCGCGGCGCCCGTGGGTCATGCGGTCGCGCGTTCCAGTCCGGCGTCACTTGCCGCGAGTTGTCCGATGCCGGACCAGTCGAGCTGATCGCCGCCGCGGGCGATTAGGGTCTGCAATCGATCATGCACCAGGCTCGCCAGCGGCATGGGAACGCGGAGCGGTTCCGCGGCGGCCAGGACGAGCCGAAGGTCCTTCTCCCCAAGCGGTGCGACGAATCCCGCGGGCTCGAACTGCTGCGCCGCGATCAGGCCGCCGTAGTTCGTGAACACGGGGCCGGTGAAGAGCGTGGAGGTCAGCACCTCGAAGTACCGGTGCGGGTCGATCCCGGCCTTGCGGACCAGCGCCATCGCCTCGCCCAGCGCCTCCAGCACTGAGGCGGTAAGGAAATTCCCGCTGAGCTTTACGAGGTTCGCCGCCTGGGGCAGATCGCCGATGTGGAGTGTTTTTTGTCCGATCGCATCGAACAGCGGCATGCACGCGGCGACGAGCGCGGGCCGGCCGCCGGCGATGATGTAAAGCTTGCCCGCGGCCGCCACGTCCGGCCGTCCGAAGACCGGTGCGGCGATGTACCGATGCCCGGCGGTCGCATGGAAGTCCGCGAGCCGTTCACTCAGCGCGACGCTGATCGTGCTCATGGAGACGTGGACCGTACACTTGCCCAGGCTTGCGAGCACGCCGCCTTCGCCAAGCACGACCCGCTCGACGGCGTTGTCGTCCGCCAGCATGGTGATGACCGCATCCCCCCGGCACGCGTCGGCCACCCGGGCCGCCAGGTGAGCGCCCCGATCGATTAGCTCTTGCGCCTTGCCCGGCGTGCGGTTGTAAACGGTGACGTCGTGGCCCGCGTCGAGCAGGCGTCCCGCCATGCCGCTGCCCATGTGGCCGAGACCGATGAATCCGACTTTCATATTTGCTCCTCGATTTCGTTCTGCAAAAGACAACGTGATTACATGCCTTCCGGCGTCGGGCCGCCGATCGGGGCGGCATCGTGGATGATCTGCTGGATGTCCCGGAGCGACTGCTCCGAGAGGGACACGTCCGCCGCCGACGCGGTCTGCGTCAACTGCTGCGGGTGGCGCGCGCCGACGATCGCGACGTCGACCGCAGGCTGCGCCAAAACCCACGCGATGGCTAACTGCGACACGGTGATTCCCTGACCGGCGGCCACGCCTTTCAGCCGGTCCACGATTGCGAGATTCCGCTTGAATTGTTGACCGCGGAACAGGGGGCTCTTGCTGCGCCAGTCATCGGGCGCGAACGTGGTCCGCGGCGTATAGCTTCCGCCGAGCAGCCCGTGAGCCAGGGCGCCATAAACGAGCACCCCGATGCGGTGCTCACGGCAGTAGGGCAGGATCTCTTCTTCGATGTCTCTGCGGAACAGGCTGTACGGCGGCTGCAGGGTGTCAATCCTTCGGGTCCTGGCGAATTCCCGCATCTGGGCGACGTCGAAATTCGAGACGCCGGCGTAGCGGATCTTGCCCTCCTCGACGAGCTGCTCCAGCGCCTGAGCCGTCTCTTCCAAGGGTGTATGCGGGTCGGGCCAGTGGATCTGGTAGAGATCGATGTAGTCGACGCCGAGACCCCGCAGACTCTGCTCCACCCCTTTGCGGATCCACCGGGCACTGGAATCGCGCAGGAGCTTTCCCGCGTCCATGCGCAGCCCGCCCTTGGTGGCGATAACGACCTTGTCGCGCTTCGCTTTCAGTTCGGGTTGCAGCGCCTGGCCGAGGAAGCGTTCCGCAATTCCGAATCCGTAAGCTTGGGCCGTATCGAAGAACGTGATGCCCAGATCGATCGCTTGCCGGATCGCGGCGTGTGCCTCTTGTGTGTCAAAAGTGCCCCAGTCGCCACCGAATTGCCAGGTGCCGTAGCACAGGGTGGAAACGCGCAGGGCGGTCTGACCAAGTTGCCGGTATTTCATGTTGGTGACTCCTTTGGGTTCGGCTCGGCGCCGCACGCGATCGCTTGAGGCCGAGCCGACGGTCGTGATTATCGAGTCACCCAAGGCAACCGGTATGCCGGAAGGGGACGTGTTGGTCTTTCGCAGCCAGAATCGAAAAAGGCGGTATGGGACGGCCGCGAACGCACGAATCGGAGTCGGTCGCGGGCTGAAGGTTTGCCGCAAAGGCCAAAAATCAGTTCGACTTCGCCGTCACATCGATCGCCAGTTCGCCATGACGGTATCGGTCACGTCGTCCAACTCGCCGGTGAACGCCATCTTGGTCATCGCCAGGGCGAAGCCTTCGGCCTGTTCGATCGTCGCCTTCCGATCAAGCGACTGTGGGATCCCTTTCGGGCCGCGGCGGGGTGACATACGTCTCGCCATGCAAGTCCGAAGGCGTAGCGTGACCGGTACTGCTTCGTTCATCGATTGGGATGGCGAGCACCGCGAGCACGACCGGCAGCGCCAGTGCCCGGAGGCCGAAATGGACTTCCAACGCCGCTCCCGCCGCGCACCCGACGACGAAGCCGATGACGGCCGGGAACGTCATGCCGGCCCGGTGCCGGGCCTTCGCCAAGTCTTCGGGTTTCCCAACTCCCCGGGCGAGCATCGCCAGGTCGATGGTTAGCTGCGTGGTGTTGGTCGTCATCACCGCGGTCGAGGGTGTTCCCGGAAGGGCGAGCTTCACCAGGGCATTTTGGGTGGCCATGGCCGCGACCGCGAGCATGCCCACGAGCACCGCCATCGGGCGGTCGGCGTCGGCGAAAGGGCCGAAACGGGCGGCAAGCCCCAGGCACCCCGCAAGGAGGACCGCTTGCAAGATCAGCAATCCCCGTCGCGATCCGTACCCCGCCTTCTCGAAGGCCATGGCGGTCAGCGTGACGACGCCCAGCACGGCCACGAACACTGGGACCGCCAGCAGCGGGCCGACCTCGCCGAATCGCCCGGTGACGTAGTGGGCGGCCACGACCACCACGTTGCCGGTGATGTGTGCGGTGAACAGCCCGCCGAGGGCGAGGAAGCCGATGACGTCGACCGCGCCGGCCGTCGTGCTCAACGCCGCGGGGAGCAGCCGGTCGGCGATACGGGGTGTGAGTCGCGCTGCCATCATCCGAGGTATTCGTTGCCGAACGATCATGCCGCACCGTCAGAAGTTGAAGACAACGTTCAGTCCCGCCGCGAGCGCGTTGGGAATCGAGCGATTCCCTCCCGGATTCACGATGTATTGCACGCCCGGCTGCACGAGCAGGCCGGGCCGGATCGTGCACCCGTAGGTCAATTCCAAGGTCATCTCGTACGTCTGCACGCCGACGGCGGGGTTATGAACTGACTGCATCGTCTCGGTGCGCCGGAGATCACCGCTATAGGAGCCATAGGCGACCGCAACACCTGCAAAATCCCGGGGACGTTTCGGAATGAAGCCGTATGCGACAAGCCCCGTGTCGAAGAAATACGGCAATCGATTCACGCGCTCGTCCGGGGCGCAGACGAACGCAGCAAAGACGCCGAGGTGGCGTTTTTCCTTCGGATCGCCCCAGCGCGCGATCGCCTGATCGCCCACGATGTAGAACCCGTAGCGGCCCCGCACGATCTGGGTCGTCTGGCCCGCCTGGCCGGAACCGAAGGCGTCGGCGCTTCCGCCGTTGAAGTAGCCCCCGAGTTTCAAGTTCCCAGGGAGACCGACCGCATCCTTTCCATAATTGCGGCGGAAGCCGATCTCGCCGATGGCGAACGGCGGGCCACGCATTGTGAAATCGGCGCCCTGATGTTCGCCTGCCTTGACGCCCGGATCGCCGTTGTAGCAGCCGACCATAACGTAAAACGAATCGACGGGTTCGAACTTAACCCGCGCCCCCCAAGTGGTCAGTGGGTATCCGAAAGCCCCGGGCGCATTTTCAAAGATCCCGATCGGGACGAGATCAAACGCAACGGAGGTAAATGCCTTGAAATACTGGGAGCCGGCGAACTCTTCGCCGTAAACGCTGTTGATGGTCAGCCGGCCGAAACGGACGCTCAGCTTGTCGTCAAACAGCGACTGCGTGTAGCTGAGGTAAGTCAGCCGGGGCGCGGGGCCGGCCACGTCGGCGAGTTGGATCGGGAAATTGTTGCCGACGTAGTTCGTAGACAGGCTCGTGCCCGAGTTGTTCGCGAAACCCACGTGGAATTCGCCCCCGGGCCAGCCGAGGAGCTTGTCGGTGTCCAGGAGGAGGTCGAACGCGAAGAGGTCGTACTCGCTGAAACCCCGCCTTCGGCCGCCGGCCGCGTTGACGAACGGGTCGGTGATGAAGAGGAACAGCGGCTTGATCCCGTGGGCGGAAAGGTCAGACCGCACGCCGAGCCAGTCGCCAAAAAGGTATTTGTCCCGGAAGTCCTCGCGGGTCTGGTCGATGGGCCGCGGGTACGGTTCGTGGAACAGGGAATCCGGATATTCGCCCGGCTTTTGTGGCGCCGCGGTTTGGCCGTGCGCCGTAGCAGCAAGAACAAACAGGGCGTGGACGAACACCACCGCGTTGGGGATTCGCGAGGTCATCGGGCCTCTCCCCCGATGAGTCGGTAATACAAAAACGAGCCGGTCCACTTGCACGTCACGCCCACCGCGACGCCGGCGACGGTATCCGCAAGACGCAGCAACGGCTGATGCCAGGCGCCTTGGGGACTCATCGCCGCCACCACCATGACGACGGCCGTCGTGATCCCGGTAGTCACGATGTCGTCGCGGCGCCGGAGGGACATCATGATCAGCGTGCCGAGGCCGATCAGCACGGCCAGTCCCGCCGGATGGAAACGCCAGATCAACAGGTACACCAGGCAGAGTGCGAAGCTCACACACGTTGCCATCAGGCGGCTCAGGCCTGCCGAGAGGCTCTCGGCCCGCGTGCCACGAAAGACGAACACGGTGGCGACCGTTGCCCACATCCCGCCCAGCAGCACGTCGGTGGGTTCGATCAACGGCGAGAGGATGAACGTGACCGCCACGTAGCTGATTAGGCAGGCGATCGCCATGTCCAGCGCGTAGAAAATGTCCCAGGCAGACAGTTTCTCTTCTCGGATGCTGTCCTGGACGGTTTCCACGACGACTCCGGCGAGGCGAATCGAACGGCAATTCCCCGCGTTCCGCTCGTCCGCTTGTGAACGCGGCCACAAGCGGACGAGCGGACCTGCGCCGGACCTGCGGCTATACGAGGCTGCGGTACTCCGGTTTATAGACGTGTCCGCGGATGAACGCCTCCAAGTCGGCCGGCCGCGGCACGCGCGCCAGATCGCTGTCGAACACTACCTTCGCGGCGCGGGCGGCCACCTTGATCTCGGTTTCCAGGATGTCCGACTGCGGCGGGTAGAGCAGGCCCTGGTTCAGCTGCGCGGGCGCCATCTGGTCCGCCAGGGCGTGAGCGGCCTCGATGAACATCTCGTCGGTCACGCGCTTGGCCTGCGTGGCGTAGATCGCCATGCCCACCGCCGGGAAGATGTAGGAGTTGTTGGCCTGTCCCGGCAGGAACGTCTGGCCGTTGAACGACACCGGCGGGAACTGCACGCCGGCGGCGTACAGCGCCCGGCCGTTGGACCACCGGTACGCCTCCTCGGGCGTACACTCGGCGCGGTCGGTGGGGTTGGAGAGCGCGAAGATGATCGGCCGCTCGTTGAGCCGGGCCATCGCCTCGATCACCTGTTGCGTGAACGTCTTGCCGACCGTGCTGACGCCGATGAGCATCGTCGGCTTGATCGATTCGATGGCCGCGACGAAGTCCCGCGTCGGCGCGTGCGGGTGCGCGTAGGGCTTCTGGAAGTCGAACAGGTCCGTCCGGCTCGGCTCGAGCAGGCCGTTGATGTCGAACATCGAGATCCGCGCCTGCGCGTCCTTGAGGGGCAGGCCCTTTTGCACCATGGCTGACGCGATCAGGCCGGCCAGGCCGATGGCGGCGGAACCGGCGCCGAGGAACAAGATCCGCTGGTCGCGGATGTCGCCGCCGGTCACCCGGAGGGCCGCCAGCAGGCCGGCGAGCGTGACGCTGCCGGTGCCCTGGATGTCGTCGTTGTAGCAGCAGACCTTGTCACGATACCGGGCGAGCAGGTGGACGGCGTCGCTGCCGGTCCAATCCTCGAAGTGGATGCAGCAGCGCGGGAATACCTCCTGCACCGCCTCCACGAATTCGTCCACGAACGCGTACAACTCCTCTGTCGGGGGACGCGTCCGGCGCAGTCCGACGTAGAGCGGGTCATGCAGGTAGGTCTCGTTGTTCGTCCCGGCGTCGAGCATCATCGGCAACAACACCTGGGGCGGTACGCCCGCGCTGGCGGTATAGAGCTGGAGCTTGCCGACCGGGATCGGCGTGCCGTTCGTGCCCAGATCGCCGAGCCCGAGGATGCGGCCGCCATCCGTCACGCAGATCACGCGCACGTCCTTGACCGGCCAATTCCGCAGCACCTCCCTCACGTGCCCCTTGTGGGTCATCGAGAGATACAGGCCGTGTGGGCGGCGGTACATGTGGCTGAATTGCAGGCACGCGTCGGCGATCGTCGGGTCGTAGACGATCGGAAGGAACCGGGCCGGGTCCGACATCAAGGTCCGGTAGAAGAGGACTTCGTCGTTGTCCAGCAGGTTGGCCAGGTAGATGTAGCGTTCCAGGTCGGTGGTCTTTTGGCCGAGTTGTTTCATGACCCGGCGGAGTTGCAGGTCCTCCGGCTCGGTCACCTCCGGGACCAAACCGACCAGCCCGAGCGCTTCGCGCTCGTCCTCGGTGAAGGCGGTGGATTTGTTGAGGGCGGGATCGCGCAGGAGTTCGATGCCGGCCTTGCCGTCCGCGGCATGATCTGTTGAATCCGGCACGAGCTTCGTCGAGCCGCTGTCAGGAATAATTCGGGCGGGAGCAATAGTGGACATGGCTGTTCCTTTCAAAGAAGAATCCGATTGGCACGGTTGATCGCTTGGGAGTGGTTCCGTTACCGGTGGGAGCCGAGCGGCTCCGCCACCGGTATTAAGTGGGCCTTAGGGTCTGACCCCACTTCTTCGCTCGCGGCGACATAGGGTTTCACCATCCTTCGAGGATCGACGATTCGGTCGAACTCCTCCTCACTGACGGCGTGGAGTTCGAATGCGGCCTGTTTCAGGGTCAGGTCGTGGTCCAGGGCGAAGTGTGCGATCTGAGAGGCTCGGTCATATCCGATGACCGGGCTGAGCGCGGTCACCAGCATCAGCGACCGATCGACATACTGGCCGATCTGCTTCAGGTTCGGCTCGGTCCCCTCGACGAGGAACTTGCGGATGTTGGTGCAGCCGTCGGTCATGAGCCGGATCGACTTGGTGATGTTGAAGATCATCAGCGGCTTGTAGACGTTCATCTCCAGGTACCCGCTGGCGCCGCCGACCGCGGCCGCGACGTCGTTGGCCATCACCTGGACGGCGATCATCGCCACCGCCTCGCACTGCGTGGGGTTTACCTTGCCCGGCATGATCGAGGAGCCGGGCTCGTTGGCGGGGATCTTCAGCTCGGCCAGCCCGGCGCGCGGGCCGCAGGACAGCAGCCGGATGTCGTTGGCGATCTTGTAGAGCGACACGGCCAGCGTCTTCAGCGTGGCGCTCAACTGGACGAGATCATCGTGCGCCCCCTGTACGGCGAATTTGTTGGGCGCCGTGACGAACGGCAGGCTGGTGAGTTCGGCAATCTGTGCGGCGACCTGGCGATCGAAGCCCGGCTGCGCGTTGAGCCCCGTGCCGACGGCCGTTCCCCCCAGGGCCAGTCGGTAGACGCCGCGAAGGGCAAGCTCCAGCCGATCGAGGTCGTCCGCGAGCATGCCGACGTACCCGGAGAACTCCTGTCCCAATGTGAGCGGGGTGGCGTCCTGCAGGTGGGTGCGGCCGATCTTGACGACGTCCGACCATTCCGTCGCCTTTTGGTTCAGGGCGTCGCGCAGCGCGGCGACGGCGGGCATTAACCGCTGCTTCACGCCCGTCGCAGCCGCCACGTTCATCGCCGTCGGGAACGAGTCGTTGGACGACTGCGACATGTTCACGTCATCGTTGGGATGGACCGGCTTCTTGCTGCCGAGCGGCTGGCCCGCGATCTGCGAACACCGATTCGCGATCACCTCGTTCACGTTCATGTTGAACTGCGTGCCGCTGCCGGTCATCCACACGTGCAGGGGAAACTGGTCGCGGTGTTGCCCTTCGAGAACCTCGTCGCAGACGCGAACGATCAGCTCTTTCTGCGCGTCCGCGAGCCGCCCGGCCTTGTTGTTCACCAACGCCGCGGCCTTCTTGACGATCGCGTACGCGGGGATCATCTCCCGCGGGATCAGATCATCGCCGATGCTGAAGTGCTCCAGCGAACGCTGGGTCTGCGCCCCCCAAAGCTTGTCGGCCGGGACGTTGACCGGGCCGAGGCTGTCATGTTCGACACGAGTGATAGTCATTACGACTCCTTTCAAGAATGCGGGCTGGATCGAATTTGACGCACGTTCATTCGGGCCCCCGAGAATTTCTCTGACGAGTCCGCTGGTTTTGGTCCTTTGTTGCTTTCGGGTGTCGGCACGCCCCAATGCAAGGGCGGTGCCGTGCGTGCCGCACGAATTTCGGTAGCGCCAGCAGGGGAAACTGAGGACCTGCGGGCACACGATTACGGAGCGTCCATGCGGGTGGGCCTGGAGGTGGGCTACTTTCCGTTCATTAAGGAAGTTTTCCGACCAGCCAAGCGGCCGATCAGCCGTCGAGTGATGGGTACGGCTCGGCCGGGGTGTTGCACCGTCCACAGCGGTGATGGATCGCGGTGCGCTGGACCGGCCTCCGCAGCGTGTTCCGTATCGCCGTATACGAAAACGGGAAGGCGCGATCTCCCTCACGACGCTCGTGATGCCACGGGCGTCTCGGGCTTCATCTCATAGGACTTCTGTAGACTCGCTGGTCGCATGCCGAAGCCATCCTTCACCTTCTTGTTCCAAGGGGCCTCGATGAGCTGCTTCGTTTCCTCGAGCATCGACTTGGGCTCGAGGTTGCGATAGGTGTCGATCTCGCCCGCGGCGACGGCTGTCATCGTGGCGTACACCGGCTCGGGATCGAATTGAGCACGAGGAAAGGCTAATTTGGAGTAGTCGAACAGTCGGTCGGATGGATCGTCTTCCCAACTCTTCCACGTCTCAAAACCGC
>DASXMX010000017.1:0-8252 GCA_036495445.1 Tepidisphaeraceae bacterium
GGTCGGGCAGGTCACACTCCTTGAACGTGGCGTCCGCCTGGACTTCTTTCTCCGCGCACAGTTGGGGCGGGCAGTAGGCGGTCCAGGTGTCCTTGCCGGGGTGGAAATAGAGCCAGACGACTGCCGAGGTGCCATAGGCCCGCCAGACGTGCCGCAGCAGGTTGCAGCCGCGCTCGACCAGGGCGGCCGGGACCGGCAGCAGCGGGTGCGGCGACACCGAGGTGTCGGGCTGGCCCTCCGCGAGGAGCGGGCGAGCCAGCAGTTCATGCTCGGACGAGACGGTCAGTTCGATGCCGCGGTTGGCCCGCAGCGCCCAGGCGCGGGCCAGCGCCGCGCCGTCGGGGTAGCGGTTGTCATTGTTCGCGATCACGGGAAACCTCCAAAAGGGGGAAAGACAAAGAAGGCCGGCCGGGGCGGGGCACCGGACCCACGCACCCGGCCGGCACCACAAGGAGCATTGACGAGGACTGACAGGAGCACCCCCAAGGACGCGGCGCGCATCGGGAGTGCAAGGGGGTTCGCATGGGCGGAGTGAGGCCGGCCTGGCGAGGCGGGAATCAGCGTCCCGGTGGGCGGCGGAGTCGGGCGCGGAGCGCCATGCGGCGGACCTCGATCCCCTCGACCGTGCCCCGCGCCTGCAGCGTTGCGGCGAGCGCGTTCAGCAGGTCGGCATGCTGGGCGAGGTACCGTCGAATCAGTTGGTCGAGCTCTGCGAGCGTGCGGCCGGGCGGCAGTGTGGCGCGGCGGGCGAGGCGCAGATCCGGGTCCCGCCGCGACGCCTCTCGTGAGGCGCGACCCCCTCGATGCGCGGCGGCGTGTGCCGCGAGGTGGACGAGCGCGTCCTGTTCCGCCGGTGCCAACGTCAGCCCGACGATCAGGGCGTTCGATTCCACAGGCGTCACCCGACCGCCGTCTACGGCAGTGAGGCTGGCCCGGTCAACCGTCCGGCCGAGCCAGAGGAGGGCGATCGCCCTGGCGGCCTCCCGGCGAGCAGTCGCGGAGACCCGGGATGGTCGCCCACCGATCCCGCGCGAGAAGTCGGGGCGTGAGTTGAGGCTCATAGCTGAGACGCCCGTCGATCGCCTTTCGGGCACAATCGCAATCGGATGAACCGTATTACAGGTCGATCGGGACGCTCCGACGGTCAGGTGCGCGATGACGCCCGCGGTGACGTGGGCGCGCGTGTAGGGCGGTTGTCCCCGTTGCAGCAAGCGCGGGGACGTTGACAGTGTGGTTACCTCGCCTGCGGCCAGGAGCTAATTGCTTCCTCAGGGGATTATGACGCAAAACCGCTTGGAATTAAGGTGATCTGAGCCCGGGGACGTCCGGTTTGCAGGGTCGGGTTCGGGGGGACCGCGACGCAGGGGCGGTCGGTTGGGCGCGGCTCGGTTGCACGGCAAGCGCCCTGCGGTTGTGCGTTCAGCCCGCGCCCGGGTCACTCACCGCCGCTGCCGCCGCCGCTCGACCGCGGCCAGCAGTTCGGACGCCCGCGTGCCCATCGCGTCGCAGATCCGCATCAGCGTGTCGACCGTCGGGGACTTCTCGCCGAGCTCCAGCAGGCTGACGTAGTTCCGCGAAACGCAGGCGCGGAACGCCAGCTCCTCCTGCGTCAGCCGCGCGGCCTTGCGCGCGTTGCGGATCTCGTCTCCAAGCACGCGGCAGACGCTATGAGTTGACTGAAGGCCGGTCTTCCAACTATAGTGTGAATACCTCGCCCGGGATCGCCGCGGCATCAATCGATGAGCGATGGGCCGCGAATCGGGTGAGGCCGGGGAACACCTGTCGTGAACGACCTTTCGATTTCCCCCGATGGCCGCTCCGGCCAACCCGGCGGCACGCCTGATCGCGCGGCCGCCCTTTCGGTCTTGCCCCAGGACGGCCCGGGCCAGACCGCAACCCGGAGGTCCCACCTCCCAAGGCCCGTCGGCGTCGCACGCCGCGTTGGCCGCCGTCCATCCTCCGCGGGCCCCGCACCAACCAGGGCGGCCCGCGCTGACCTCTGCCCAAGGGGAGCGACCGATGAGGCTCTCGCCACTTCTCGCCTTGCTTGCCGCACCCGTGTTCCTCGCCGCGTGTGATTCGCGCGCGCTGGCTAAACCCAACCCGCGAATCAACGCCTGGAACCACGTACTGCACCTGCTGAACGCCAATGAGGCCGTCGTGGACGTCACTAACGACGGCGGCCCGGGCTGGGTCAGGATCGAGGTTCAGCAGGACGGCAAGCCGGTGGGCGCCACGGACGCCTACTTCGCCACCGGGCAGGAGCAGGTAGTGCGGTTCCCGCTGGCCTCCACGGTATGGAAGATGCAGCTGGTCACCCGCTTCACGTGCACGATGGCGCCGCGATAAACCCAGTTTGACGGCCACGGCTTTGATGCCAGCAGAGCCCCGTCAGACACCATGGTGGCAATGGCGGCGATCTTCCTGGTCTCAGCCCTTCCCGTCGGCCCTGACTTTCGCCGCTGCGCCGGTCTCGCGAGCGCTTTGCCATCCCACTCAGAGAGTCGAACACATGCTCGAGCAAGGCCATCGCGTCGGTGAGTACGTCCTTGACCGCCGGATCGGCGTCGGCCGGTTCGGCGAGGTCTGGCTCGCACGGCACCACGTCTGGTACGCGCGGGTCGTCGCCGCCAAGATCCCCACCGACCCGGACTACCTGCGCCTGCTGCAGCTTGAGGGGCGGGTGCTTGAAGACTTGGGTCACCCCAACATCGTGCGGGCGACGGCGCTGGACCCATATGCGCAGACGCCCTACCTGATCACGGAGTACGTGGACGGGTGCAGCCTGCGGCCGTTGGTCGGCCGTCGCCTGGTCGGCGATCCGGCGGTCGCGCTGGCGATCCTCCGGCAGGTGCTCACCGGGCTGGATCACGCCCATGGCCGTGGCGTGGTCCACCGGGACCTCAAGCCCGAGAACGTGCTCCTCCACCGTGAAGTCGGCCCGATGGGCTTCGATGCGCCCGGTTTGGTGAAACTATGCGACTTTGGCCTGGGCCGCATCATCGAGAGGTCGGGCGCGTCGGCGCCCGCGTCGATCGTGATGTCCGGCTCGCTGGCCGGTGACGGCGTCGGTGTCGTCGGCACACCGGGTTACATCGCTCCCGAGGTGCTGGAGGGGGCCGCGGCGGACCCGCTGGCCGACGTCTATGCCGCCGGCGTGCTGCTGTTCGAGATGCTCACCGGCGAACGGCCGGCGGGCGCCGCCTCGCTGGCCGCCTTCAACTCCCCCCTCGCCGGCGAGCTCGATGGGCTGTTCCGCCGGGCCTACACGCGCCGCGGCGAGCGATTCCCGTCTGCGGCGGCGTTCCTCGATGCCGTGCGGCCGCTTTGTGCTCGCGCCGCAGTTGTCGGTACGGCCGGAGCACCGGATCCCCCCTACGGCGGCTCCATGCCCGATGTTGAGGCGGCACGGCGCGAGGCCGAGATCGCCGGCGCCCGAGCGCGGGCCGCGGCGGGCGAGGCGGAGCGGGCCCGGCAAGCGAGGGCTGAAGGGGCGACACGAACGCGGGCAACGGCCGCTGAAACCGCGCCGTGGCCCACCGCGCCTGATCAGCGTGCCGCCGTCACTCGGCGCCGGAGGCAGATCGTGCACGTCGCAAGCCTGATCTCATCGGCTGCTTTGTGGTTGGCGATCGTGATCGCCAACCCGCTGGCGGGGCTGGCGGTGGGCGCGTTTCTGCTTCCCATCTACGTGCTGATCGCGAAAGACAAGGGGAAAACGTTACGAGCGAAAGGGAACTGGCGATGAAAACGACGATCGTAGGCAAACGAGTATTCGTGAGTGACTTGGCCGAGGCCTACGAGCGCGTCGCGCTCGAGGACGAGTGCGTAGCGGTCGAACTGCTGCGCGCGGGTCGATTCCGGCACGCCATGTACCAAGTCGTGCAGGGCATGGAGAAGCGGATCCGTGCGGCCTCCCTGCGGCTGGGCGAGTCGCCGGAGGCGTTCTGCCAACGCGCGAAGAACCACTCTCTGGAGGAGGCGTTGGACGGGCTAGTCGCCGCGCTGACACGGCATGACTTGGCCAAGGACCAGGTGGAGGACATGCTGTTCCGTCACGTCCTACAGGGGATCCGGTTCGACTGGCTTCACAACGATCTGCGGTACCCGTTCTATCTCTCGAACCGGCGAACATCGGCAGTGCTTGAGGTGACGCGTACCGATGTCGAGCAGATGCTGATGCGGTCTCACCGGCTCCAGGTATACCTGAAGGACCTCGGCCGGCTCCAGTCGGCGTCCGGATGACCCAGATCTGCGGCGAAATGCTCACGTTCGCCGCAAGCCTAATCGCTCAGAGGGGCGCTCACATGCGCGGGATGCTCATCAAATTGACGGTGGCATCTGTCCCGCGCTATGGCTCCCCAGAGCGCGGTCTCGTTATCGCGAATTATTTGCTTGCACCGAGAGTAGCATTTTGTTAGGGTTCGCCGGTCGCCGGTCTGTCGCGACTCGCATTTTTCTTGGTTTTTCACATGGGCATCAATACGATGACAGGCCCAGTTCGCGTGGGGATCGGGGTGCTTAATGGCGGGATCTGATTTATCACGGTATTCGGTGGCACTCGAAGTGGCTGGCCCACTTGCGATGTTTGCGCGTCCCGACACGGGCGGTACGCCGACGAGTTATCCCGTTCCTACGTGGTCCGCTGCTAAGGGGCTCTTCGAGTCCATCGCGTTCTTTTCGGACGGTGCGGCTTGGATTTCGCCCGCCAAGGTTGAGGTTTGTCGGCGGGTCGGGGAGGAGGGCGGGCGTATCCGGTTTCAGCGATACACGACCAACTATGGGGGGCCGCTTAGAAAGAAGAATTTGTTCACTGCGGGAACGGTTCCCGGCGGCAGCAGCATGCAGGTATTCGCGACCGTGCTCACGGATGTCTGTTATCGTCTTCATGGAGAAATCCGAGGCGTTCATCGCCCCGGGCAGGTCAATGCGCGGCACCACCTGCAGAACCTGTTCCTTCGCCGACTCTCTCGCGGGCAGTGCCATCGAACTCCTTGTTTGGGGTGGAGCGAATTCACGTGCTCGTACTGGGGGCCTTATCGCAACGGGATCACGGAGCCGGACGACCATCTGTTTGTCGACGTTCCCTCGATGCTTTTAAGCGTCTGGGACGCACCGACGGATGGTCTATACCGACCGGACTTCGCTCGCAACGCGCAGGTGATTGCGGGGATCCTCGAATATCAGAGTTCGCCAACTGGTACCGTAGCCGTCCCAGCGGAGGCGCCAAATGCTCAATGAACTGCTCCTCATCGAGCGAGGTGCCAAACAGGCCGGCATTGAGATGGCCCAGCGGCATCCCGACGTAAAGGATGCCCGACAAATACCGACGCTCCTTGTGCGACTCGACGAGCGGGGGGACGTCGCCGAGGTGCGACCGATTGCACGGCAGATCACTCCGTGGACACTTCGGGACGCGCAGCAGAATAGCTTCCCGTTCGCTCAACCGAAGCGGCCGTTGTGGAAGGTCCCGGCATCCGATCAGCGGGTCGGCCAACTGCTGGACCGAAAATTCCAAGGCAAACACGAGGTTTTGATCCAACTTGTCGACAGGGCTGAGTTCAACGCGGATGAGTTGGCGGATTGGCCGGGCCGTGGATTGCTTGAACGACTGGCTGAACGGCTGTCGCAAATTCGTGGTTCAGAAGACGCTCGCACGGAGGTCGTGGTCAAAACGTTCGAGCGGTTCTTGGCCGCGTTCGCCGGGGCCGGTGGTCCGTCCGCGCCTGGGCTCCTACAGCAAATCGCCAAACATTTGGTTCGGAATCTGAGGGTCTCCGCGGGCACGGAATGGGTGGAAATCGCAATAGCGGTGCTACTCGAAGGCACTGGGGGATTCATGTTCGACGCGACTGGCGCGAATTCCGTGCTTGATGCTGGCGTCGTAGCGGGCGTGAGCGCGGCGCTCCGAGCGCATGCCGGTGCCGGGGACAGCGATCTCCGTGGTGGTTGCTGCGCGCTGACAGGTGTGACCGGTCCGCTGGTCGCGAGCAAATTCCCTCAGCCGAATCTGCCGCTCCTTGGCCAGACATACCTTTTCGCACGGAACAAGGACATTCCGGCAAACGACCGCTATGGCCGTTTCTCCGCCGATTCCATGCCGGTCGGACAGGACACCGCGATCCGGCTCGCCGCCGCGATCGAGGCACTCACGGCGGATCATCGGAAGGGGGTGACGTGGCGCAGCATTCCCGGCGAATCGCCGGATCAGACAGACCTGCTGCTCGCTTTCGTAGAGGCAGTTCCCGAAGCGGAGGTAGTGCCCATGCTCGTGGATGGCGAGGGCGAGGGCGAGGACGAGTTGCCGAGCGAAGAGGAGATTGCAACACGAGGCAATACCGTCGCCAATTATGAGCAGCGGACGCAGCGGCTGGTCGAGGCCGTCCGCGCGAAGTTCGCGCCTATCGATAAGACGCCCGTACGCTACGCCGTCTTCCGAAGGGTGGATCCCGCCAATCGCAAGGTGTCCTACCAAGGGCAGGTTGCCGTTTCGGAGTTGGCGCGGGCGGCCGAGGACTGGGCAGCGGGCGAACGTAATGTGCCGTGGGTGCGACTCCCAGTTCCGGTCAAAGGGGCGCGACAGCTTCGGGCAGCCGAACCGCCCCACGTGGCGCCGCTCGCCCTCATCAGCTTTAGCAAACAGGCGTTCATACGTGGCGGCAGGGAGCGGCAGGAGATTACGGGACTACCGGCCGGCGAAGCTCTCTCGCTCTTCCTTGAGCATGACCGCGCGCGGGCAGCCCGCGTATTGCGATTGGTGCTCGCTCGGCGCGCGCTGCTGGTTGCCGGGGCAGCGCACGCAATGCGGAAGGGCTTAGATGCCGTAAAGGAATATGACCGGGGTGAAACACTGAAGACGGTGACCGTTCTTGGCCTGCTGCTTCACAAGTTGGGACGCGGCAACGGGACTTCGGAGGATTACATGAGCCACGAGGCATTCAAGTTTGGTCAACTGTTGGCCGCGGTTGACGTTGTCCACGCGGGTTATTGCGCGGATGTGCGCGGCGGCGATCTGCCGCCTGCCTTGCTGGGCAATCAGGTGTTCACAATGGCGCAGACGAGCCCCGTAAAGGCCTTGAACGCCCTGGCGCGGCGGTGGAAGCCGTACGCCGGGTGGGCCATGAAATCCGCACGCTCATTTGACAGGAAGGCAAACCGTCGCCGCGACGAGTTGATGCGGGAGAGCAAGAACCGCGGGGAGGCACAACGCGGCTGGGACATTACTCGCGCGTTGGCTGTCGCACGACGCGTTCAACCATTGATTGATGAGCTGCGAGCGGTCGTGACCAGAGCGCCTGACGACTTATTTCGAGCGGAGGTGCTGCTGGGGTATATCGCGGGCGTTCCAAGGCAACCCGGAGAAGCATCCATGAACGAAGGACAGGCCGCTGAGGCGGTGACAACGGAGGCATGAACCATGGCGGGAGGCAAAGACAGCAATGGCGTACTCTTTAATCGCGGCACCGGCCTGTTGATTATCGAAGTCCGCCACAGCAATCCTAATGGCGATCCTGATGCCGAGAGTGAACCTCGCACAATCGATGCAGACGGGCGCGGGCTGATCTCGCCCGTGTCGTATAAGCGCAAGCTCCGCGATTTGGTCGATGACCAGGACAGGCCCGTCTGGGAGGAAGCTTCGCGCGTCCTTAAGTTGTCATCCAACGGCGATGGCCGTCGGTTCGGGATCCTGGAGCGACGTGGGCGAGATCGCGACTCGATCTTCAAGATGAAGCCCGACGAGTTCGCCGATGCGTATTGGGACGCGCGCCTCTTCGGCAACACGTTCCTGGAAGATATAAAGGGGAAAGATTTCAAGCCTGGCGAAAAGGACCACTTCATCAGCACGGGCGTTGTGCAATTTGGCCCCGGGATCAGCATCGCTCCGATCGAGGTCGAGCGCCTGACCACCACCAACAAGTCCGGCGTGCAAGAGGGCAAGGACCGCGGCATGGCTCCGCTCGGCTGGCGGGTCGTCCGCCACGCGGTCTACGCAATGCCATTTTTCGTGAACCCGATGATGGCCCGCAAGAGCCGATGCGACGCCCGGGACATCGAACTTATGAAGTTCCTGATCCCGCACGCGTACCGTAATACCGCTTCGGCGATCCGGCCTTTCGTTGAAGTCCGCCACGCGTGGTACGCGGAGCACAAGTCGCCCTTGGGCTCGTGCCCCGACTCGCTCATTCTCGACGCGATGATGCCGCGGAAAACAAAGGGGGAACCGACCGACCCGTCCACATCCATCGAGGAAT
>DASXMX010000018.1:0-23233 GCA_036495445.1 Tepidisphaeraceae bacterium
AGCCCCAGCGCATCGGAGCCCCGCCTCGCGCGAGCTGAAGCAGCGAAGTTCCATTTCGGTTTCCCGTCATCCTTAATTTATCGGACCCTTGCCCCGTCGCGGGCCGATTACCGATTTGACGCCGCGCAGCCGATGATGAAGACTTGACCCGTCGCCCACGAACGGGGGCGGGACGAGGATTCGTATGGGTGTTGCTGATGCTTGCGGCGGCGACGGCGATCGGCACGCGTGGGTCGAACCGCTCGAGGGGCGACGCCTCCTGGCGGCGACGTTTTACGTCTCGCCCCACGGCAACGACGCGAACCCCGGCACCGATCCCCAGCACGCCTGGCGGCACATCCAGCAGGCGATGGACGCCGCCACGCCCGGCTCGACCGTTCTGGTCATGCCGGGCGTCTACAACGAAAAGCTGACCGTCAACGTCTCGGGCAATGCGACCGACGGCTACATCACCTTCCAGGCCCAGGGGCGGGCGACGATCAACGGCGCGAGGATCGTGGGCCAGAACATCATCAACCTCAACAACCAGAACTACATCCAGATCATCGGCTTCAACATCGTCAACGACCTTCGCGTGTCCGATGGCTCTGGCATCCGGATGAACGGGCACGACGACCATGTCAACATCCTCAACAACACGATCCACGCGATCACCGGCACCAACGCGATGGGCATCACCGTCTACGGCACCGATCCCGCGCAAGGCATTTCCAACGTCGTGATCGATGGGAACCAAATCTTCAACTGTCAGCCGTTCGAGAGCGAGGCGCTGACGTTGAACGGGAACGTGCACGAGTTCCAGGTTTCGAACAACTTCGTGCACGACGTGAACGACATCGGCATCGACGTCATCGGCGGCGAGGGCCTGGACGCGGACCCGGCGACGGACGTGGCCCGCAACGGGACGGTCGTCGGCAACCGCGTCACCCGCGCCCACCAGCGCGGGTTCGGCGGCAGCGCGGCCGGCATCGTCGTCGACGGCGCGCAGGACATCACCGTCGAGCGAAACACGAGCTGGGCCAACGACGTCGGCATCGAGGTGAACGCGGTCGAGCCCGGCGCGACCACGTCGGGGGTCATGGTGTGCGACAATTACGTCTGCCTGAACTGGGGCGCCGGCATCTCGATCGGCGCCACGCTGCAGACCGACGGCACCGTCACCGGATGCCAGGTCAGCAACAACACGCTCTATCACGACAACACCCGCCATACCACCGCCGGGGAACTGCGCCTCCAATGGGGCTCCGGGAACACGATCGAAAACAACCTCGTCTCCGCCGCCCGCGGAACGATTGTGCTCGACGGCGAAGCAGGCTCGCTGAGCAACACGTCCGATTTCAACCTGTTCTTCTCCCCCGACGGCCCAACCGGATGCCGGTTCCTCTGGAACGGATCTGACTATCGTGGCCTGCAATCCCTTCAAACAGCGGTCCAAATGGACATGAACTCGGTGTTCGCCAACCCGCTGCTGATCAATCCCGGCGGCGCACGCTGGTCGCTCAACCCGCGCTCGCCCGCGATCAACGCGGGCGATCCCGCGTTCACCCCGGGCGCTGGTGAAACCGACTACCGGGGCGACGCCCGCGTGCTCGGATCGCGGGTCGACATCGGCGCGATTGAAGTGGGGTGAAGCGGTCGCGCGCGGCGGGCAGATTCGCGCCTCCGCCGGACTGGGCAGTTCACTGCCCAGTTTGGGCGCGCGACGAATTCGTGGACAGGGGCTCGATTGTGATTCAGCAAAATTCCGCGCGGGCGTGAAACGACCCGTCGTCCCGCGCATCACAAGAGAGGATCCGCACCTCCCGCGCGGGCCGGCCGGATTCGGTCGCGAATTCCAGGCGATCGAACGTGCCGCATGCGATCGGGTGGCGGAGCGTCAGGCAGATCCCATGACGGGAGACGTCGGCGGACAGGACCTCGATCCGTTTGCCCCCGGTGGGCGAGGACAAAAACGCCTGTGCTATATGCGGCCGCCGCGGGCTGCGGCGCCGCTCGACGGGCGGCGGAGCGGACGGACGGGATGGGCGGGAGGACGCGGCCATGCGCTATGAAAAGAATCGGCCAAACGGCCCGATGCCATGACCCAAAGGCCAGTTATCTCTTCCAAATTGCGCAGGTGGCGCAGCCCGTCCCCTCGTCCGCCTGCCAAAATGCATATGGGATGGACAGGGCCTTGTGACGACAATACTATTCGTCAGACAAGTATTTTGCGGCGGTAGACACGCCGTACACTTCTCGAACGGCTGCGCGTGATTAACGAGAGACGAAAGCCCTCAACTCGCTGTTGTGAATTCGATGAATGCTGAGCCCACCAACTTATTCGGTTACGACGTTGTCAGCCGCATCGGAGGAGGCGCCGGCAGCACGATCTACGTCGTCTGCGACTCGAAGAACGGGCAGCTCTACTGCCTGAAGCACGTGGTCCGCCACGAAGAGAAGGACATCCGCTACATCGAGCAGTTGCAGAACGAGTTCGAGATGAGCCGGCATTTCCGGCATCCGGTGCTGCGCAAGCCGATCGATCTGAAAGTCAACAAAAAGCTCTTCGGCGGGATCACCGAGGCCGCCCTGGTGCTGGAGCTGGTCGACGGCACGCCGCTTGAACAGCAGCCCCTCCTGGCGACCCCGCGGCTGCTGGAAGTCTTCATGGACGTCGCCCAGGCGCTGCACTCGATGCACTTCCAGCGCCTCGTCCACTGCGACCTCAAGCCGCACAACATCCTCACCTGCTCCGACGGAAGCGTGAAGCTGATCGACTTCGGCCAGACGTGCAAGAACAGCACCGTGAAGTCGCGCGTGCAGGGCACGCCGGATTTCATCGCCCCGGAGCAGGTTCGCCTCAAGGCGGTCAGCGGGCAGACCGACATCTTCTGCTTCGGCGCGACGCTCTATTGGGCGCTGACGGGCCAGAAGATCCCCACGCTCTTCAACTCCAGCAAGGACGAGTGGCGGGCGATCAAGGAGCAGAAATACCCCAGCCCGCACGACCTGAACCCGCAAATCCCCGAGCCGCTCTCGCGGCTGGCAATGTGGTGCTGCAAGGTGAGCCTTGGCAGCCGCCCGAATGATATCCAGACAGTGATCGAGGGTCTCAAGACGGTGCAGGAGGCGATCCAGGCGGCCGAACCGCCGCCACCACCGCCGCCCGCGGAACCCGCGCCCGCCAAGCCCGCGGCGCCCGCGCAGCGGAAGCGGAGCTTCGACATTCCCCAGACGAATCCGCTCGCGCAATAGGTGATCCCATGCGGTTTTCGCCATCGCGTTGTCACCCTGGCCGACGCCCAATTTGTTCCCGGCGCTTTCTCCACACCCGGTAGACCAGCAATTGGTTCTCCACCGACCGAACCACGTGAGCGAACACCCACCACAGCCACGCGCGGGCAAGCAGTCGCGGCACCCGCGACGCCGTCCATAAGCCCCGGACGCGGATGTGAAGCCGACAGGCGCCGGTACCTGCCGGCTCGATGCGATAGCTGAACACATGAGGGAACCCCGAGCGCGGACCGCGGAGGGACAAATCGCTGAAGCTGTAACCCACGCCCTCCCGCCAGACCAGAATCCGCCCCACTCGCCGGAAGCTCAGCCCCATGTAGCGGTGGTAGAGAACGATGTCCGCCCCGGCCCGCGGAACGCCGCCGGCGACGCTTGGGTCGGCATGAAAGAAGTCCTGCCGGGCGTAGTTTGGGAAATCGCGGATCTGGCCCCACACGCTGATCGCCGGCAGCGGGACCTCGAGCGTCGCGCGGCAATCAACGGCGCGGTGATCGTTGATCCGGATCCGCATCACCGCGCCACGTTCCCGCGAGCGATTGACGACGCAGCCGACCCGTCCGTTCCGTCGCGTACGCGCTGCGCCTCCTCGACAGCTCGTTGTGCCATCCCCTCCAGCACGTACCCGTGCAAGGTGTGCACCGCCCACGTCTCAAACGGCCGCCACACCCAGCGGGGCCCGAGCTTCGGTTGGTAGCGGGTCGTCAACTCCACGCGAGTCGTTCGCGGCCCATCCGCTTCAAAGGCGAAGCTCCCATCGGTCAGACGGACCGAATGAGTTTCGATTCGGTCCTGTTCGATAACGTCAAACGCAAGCAATTGCTCGGGGATGCGCTGCGTGACGCGCTTTGTGAGGTGTCCTTTCGTGTAGACGCAGGTCTTCGTGTCACCCACGTGGGCGACGCTGCCGCGGGCGTACAGCGGCCGCGGAAGCCCATAACGAAGGAGCCACGGCGGGCGATGCCGAACCTCCTCGTAGAACATGACCGTATTCCAAGTCTGCCCGACCGGCGCCGGGATCTGCACCGACGTGACGACGCTCTCGATCGCGTGCGGCGTCGCCGTGAACCGCTCGATCACCCCCCAGAGAACCGCTGCCAACAGGAGCAGCAGCGCCGGCAGATACGGCCTCTGCTCGAAATCGGATCCCTTGAGGTATGTGCGCAACACGAACCCGCACAGCGTGCCGAACAGGATCGGCCCGAGCATGACGGTGGCCAGCGCGGTCCCGCAGAAGATCCCGACGAAGCTGAGCGTGAACAGCGTGCAGACGACGATGCCGACCACCGCCAGCGCCAGCAGCACCATTACGAAAGTCCGCACGCGACATCCGTAGCCGAGGATCGCGCCGACGCAGAACGGCGCCACGAGGCTGACCGCGACGCCCCATCCGGCGACCCAAAGCAGCAGCACGTAGATTAGAACCCCAGGAACTGTCGCGAGCAGGAACCCCGGCAGCCAGAACTTCCACCGCGCGAACAGCGGCTTGGTGGAGTAGGTCGACGGGTTGTGCGGGTCGAAGCCGCGGCCGCACTCGGGGCAGCGGGGCTCGACGAGTCCGGTTAACACATATCCGCAGCCCAGGCATCGGGCCGGCAGCGTCATGGTGACTCTCCTTAATCGTTGGGAGCCGATGATATCCGGGGCGCGCACGAACGCGCTTGCCGACCCGCCGGTTTCACAGGTTTCATCGGGTTGGACAAACGACTCGACAAGATAACGAAGTAGCCGCGCCACTCGGGGCTTCGCGAACAAAGGGACGTTCTCCGGAACGATCCCTTCGGAGGACATCCCTTCGTTCGCGAAGCCGACAAGCGGCGCAATTCGGCATCCGAACGCTTCCCTCAGAACCGCGCGCTCAACCCCACGAACGGGCTCAAATCCGGCGCCGCCTTCGTTACCCCCACGTTCATCCCCGCATCCACCTGCAGATTGGGCGTGATCAGATAGACCAGCCCGAAGTCCACCGTGCCCACCCAATCGGACGGATGCTTCACGTCGACGCCCGCGGCGAATTCGCCAAACGCGCTGAGCGTGCCGACGACCGGGTGCGACAGGCTGATCGACCCGATGACCTGCGCGTGCGTGCCCGAGGGGCTGTTCGGCGCCGCGAAGACGCCTGGCATTATGCCGAGCCCGAAGTCGGCCGGGAGGGAGAGGGCGACCGGGAAGTACATGCCGCCCACGGTGCCGCCGGCGCCGAGGCCATGCTGGGCGGTGTTGAGCGTGACGAACGGGATCACGCCGACCGCGGCCGCGCCGGTCGCGTCGGACCAGACGGTCCACTTCCCCTGCAGCGTCGTGTCGCCGAACCCGGTGGTGACGGCACCGTCGATGCGCTGCCAACTGAACGGGTTGAACGTGACGGAGAACTCAAGATTGTCCACGAGGCCCACGCGAAGCTCCGTCCCGCCGAAGGCGTCCACCCGGCTCAATCGCGTGGCGTGGTCGTAGGTGTAAACCAGCACACCGGTCTCCACCTGCAGGTGCCCCGGCGCCACCGTGTACGGCCCGTTCGTCACGCCGGGCCGGTCGGTCACCATCGGCTTCAGCTCCGACAGGGGCTGAGGATGGAACAGGGTGTAGGTCGGTGCGGGCTGCGTGGGAGGAACGTCGAGAAAGCAAACGGACTGTATGGCATTGCCTTGGTGGGGCAGACATTCCTGTCTGCCCTGAACTTCTGCAGGGACATTCCTGTCCCTTCCTCCTTGTCTTTGCATTTGGGGTGGGGCGGACATTCCTGTCTGCCACAGGTCTGCGAGCGGGGGACATTCTTGTCCCCCCGAGCGGACCTGATCTGGGGGAGAGAGAGAGGAAGGGACAGGAATGTCCCTGCTCCTCTTTAGGGCAGACAGGAATGTCTGCCCCAAGGCGGGGTCGTCCGGCATCGATGCGCGTTCGCACCCTGTGACGCTTAATGCGAGCGCCAGGGATCCGATCGTCCACCACCATCTGCCACACGTGCGTCCGGCCATCAGGCTTCTTCCTTCCCGCACAACCGCTGCGCCAGCGCCATCGCATCAAACGGCGCCTTCACCTTCGCGTCGTTGTTGAAGTAGACGTATACATCCCGGCCCTTGGGCGCACGAGGCGCCGCTGCCTTGATGACATGCCGCGCGTCTCTCGGCTCGCTCCCCTCCCGCCAGGCCGTCACCCGGCTCGCCCACCAGTCCAGCATCGATTCCGAATACCCGCTGGCGTACAGCTCCTCCGCCCCGTGCAGGCGGATGTACACGAAATCGGACGTGATATCCTCCGTATACGGCCACCGCCCCGCCGTGTCGGCGAAGCAGAACGCGATCCGGTGCTTGCGCAGCAAACACAGGAACTCCGGCACGACGAACTCGTTCCGTCTGATCTCGACGGCGTGCCGAATCGGCCGCCGGCGGTCCGCCTTAGTCAGCGCGCCGTGCTTAAGCTTCGCATCGTGTGTCTTCGCAAGCGCCGCCGCCTCGTTCGTGTTCCGCGGAAGCAGTTTGAAGAACGCCTCGAACCGCCCCACGTCATACGGCATGTTCGGCGGGAACTGCCACAGGATCGGCCCCAGCTTCTCCTTCAGCCCCAGCACGCCGGACGCAAAGAAGTTCGCCAACGGCGTCTCGACGTCCCTCAGTTTCTTCATGTGCGTGATGAACCGCCCGCCCTTCACCGCGAAGACGAAATCCTTGGGCGTCTGCTCGTACCAGGCGAGATAGCTGTCCGGCCGCTGCAGTGAATAGAACGACCCATTGATCTCGACCGAGTTGAATTTCGACGCCGCGTACTCCAGCTCGCGTTTCTGCGGCCACTTCGCCGGGTAAAACGTCCCCCGCCAGGGCCCATACCGCCACCCCGAAATGCCAATCCACGTGCGACCCACGCCGGGCATTCAAGCGTCAACTCCCATGGGTTGGGAACGTCTGAATCGTTCGACGAATAGGGGGATTAACCACAGAGATCACAGAGGACACAGAGAAACACAGAGAAAAGACCAAATAGATTGAGCCACAGATGAACGCAGATGCAAACAGATGGGATCTCAATCAGAGATTCCGGATCCGCATTTCATCTGTGTGCATCTGTGCCCCATCTGTGGCCAAACAGCATTTCCCTCTGTGTCCTCCGTGTTCTCTGCGGCCGGTTCTTTCATTACGCGTGCGTCGCCAGCTTCGCGTAGCAGGCGAGGTCGACGAAGTGGTCGCGGATCCATTCGGCGTCGCGATGAATGCCCTCGAGCTTGAATCCCAGACGCTCGGGGATCGCCCGGCTTCGGCGGTTCTCGGTGCCGCAGAAGATGATGGCGCGATGAAGCTTCAAATCGCTGAACAGGTGCTCGGTGACCGCCCGGCAAGCGAGCGTCATCAGTCCCTTCCCTTGGTACTCGACGGCGAGGAAGTAGCCGATCTCCGCCTTGCGGTTGGCGTGGTCGATGTCGTGCAGGCCGATGGTCCCGGCCAGCACGCCGCGGTGCATGATCGCGCAGTGGAACGCGCCATTGGATGCGAGCCGGTCGGCGGAGCGCTGCACGAACTGCCGCTCGTCATCGACGCTCTGGATGTCGTCCACCCAGGCCAGCCACTGGCGCAGGTGGGCGCGATTCTGGTCGATCAGCCCAAAAAGCGGCTCGGCGTGCTGCGGGCCGATCAACTGCAACTCGGCCTCCGCCGATAGCGGGTGAGAGAGCATCAGTCGTCCTGCGGTTCGAGAGCCTCCTCGTACGCGGCCAGCGCGTCCTCTCCAAAACAGACGAACGTGACGTGCTCGATTTGTGGATGTTGGGCCAGGAACGTGCGGATCTCACGGATCGCGATCCGCGTCGCCCGTTCGAGCGGGAAGCCGTAGGCGCCGGTGCTGATCGCCGGAAAGGCGATCGTGCGGACGCCGTGTTGGACGGCCAGCGCCTGCGAGTTGCGGTAGCAACTCGCGAGCAGCGTGTCTTCATCTCGACGGCCGCCGTGCCAGACCGGGCCGACGGTGTGGATGACGAACTTCGCGGGCAGCCGGTGCCCGCCGGTCAGTCGGGCCTCGCCTGTCCGGCAACCGCCCAAGTGCCGACATTCTTCCAGCAGCCCCGGACCGGCCGCGTCGTGGATCGCCCCGTCCACCCCGCCGCCCCACAGCAAACTGCTGTTGGCGGCGTTGACGATCGCGTCCACCCGTTGCTCGGTGATGTCGCCCCGGACGATGCGGATTCGGTCAGCCATGCCGACCGATTCTACCCGCTTCCGCCGCTTGTCGGCTTCGCGAACGAAGGGCCGTCCAAGTTATCGGAGATGCAACAGCCCCGCTCCAAGGGCCGCCGCAGCGGCCACGAACACCCCCAGCTCGGCCACATGAGACGCAAGCACAGCGAAGCGAGTCATGCTTCCTCCAGGCGGAAGGGCGCGTCACTTCATTGCAGCCTTCCGTCGAACGAGTTTGACCGTCCGCCGGCCGCTCCGCGGCCTCGCCCAAGACATCCCTGTGGGCGGGGGACAGGTCCGTTGCATCGACCCTTTCCTCTGGCGTTCTTCCCCTGATCTCGGAAATGTCGGAGGCTGAGGCAAGTCGCGACGACCCAATCGTCGATTCCGCCCCGGAAAGCGGGGTAAGCCCTGCGGCCAAGTCGCTTATCGGACTGACACGGCATTGCGGGAAAGCTTATCGGACTGGAGGCGAAATCAGGTGAAGTTGCGGGGTTGGCGACAGGCCAGGGGAGGATGACAGGGTGACAAGGTGAGGGGGTGACAGGGTGAAGGAACAGAATGGTTCGGGGTTCAGGGTTCAGGCGCGCGAGGGACAATTTCCGGCAAACCTGAGCCCCGAACCCTGAACCCTTTTCTCCCTTTCATTCACCTTGTCACCCTGTCACCCCCTCACCCTGTCATCCTATTTATGCCCCATGGCCAAAATCACCAAATCGATGACGAACAGCAGCACGATCGACACTTCGAGGATGAACATCCATCGCGTGTTCTGTTCGGTGCCGAGGAGTTGGTACAGGTCATCCAGCGTCTTGAGCTTCTCGTCGATCGTCCGGTGCCAGTCGGCCAGGTGGAAGCGGGCGGAGAGGGCCTGGTAGATGCGGGCGGAGTGCCAGTCGCCGAAGAACTTGGTGATGTTCGAGAGTTCGTCGCTCAGGCGGGCCAGGTCGATGCGGAGTTCGCGGAGCTCGCGCTGGACGCGGGTGTTCTGCCCGCCGCGGAACCGTCGGCGGGAGGAGACGTCGCGGTAGCTGGTCTCCACCGCGTTATCCAGCATCCGGTCATACGCCTCCAGCTCGGCCAACTGCACGTTGGCCAGCTCCATCAGGTAGAGCGTCTCATCAAAGTACCGCGGCTCATCGATCACCAACGCCGCGTCCCAATCCACGACGACCAGGTCCTTGTCGTAATAGCTGAGGTATTTGTTGGTCGACTCGATCGTCTCCTGCTCCGAAAGTCGCGTCGGGTCCGGCTCCTCCGTCAGCAGCGCCGCGATGCGCCGACGATTCTCTAACAGCCAATCCTCCGCCGCACAGACGTTGCCGTCAGAGGATTTCAGCGGGCCCCGAATACAGAAGACGGTGTACGCCTCCTCGTCAGTCAGTGAGGGCGACGGACGAACGAGATACGGCCGCAGCTCCCGCCGCACCTCCTCGGCCAGTGCCCGCACTTCGTCATAGAGCCACGTGCCGTTGGAGAACTTCAGGTCGTGGAACGCGACGAGCTCGTCGACGTCGCGCACCGTGAACGGGACCCGCACCATGATGCTGATCGCCCCGATCGGCAGCAGCTTGATCGACCGCTCGACCCGCACCGGCCCCTGCGGCCCGAGCTGCTCGATCGGCGGCAGCCGCACCATCTGCGGGCGGTAGAAGAACAACTGCCGCGGGCTCCGCTTGCTGGCGTCCACCACGAACTGCGCCACCGGCTGCCCCAGCAGTTGCGACACCGGCTTGCGGACGAACTCGTACGCGATGTCGAACGCGTACAGGTAAACGACCTCCCCGGTGTACTGCGTTACGTCCGCCGGGCTCGCCTTGCGGATCGTCGCTGCGGGTTGGACGCTGGCGCGGGTCATCATTGGAATTGTAACCGGGGACGCCGGGGCGGGCATCCCTCGGATGGGATACGCGTGAAACGTGAAAAGTGAAACGTGACACAGACCCGCGTTTTCCGGGTGGCACGGACATGTACTCATGTCCGTGGCCTTCCGTCGCGACGCCACGGACAAGAGTACTTGTCCGTGCCACCCAAAGATTTCCGCGAACCCAGCCGCGATCCCAAGGGTACAATCTGTCTGGGCAGGTCTCCCGCGCGCCGGCTGACGCGCACGCCGGGCTACGCGGGTTTCGAGGTCGTTGTACTATGCGGCATTTGTCTCTCCTGCGCCCGACCCTTTGCGGGCTGGCGCTCCTGATCGTCGGTTGCAGTCGGGCTCCACAAGTCGCCGGCACCGCGTCATCGACGCCAGCGCCGACGGTCGCCCAAGCGCCCGCCGTGCCGACGGTCCCCGCCTGGCACGGCCGCGTCGTCGAGCTCCGCGGGTCTGGCGAGCAGATGGGCGCCGAGCACGGCAAAGACCTCGCCCAGCCGATCGAATACCTCCACGACCACTATCTGAAGGTTTACCTGGGCGGCACCACGCAACGTTTCCTCGCCCTGGCCGCCGCGAAGCTGTTTGAGAGCTACATTCGCCCCGAGCACTTGGCCGAAGCCGATGCATTGGCGAAGCAGACCGGCATGGACGAGCGGGAGACCGTCCTCGCCCAGTGCTTCCTGGACCTGTCGCCCATGTCGGCCTGCTCGACGATCACTCTGCCCGCCTCCGCCAGCCCCGACCACGTCGCCCGCTTCGGCCGGAACCTGGAGTTCCTCTCGCTGGGCGTGGCCGACAAGTATTCCACCGTCTTCGTCTATCACCCCGACGAGGGCCGCTACGGCTTCGTCTCCGTCGGCTGGCCGGGCCTGATCGGCGTCCTCAGTGGCATGAACGAGCACGGCCTGGCCCTGGCCAACATGGAAGTCACCCGCACCCCGCGCCTCCCCGGCGCCATGCCCTACACCCTGCTCTATCGCACCGTGCTCGAACGCTGCAAAACGGTCGACGAGGCGATCGACCTCCTGCAGCACACCCCGCGACAAACCGCCAACAACCTGATGCTGATGGACGCCGCGGGCGATCGCGCCGTGGTCGAGATCAAGCCCGACGGAATCACCGTCCGCCGGGCCAGGGACACCGACCCGCTGATCAGCACCAACCACCAGCGCGGCACCGACTGCGACACCCCCGGCCGCTGCTGGCGCTACGACGACCTGCACGACGAGGGCAAAGCCGAGTTCGGGCACATCGGGCTCACCGAACTCGAAGAACTCCTCCACGACGTCTCCCCCGGTAAGGAGACGCTCCAGTCGATGGTCTTCGAGCCGAGCAACCGCGTGATTTACCTCTCAACCGGCGCCAACGCCGCATCGAAGCCGTTCTATCGCTTCGATCTGAAGACCTATTTCAAATGACCGTCATTGTGGTGCAGGCTTCCGAGCCTGCACCACAAATCGCAGCACCGGGTCGGCGCCTCTGCTCCGATCCGAAAAACGGATCCGATGTTGCATTTGTTGCACGCCGGTTACAGCCGGCGTATTGTAATTTCATCGATATCAATCACTTCTGAACAGCGCATCCTCCCAACGCCATGCAACATCCCCGCGAATGTTGCATCGAATGATGCATGGCCCTCCCGGGCCTTCTGATCCGCTCATCCTTATTGCAGATCAGCAGTTGCAGCCAATCGCCCGTTCCGCTCGTCGGAACGGACGATTGGGCGATGTTGCATCCGAGCCGGCCGGGCTCCCCGCGAGCGAGAAATCTACTGCCTCTACCCTCCTTAGGCGCCGACTTTACATTTCGAAGCGTAAGCCCCTGCATCTCCTTGCCTTGTAATCTCGTTGCGCGTTAACACAATTTGCTGCACCGCCGTCCCGTACCCCACTCCGATTCCGTCCGTCACGTTCCACGCTCCCCGTCCCATTTGTCACGTTTCACTCCTCACGTTTCACGATTACGATCTTGCCCAAAGGAACGCGCTTGCGCCCCATCCGCCGCCTCGTCAAAGACCCCTTCCCCGGCCTCTCCCACTGGCTCGGCGTCGCGCTCTCCATCCTCGGCCTCATCGCCCTGCTCGCGCTCGCCCGCGGCCGCCCCTGGCAAGTCATCGGCTTCGCGATCTACGGCGGTTCCCTCATCCTCCTCTACCTCGCCAGCGCCCTGGCCCACACGATCCACTGCTCCCCCCGCGCCGCCGACCGTCTCACCCGCCTGGACTACATGGCGATCTTCCTGCTGATCGCCGGGACGTACACGCCGCTGTGCCTCGTGACGCTCCGCGGGCCGTGGGGGTGGGGAATGCTGGCCGCCGAGTGGTCGATGGCGGCCGCCGGGATCGCGACGGTCGCGCTGGGGCGCGGCAACTCCACCTGGCCGCGCACGATCCTTTACCTTTTCATGGCCTGGGTGGTCGCGCTGGTCGCGATCGTGCCGATCTCCCAAACGCTCCCCCGCCCCGCCCTCGAAGGGCTCCTCGCCGGCGGCGCCGTCTACTCCCTGGGCGCCGTCGTCTTCGCCACCGACCGCCCCCACCTCTGGCCGGGGCGGTTCGCAGCTCACGACCTCTGGCACGTCCTGGTCCTCCTCGGCTCCGCCTGCCATTTCCTGGTCATCTTCCGGTTTGTGGCGATGTAGGGCCCGGAGGATTTACCACGGAGGCACGGAGGACACGGAGGGACGGAGGGACGGAGAGACGGAGAGAGATTTGCGGTGGGGCAGACATTCCTGCCTGCCCTAAACAGGAGCAGGGACATTCCTGTCCCTTCCTTCTTCTGGATTTGCGTCTCTGGTGGGGCAGATCATTCCTGTCTGCCCATACCTATTGCAGGGACATTCTTGTCCCTTCCTCTTCGTTTGTGCTGCATGCATCCTGAGCCGATGGGGAGCACGTGTCCGCCGGACGAGCCTTCTCCTTCTGCACGTGGAATTTCAAATCAGCTAAAATGCCCTCATGCCGGCGCTGCGAACCCTTCTCCCCGCAATCCTCCTCCTGGCCTGCGCCGGCTGCCTGACCAACGTCCGGCCCACCGTCGCGGGCCAGATCGTCGACGCCGACACCGCCCGGCCCGTGCCCGGCGTGGCCGTCAGCATCCATTCCGTCACTAGCTCAACGCAACCGTCTGAACCGCTCGCGCGCACCACGTCCGATGCCGACGGCAAGTTCGCTTGCCCCGGCTCTCAGACGCTGGACATCTGGTGGGGCTACTCAAAGTCGTACCGGATGCGCTTCCATCGCGACGGCTACGACGACGCGGTCTACGACTTCGAGTACGAGGTCCACTTCGGCACCTTCGGCGACCGGAAGCCGATCGGGCCGATCCGGATGCACCCGCGCCCGGCCCTCAGTCTCGCCCACCCTGTTATGTGGTGCCGTGCCACCACTCCCCCCGGGCCGCTCTGACGCCGGGCCGATGGGCCGGCGCCGCGGTCCGTCATTCACCGATCCCCCCAATACACCTCCACCATCACATGCCACGGCCGGCTCGGCGTCGCGACCGCCGGGAAGATCTGGACGCACACCTCCGGCGTGCGCCCGGATCCGCGAAGCACCATCAGATAGTTTTGGACGCTGCCCGGGACGGCGGTCGCCCGCCATCCTTCCGCGGTCGCCACGCTCCAGCGATCGCCCCCCCAGAGCCGGATCAACTCGGCCGCCCGGCGTGCCGCCGCGGCCGCGGTTGCCGGGGGTTCGTCCACCGTCAGGCTGGTCAGCCGCGTGCCCCGGCGTACCGCGTAAAGGTCGGCCACGTCATCGCTCCGATAGGACCGCGTCTGGTCGATCCGCATCGAAAGGCGGACCCTGCGAGCCCCCCACCAAGCCGTATCCGTGTGGTTCGATGCCGGCCACGGGACGTCCGTCACTTCGTGCTGTTTGGAGAAATCCCAGTCAAACGCCAGCGGCGGCTGTTCCCGGCGAAGGAACGCCACCCCCGCCCCCACCGCAAACGCCGCGGCGACCAAGACGACGCCCACCCAATGGTCCCGCAGCTTCGCCATTATGCGTAGTATCGGCAAAGCCCGCCGCCGAATGGGGATAAACCTTCTCCCCTCTTGCTGCTCCGCCCCGCCGCCGAGCCCCCCGCAGCCCTGCGACCAGGCCATTGAGCCGGAGCCGCCGTCCGCCTTGGGTGACGCCGGACGATCGCTATGCGGTTTCGCGCCGGGCGCGCCGTTGGATCGCGTTCCCGGCGCGAAACCGCGACTCGACTGAGCTCGTCGAAGTCCCAGCGGTCTTCCGGCGTCGCAGAGTCGATCGGCCGCCCCTCGCGGCTCGTCCGGTTCGAGATGACGGTGCCTCACGCGCCCGCAACCCGCGTTCCGTTCGATTACTAGGCTACCTCGTAATCCGATGCTTCGTAAATTGTTGAGCGTGCCGGTTGGCGCACGTCGTAGATGACGGTGACCGTTTGGCCTTCCCAAAACGCGTCGCACGCATTGCTCGCCGCGAACTGAAAGGCGGATTGTTCCTGCCGTTCAGCGGTGGTGAACCGGTAGAGGATCTCGCAGCGGTTCGTTCGACTCCACCAACGGCGGCGCGTCCCCATGACCGTCCCCGCGGCGGCCGTCCCGTCCCGGACGAGCGCGCGGGCCGCGAGGGGGGCCAACCAGACCGCGAGGGTGAACAAGGCGACGCCGCCGCACCAGACGAAGAGGAACAGACCCGCGCACAAATAACCCGAAGCACGGGGATTCCCGTCCCGCAACTCGGCGAGCTGAACGCCGCCGATCCGAAGCACACGGATTCGTACAGTCTGTCCGACCGCCGGCGGCTTCGCGCCGCCGGTGTCGATCAGGCCATTTTCCGTCTGGGGTGCGTCGCCCGGAAGCTGATAGGTGAAAACCAGATTGAAACGATGCGGGTCGGGATGCCCGGTACGTCCACCTCGCGACGGCGTCACCTCCTCCACCCGGCCCACCGCGTTGCCGCCGAACGCCAACACAACAGGCGGCTTCAATACTGCGAGAATCCCAAACACCCCCGCGAGGAGGAACAGGAGCGTCACCCCTCGCGGTCCCCAGACGCGCGCAAGTGCGCGGGGTTTCAGCCTCACCCCGCGAGGCGCCGGCGGAAATCGGAGCGGAAAGCCACGTGCCCAATGTGGATTCATCATCCGATCGTCCGCAACCGGGGCTGCGACCGCAACCGGGACGTCAGGTTTCGGGAAGGAGAAAACTGGAGAGAACAACGGGACAGAGGAGAACACCTGGACAGTCACGTTCTGCAGGGTTGCGCACCCGCGCCCTGCGTCCTCCCTGTTCACTCTTCCTCGCCGTCCCATTCGTTCTCGGTCGGTGCTAATATAGGACATGGCTGAGCGCATCGACATTGAGCAGGAATTCCCGGCAGCAATCCGGCGTGCCGATGGCCAGGTTGTCGCGGAACTTCTGCCGACCAAATCTCCGGACTTCGATAACGCCGATTACGTGTTCCTAAATCACGGTGTGATCGCCGAGCTGAAATGTCTCACCAAGAACGTCGTTCTTGATCCGGATTTTACGGCGAAACTGGGGAAACTGTACGCGAAATTGATGCGGGAACGACGCGCCCCCGTCGTGTTCGGGCGTGTCCGTGTCAGCCTTGAACAAATTGCACGATTCGATGAGCGGGCCGCGTTCGAGTTCCTCGAGCCCTACAAGAAGCGACTTGCGAAGGTTCTTGAGAAGGCGAATACCCAGATTAAGGAGACCGCGAGGCACTTTCAAATCCAGCAGCCCAAGGGACTCCTAGTACTTGCGAACGACGGAGATATGGGGCTTGAACTAGACCTCTTATTACACCTGCTCTCTCGGCTTCTACGTGATCGGTATCGCAGCATCAATGCGGTACTGTACTTCACGGCGAACGCGGACCTGGCCGTCAACGTCCCAGACTTTCAACCCTCGCTAGTTTGGATGCCGCTGGGGATACCCGGTAGAACATCGGTCGACGAGTCATTGCTTACCAGACTTCGCGACGCTTGGTTCACGCACGTAGCTGCCCTCACGGGGGGCGGAATTTTGGCCAAAGCGATGGGAGACGGGAACGAGGGCGCCAATCTCCGTTTCACAAATTCGGTCCGCCCCCGCATACATCTCGATTGATCGTTTTGGGAAGAAAAGACAAGCCTAATGCACTAATTCTCGGGCGCGCGAGAGGAAGTATTTTTCCAATCCCTCAAGAATACGATCTTCTGCTTGGGGATCGAAGAGACCGACGTGCATCACCTGCGTGGAGATCTCGTTCCTTACTGACATGATACAGAACTCTCCTTGCACGACACGCACATACAGTGTGACAATTAACTTGATGCCCGTGTCGTACTTGTGGGTGTAGATGAACCCTCGCACATGCTGGGTGCCGTTTGGAACGCCAGCCAAAAAGGCCGCTCGCTGAAATTGGAATTCTGTCAGCTCAGTTGACAAGCTCCGGTTCACCTGATCTGCGATCGCTTCGAATTTGGCGCCGAGCTCAGCGATTTGCTTGCTCACCACATGCGCTGGGGTCTCGGCAAATTGCCGTTGGACCAACTTAATTTGGTCCTGAAACGGCATTTTGGGAGGTTCATTGCCGGATGCGACAGCAACTCTTGCGAGTTCTTCGCCTAATAGGTCGATCGATGTCCAGCGCCGAATCCGCTCGCTTGCGAACCCGATATCAAAGACTCGGTAGATAGCGTGCTGCTGTGCGGCAGTTAGCCGCCGTAATCGCTCTGCCGCGACCTTTCGCCTATGGGGTGGCTGGTTTGAATCATCGAGGGGAGCTTCGGGGTTGAGACCCGTCAACATGTAGAATAGGATCGCCACGACGAGCGTCACATCTGACACCACATCGCGCTTATCGCTCCCGCTGACCCGGTATTCTGGCAAGGCGTAGAAGCGGTTTCCGATCTGCTGCCCCTCCGGCGTAGCGAAATCGTTCGGCCGTCCCTCTTCGTCGTAGGCCAGACCAAAATCAATTAAGACCGGGTCTTTCGGATCGCTTTGTCGCAGGATAATGTTCTCGGGTTTGATATCTCGATGCACAACGCGCTTGTTGTGACAGTACGCCAACGTGTCCAGGAGCTTGCTTGCGATCTGTAGTGCATCGTGAAACGGGATCGAGTCGGAGCCGACGAGCTGCCGAAGCGTCTTCCCGGGAATGTACTCAGTCACAAGGAATAACTCTTCGTCGTCATTCCAACGGGCGGTGTTCGAGTCCGCGAATCGTGCAACTCCAGGATGATCCAAACGCTCGAGCGACGCGACCTCCTGGTGCATCCGCGAACGCCGCTCTTTATCCCTCTGGCTCTTCAACTCCTTCAGCACGTGCGTGGGGGAGCGGTCAGGAGATCCGATGCGGCATGCGAGATGCGTCGTACCTTGGCCGCTCGACTTGTCCAAGGGGCCGAGAATCTCCCACCGGCTTTTCCAGACGCTCTTCTGCATCATGAGTTAATACCCCGGCTTTGGTCAGCATAGGAGGCTGGCAATTGTAGCACAGGGAAGGAACCAAGTGACAGAGTCGGGTCTGGAAGGGTGACAGTCGCCCGCTTAGAACACAATCGGCTTACCGGCCTGGTGGGATGCCGCGATCAATTCACTGAGCTGCGCCTCGAACCGACGGAGCCAAGCCTCGTCGTCACGGTCGCTGCTGTGGAACCGCCGGAGCGCCTGGACTTCAGAATCGAGCCGGTCAATCTCGGGTCTGGCGATGCAGTCGCCGGCGTGAATCCCGTTGTAAATGACCCTCGAAAGAATGAACGGGAATAGCCAGGCTTGCTCCGAAAGCTTCGCGCGGAGGAAGCCGACCCCTGCCATGTTCCCGATGTAGTGGTGCAGGAGGATTCCATGCTCGTGCTCGCAGGCGTTCCGGTTCCACGCTTCGAACGCGAGATACTCGTCTAAGCCGTTCTCTCTTGAGGTGCGGGAGCCGTCTTGGTCGACGCGGACATCCCATTCGGCGGGCGGCTCGCTGCGCAGCCGGTTCCGTTCGAAGCAGTCGCAATATACTACCGCGTCGAGGCTCATGCCCCCTCCCCACAAAGTGCGAAGGGTCTATGCGGTCTTTGCCGCCCGGCGTCTCCGCGGCCCCCTCGCCACCCGCTTCCGCCCGAACGCGTCGGTTTCCGTCATCACCTTCGACGCCCGCTTAGGGTCGATCACCGCGGCGATCGGCACCGCCCCCGGCGTCGCGTTGGCGGCCTTTTCCAAGGCGTGTTCGAGCCGTTTGCGGGCGTAGGTGACGTAGGCTTCGGATTGGTCGATGCCGACGTATTTACGACCCAGCAGCGCGGCGCTGACGCAGGTGGTGCCGGAGCCGTTGAAGGGGTCGAGGACGACGTCGGCGGGGTTGGAGCTGGATTTGATGATGCGGTCGAGGACAGCGATGGGCATCTGGCAGCCGTGCCAGCCTTCGCGTTCCTTGAAGGTGCCGCAGACGCGGCTCACGTTCCAGGTGTCGCCCTCGGGGGCAAACATGGGCTCGGGGGCTTCCTGGGGGCGGAGGAACCAGACGTCGTCGGGGAGCTTGCCCTTGGGGTTGGCGCGGGCGTCGCCGTAGGTGGTCTGGCGGGCGCTGGCGACGCGGATCGCGTCGGCGTTGAACGTGAAGTCCTTCTCGTGCTTTGTGAAATAAAGGATGTGCGTGTGGCTGCGGGCGAATTTCGCCTTGGGCTGCTGGCCGAACGTGTAATGCCAGATGATCCAGTTGCGCAGGTTGAACCCGACCTGCCGTCGGGCGATCACGCACAGGTCGGCGGCGTACTCGTCGCCGATCGCCAGGTAGAACGAGCCGGTGGGCTTCAGGGCGCGGTAGACGGCCTTCATCCAGTCGTGGCTGAACTTCAGGTAGTCGTCGGTCTTCTGGCGGTCGTCGTAGCCGTGGTAGAGATAGCCGATGTTGAACGGGGGATCGGCGAAGCACAGGTCGACCCACTCGGGGGGGCCGGCGCTCAGGACCTTGATCGAATCGCCTTCGATGATCTGGTTTGTTTCTGGCATTCCGGCCGCATTGTAGAGGCTGGGCCGGATCTGGTACACCGGGCGCTTGCGGCGCGTCAGGCTCTCCAACCCCTTCTTGAACGCGATCTTACGACGGTCCATGTGTGGTCCTTCCGTGGGCGAAAACCAAATGCGCCGCAAAGACGCGAAGGCCACGAAGGAAAAACACGCAAAGAACAGAAAAGAGAAGAATTGTAACGCGAGGGAAGCCCAGTTTTGTTTTCCCTTTGTGGCTTCCTTCGCGTCTTTGCGTCTTCGCGGCCGGCATTTGGCGCCGCCGGTGAAACTTGCCGGCTTGGTCCTATAATCGTCCCCGCGTGGCTATTCCCATGAATGGAGCGGTGTTGCGGCTGATCGACGCGAACGCGAATCGCGCGCGGGAGGGACTCCGTGTCGCAGAGGACTTTGCCCGATTCGTGCTGAACGATCAGTCGCTGTCATCTGCTTTGAAGGAGATCCGACACGAGTTTGCCACGGTGCTCGGCCCCCTGCTGGGCGAGGCGATCCTGCATCGGGATACGCCGGGGGATGTGGGCACTAGTAACAAGACACAAGCGGAGCAGCGGCGGGAGGATGTGGCGGACGTGGTCATCGCCGCGGGCAAGCGGCTGGGGGAGGCGCTGCGGGCGATCGAGGAGTATCTGAAGACGATCGCCCCTGCGGATGCGGCTCGGATCGAGCAACTGCGCTACCGCTTTTATGATATCGAGCAACGCCTGGCCCGAACGCTTTGCCCCGCAAAGCGGTTCGCGGAGGTGCGGCTCTACGTGCTGATCACCGAGCGTTGCTGCCGGGGCGATTGGTTCGAAGCCGCCGAGCAGGCGCTGCTCGGCGGGGCCGACTGCCTGCAACTGCGGGAAAAGGAACTGGAGAGCGGCGAGCTGCTTCGCCGCGCCCGGCGACTGGTCGAGCTTTGTCGTCGGTACGACACGCTCTGCATCATCAACGACCGGCCCGACATCGCGATCCTCGCCGGCGCCGACGGCGTACACGTTGGGCAGGGCGACCTGCCGGCCATCGAGGCCCGCAAGCTGATCGGCCGGGAGAAGATCCTGGGCGTCAGCACGCACTGCATCGAGCAGGCGAAGCAAGCCCTGCTCGATGGCGCCGATTACATCGGCATCGGGCCCGTGTTCCCCAGCGCCACCAAGCCGCGGGATTTTGTGGCGGGGTTGGAGTACGCCAGGCAGGTGGCGACGGAGATCCAACTGCCGGCGGTGGCGATTGCGGGCATTACGGCGGCAAATGTCGATGAAGTGATCGGGACGGGAGTGCGGGCCGTCGCAGTCACCGCGGCGGTGATGGGTTCGGATGATCCGCGTCAGGCGGCGGCGGAGTTGAAGGCGAGGCTGACGGGCGAGCGGGTCGAGCGGGCATCGGCACCCGTCGAGCGGGAAGTGAAAACGACGCAGCGCCGGTTGCCGCATTGGGCGCGGGAAGGAAGCACGTATTTCGTCACGTTCCGGGTGATGGAAGGAGAGCTGCAGCCGGCGGATCGGAAGGTCGTTTTGGATCACGTCCGGCACGGGGCCGGCAAGTTTTATGGGCTGGCCGCGGCAGTCGTGATGCCGGATCATGTGCATCTGCTGCTGCAACCCCGCCGCGCGTTTGAATTGCCTCGTGTGATGAAAGGGCTCAAGGGCGTCTCGGCCCGGCTCGTCAACGACCGTCGCGGGTCGCATGGGATGGTGTGGCAGGATGAGAGCTGGGACCGCATCGTGCGCGACCAGTCAGAGTTTGATGAGAAGCTGGAGTACATGTTGAACAACCCGGTGAAGAAGGGCCTCGTTGAAGATCCGTGGACGTACGATGCCTGGTACTATAACGCCGAGTGGGAAGCCGAGTTGCTCTGAAATGGTGGGGCAGACATTCCTGTCTGCCCTAAGGTGTGGCAGGGACATTCCTGTCCCTTCCTTTTCTTCTTGCTTCCTCTTGGCTTTCAGCAGAATTGGAATAATGAAGGGACAAGAATGTCCCTGCTCCAAGGTAGGGCAGACAAGAATGTCTACCCCACCAGAAATGCAAAGGCAGAAGAAGGAAGGGACAGGAATGTCCCTGCTCCTGTTTAGGGCAGACAGGAATGATCTGCCCCACCAAAGGCAAAGGCCAAAGACCAATAAGGAAGGGACAAGAATGTCCCTGCGGCGAGTATGGGCAGACAGGAATGTCTGCCCCACCATGAAGGCCGCGGCTGGTTGAGAGTTGTTCCACAGAGGGAAACGGATGTCCCAACCCACGATCACGCTCGGCGGACAGGGAAGTCTGCCACAGACGGACGTCGCGGCGCCCGGCCCAGCAACTGCGGCGCGGGCGCAGAAATCGTTTGTCGGCCACGCGAAGCTCATCGGCGGGCTGACGCTCGTCAGCCGGGTGATGGGGCTGGCGCGCGAGGTCGTTGCGGGGCATTACCTGGGGACGGGGCTGGTCGCGTCGGCGTTCAACGTCGCGTTCACGATCCCGAACCTCTTTCGAAAACTGTTTGGCGAGGGGGCCCTCTCGGCTGCGTTCATTCCGCTTTATGCGCAGGCGGTGAAGGCGGATCAGCTCGGGGCGGAGGGCACACGGCCGTGTGCCCCTACGTCGAACGCCTTCGCCGCGGCGAGCGTCAACCTGCTCTGCATGATCCTCCTCGCGCTGACGCTCGTCGGCGAGGGGATCATCGCGGCGATGATCTGGCTCGACCCGCACATGCAGCCGGACCGGCTGCTGACGCTGAAGTTCACGGCGATCATGCTCCCCTACGTGCTGCTGATCTGCGGCACGGCGTTCCTGGGGGCGATCCTGCAGGTGCACAAGCGGTTCGGCGCGCCGGCCGCGGCGCCGATCCTGCTCAACGTCATCCACGTGGCTGTCGTGCTGATCGGCGCGCGAATCCTGCACCTGCACGGGAGGTCACATACGCCGGAAACGGTGCGGCTGCAGACGACGCTCGCCTACTGGCTCAGCTTCTTCGTGCTCGTGGCCGGGGTGCTGCAGGCGGCGGTGCTGCTGCCGTCGCTGCGGGCGGTGGGGTTCCGGTTTCAGCCGGTGCTGCACGTTTGGACGCCGGCCATCCGCAAAATGCTCCGGCTCACGCTGCCGGTGGCGCTGGGGGCCGGCGTGCTGCAGATCTCGGTCATGCTCGATAAGGGGATCAGCTTCCTGCTGATGGAGGGCGTCGACGCGCACAACCACTCGATCACCCACTTCGCGTTCCTGGGCCATTGGGTGCGATACCCCATGGAACTGGGCGCGCCCGCCCGATTGAACCTGGCGCAATTCCTTTATCAATTCCCCCTGGGCGTCTTCGCCACGGCGCTGGCGACGGCGATCTTTCCGAACCTGAGCGCGGTGGCGCTGGAGAAAGATCGCGGACAGTTCAAGAGCGTGCTTCGGCAAGGGATCGAGGCGGCGCTGTTCGAGGGGTTCCCCGCCAGCATCGGATTGATCCTGGTGCGCGGGCCGGCGGTGCGGTTGCTGTTCCAACACGGGCAGGTGACAGCGCACGATGCGGATTTGATTGCCAGTTCTGTGCTGTTTTATTCGGCGGCGATCTGGGCGTTCAGCGTGCAGACGATCATCAATCGAGCCTACTACGCGCTGCACGACACGGTGACGCCGCTGGTGATGTCAATGGTGACGCTGGCAGTGAACCTGGCGGTGGAGCTGCCGCTGGTGTGGACGAAGCTGGGCGAGGCCGGGATGGCCGCGGGGACGCTGGCGAGCTTCGTGGCGCAGGCGATCGTGATGCTCTACCTGCTGGACCGCCGCGTCGGCGGGCTGGGGCTGCGGGGGAGCGTGGGGACGATTGCGAAGATGGTGATTGCAACGATTGTGATGACGGGGGCATGCATCGGCGTGCAGCGGGTGCCGGGGTATCCGCACGGGGAAGCCCGGCTCGTCTGGGCGGCGCAGATGGGGATCATCATGGTCGTCGGGGCGGGGGTTTATCTGTCCGCGTGTGCGGTGATGAGGGTGAGGG
>DASXMX010000019.1:0-4610 GCA_036495445.1 Tepidisphaeraceae bacterium
CCGTGGCGTTGCCCGGCGCGAGGCACCACGGACAAGAGTACTTGTCCGTGCCACCCGGACTAGCGTGAAGACACGGGCATGAGTACATGCCCATGCCACCCGTTGATGCCGGTCATCGGCGACGCGTGAAACTTGGCATCCCGTGCGTTTGGGGGTTCAATCAGGTCATGCAACCGCGCGTCACGCTCGAGTCGATCCGCGCCGCCCGCGAGCGGATTCGGGAGAAGATCTACCACAGCCCCTGTCCGTATTCGCTGCTGCTGAGTCGCAGCACGGGGTGCGAGATCTATTGCAAGCTCGATCATCTGCAGGTGACCGGCAGCTTCAAGGAACGCGGGGCGCGGAACAAGTTGCTGCTGTTAAGCGACGAGCAGAAGCGGCACGGCGTGATCGCCGCGTCGGCGGGGAATCACGCGCTGGGGCTGGCGTATCACGGGCAGACGCTCAACATCCCGGTGACGGTCGTCATGCCCAAGTGGGCGCCGATCGTGAAGGTGAGCAACTGCCGCGGGTTCGGGGCCGAGGTGATCCAGGAGGGGGAGAACCTCGGCGAATCCCTCGAAGTCGCCAAATCGATCGCGGCCCGCACCGGGCAGACGTTCGTTCACGGGTTCGACGACCCGGACATCATCGCCGGGCAGGGGACGATGGGGCTGGAAATCCCGGAGGACGTACCGGATGTCGATGCCGTGATCGTCCCCGTGGGCGGCGGGGGGCTGATCGCCGGCGTCGGTACCGCGATCAAGTCGCTGCGGCCGAACGCGCGGATCATCGGCGTCGAACCGCACAACGCGCCGACGTTCCGAGCATCGCTTGACGCGGGCAAGCCCGTTTCGGTCACTCCGGTGGCGACGCTGGCGGACGGTTTGGCCGTGTCGTGCGTCGGCACGCTGTGTTTCGAGATGGCCCGGAAGGTCGTCGATGACCTGGTCCTCGTTGACGAAATGCAGATCGCGACGTCGATCCTGCGGTTGTTGGAATTGGAAAAGACGGTGGTCGAGGGGGCCGCCGCCTCTTCCCTAGCCGCGGCGATGGACCGGTCGTTGGGGCTCGCGGGCAAGCGGGTCGTCCTCTGCCTTTGCGGCGGGAACATCGACGTGACCGTCCTGAGCCGGATCATCGAGCGCGGCCTCGCCGCCGAGGGGCGGCTGTGCCGCATCACCGCCTCGATCAGCGACCGGCCCGGGTCGCTGGCGCAGTTGCTGACCGTGATCGCCGGCACCGGCGCGAGCATCAAGGAAGTCTCCCACGACCGCAACTTCGGCCCGGCCGACGTGGCGCGGGTCACCGTGTCGGTCGTGTTGGAAACGCGGGACGCGGAGCACATCAACCGGGTTCATCAAGCCCTCCGTGCCGCGGGGGTGTCTCTGTAGGGGCACACGGCGTGTGCCCTCCGGATGGTGGTGCAGAATTCTCGGGCGTGAATCCTCGTTGCCATTCCTCGACCAAGTTACCCGCGCAAGCCGGGGCAGAGCGGCGCCGGCAGGCATGATCGTTCGAGAGTCTCAGCCCGCCGCGCCGCACCGGGTCTGCCGGCGCGTTCTGTTCACCGAGGCGAGACGGCGCATCCGGACCCGGGGCGGCGCCGGAGCGGAGGTCACCCATCGAACGGCCCCTTCCGCGCTCTGCCCCGGCTTGGGACGGCGTTCGACGATCGGGGGCTGGGACGAAATTGACGTGAACGTTTTACCGGTGATCCGCACTCCACCGTATGGACGAGCACACGTCCGTGTGCCCCTGCAGAGGAGGATCGCCCGTGGATTTGCACCTGACCCGCATACTGGCTGCATCATCAATCGTCACTTTGATCATGTCCCTTGCCGGCTGTGCGAGCTACGCCACGCCCGGCCGCGCGGCGGAGATGAAACTGTTCGCGGCGGACCCGCAGGCGGACCCGTCGGTGGTCAAGACGATCGACCGGCGGCCTTTGGCGACGCTGCCGACGGGCGTCGCCATCGTCCGCGTGCAGGCGCCGGGGTACGGCTCCGAAACCGCCAAGGGTTGGGGCCGCGGGGCCTACAGCATCGTCACCGAGCGCGACATCAAGGGGGAGGACCAGCGGCTCGTCGAGTTGCGGCAGAAAATGCCCATGTGCAAGGGGCTCGCGCCGATCAACCGGCTGCTGTTGCCCGAGGACCTGCACAGCAACGTGGAACTGCGCCAGGCGGCGGGCGCGCTGCACGCCGACATGCTGCTGGTCTATACGCTCGACACCACGTTCCAGGTCCAGGACGTCGCGGCCCCGCTCAGCGTCATCACGCTCGGTTTTTCGCCCAACCAGGTCGCCCATGTGATCTGCACCGCCTCGGCCGTCCTGATGGACACGCGTAACGGCTACGTCTACGGCGTGGCGGAAGCCACCGAACGCCAAAACCAGCTCGCCAGCGCCTGGACGAGCGAGGCAGCGGTCGACCAGACCCGCAAGCGCGTCGAGGCGATGGCGTTTGCGAAGCTGGTAGGGGAACTGGAACAGACCTGGCCGGGCGTCGTGGCGAATCTCCAAGAGGGGCGGGCGACACCGCCAGTGTCTTCGTCGTCTTCGTCGATCCCGATGGATGGGCCGCTCTATCGGACGGGTGATTGAGGGATGCCTCCGCGGAGCTGGCGCGCGAATTGTGGTGCAGCCCTTCGGGACTGCACGTGCAGGCTTGGAAGCCTGCACCACAACATCCAAGAGTCTACTGGCGAAGCTGCGGCGCGTACTCGCGGAGAGTGTCCCGGAAGGGGCGGAGCTTCCAGCCGAAATCGGTCTCGAACGGCGTCGGCTCGCCGACGTTGTCTTCCTGGCTCATGATGACCTGGTCGCGATTGAACCCGAGCATCGGGCCGAGCCCGGCGGAGGCCAGGAGCTTCGCCCACCAGGCGGGAAGCGGCGCCGTCAATCGTCGCCTGCCGACCAGTTCGCGGGCCGCGGCTTGGTGGAACTGTGGCCACGTGAGCCGGTCGGGGCCGGCCAGGTCGTAGGTCTTGTGGATGCTTTGCGGGCGGTCGATCGCCTCGACGAAGGCGCGGGCGACATCATCGACATAGACGGGTTGGAGCAGCCCCGATCCGCCGAGGCCCAGCGAGCCCTTGCCGAAGTACGGCATGGCAACGAACGGCGGCGCGGCCTTGCGCGCCCAGGCGGCCTCCATTTTCATGAACCCGCCCGGACCATGGATCAGCCCGGGGCGGAAGATCGTCCAGGCGAGTCCGCTCTGGCGAACGATCTGTTCGGCTTCCCATTTCGTCTGGTGATAGCGGCTGACCGCGTTCGCGCGCGTGCCGAGCGCCGACATGTGGATGTACCGCGTGACCCCGTTCCGCTTCGCGGCTTCGACGACCGCGCGGGTGCCTTCGACGTGAATCCGTTCGAACGTGATTCCTTTGGAACGCTTCTCCATGATGATGCCGACCAGGTGGATGACGGCATCAAAATCGCGCATCCCGACATCGAGGCTGGCTGGATCGAACAAGTCGCCCCGGACGCACTCGACCGCCTCGGGTGGAAAGGGACTTCCAGTGCGGAGCAGCGGAATGACTCGATGTCGGTGGCTCGCAAGCTCGCGCAGGATGTGCGAACCCACGAATCCGCTGCCGCCCGTGAGGAAGACCCGGCTCGCCACCGCTCGCTCCTTTCCGAACGAATGTCGGAAGCATACACTCCCGCCGAAGATTCATGCCTGATCCCGCATCATCCGTTCTTCGCCTCGGCACCCGCGGAAGCCTGCTCGCGCGCGCACAGAGCGGTCTGGTCGCGCAGTCGCTGGAACGTCTGCACCCCGGGTTGAAGGTCGAACTGGTCCTATTTCGCACGTCCGGCGATCAGATCGCGGAGCGGCCGTTGCACGAGTTCGGGGGCAAGGGACTGTTTACCAAGGAACTCGAGCAGGCGCTCCTGGACGGGGCGATCGACTTCGCCGTTCACAGCTTCAAGGACGTGCCGGTAACGATCCCGCTGGTGGATCAGGCGGACCTGATCACCGCCGCCGTCCCGGCCCGGGAGGATCCGCGGGACATGCTCGTGACCGCGGATGGACGGGCGCTCCGCGATTTGCCCCAGGGCGCTCGCGTCGGCACCGGCAGTCTCCGGCGGCGCTCGCAATTGCTCGCGCTTCGGCCCGACTTGCGCGTCGAGCTCATTCGCGGGAACATCGACACCCGGCTGCGCAAGTGCCGCTCGGGCGAGTATGGCGCGGTGATACTCGCGCTGGCCGGGCTCAGGCGTGCCGGGCTGTTAGATTCGGCGACGATGTCCGTCATCGATCCTGGGCAGATGCTGCCGGCCCCGGGTCAGGGGGCACTGTCGCTGCAGTGCCGGCGCGAGGATCAGCGGACGCGCGACTATTTGGCCGCGTTGAACGACCCGGTGTCCGCCTCGTGCGTATCAGCAGAGCGGGAACTGGTGCGGCTGCTGGCGGGCGACTGCCACTCGCCGATCGCGGCGCTGGCCGAGCCGGACGGCGCGGAGGGGGTGCGGTTTAATGCCGCAGTGGGCGCGCGGGAGGGCAATCCGCCTGTGCTGCGGGCCGGGCGATCGGTTAAATTGGCCCAGCTTCCCGCCGCGGCGGGCGAGTTGTTTTCCGAACTTGCGGCCTTGGGCGCGCCGCAGTTGCTCGCCGGCAAGTGAA
>DASXMX010000020.1:0-5673 GCA_036495445.1 Tepidisphaeraceae bacterium
TCGACTTCGCCGCGTTGGAAGTCGAGGGGTTCGCTGCGGAGGGATTGCTTGGGGGGCAGCAGGTCGCGGCCGTAGTCGCGGTTGACGATCAGGCGGTAGGCATCGAGGTGGCCGAAGTAGAACTCGCGGAGGGCCGGGTCGTCGCTGTTCTGCACGCCGTACGGCGGGCTGGTCGGATCACACGGGAGCCAGCCCCACGGGGCGCAGTAGAACTCGCACCAGTCGTGCATGTCCGAGCCGATGCGCTTGGTCTCCCACCCGCTCTGCCATCGGGCGGGAATCCCCGCGGCCCGGCAGAGCGTGATGAAGAGCATCGCGTGGACGCCGCAGTCGCCCGAGCGGCTCTTGATCGCCTTGCCCGAGAGGCTCGGGATCGTGCTGTATTCCTCCTCGGAGCAGTAGGCGATGTTGTTGCTGACGTAGTGGAAGATCCGCCGGGCCCTGGCCAGCGGGTTGGTCTCGTCGCCGACGATGCGGGCGACGGTCTCCTTGATCTTCGGCGTAAACAGGATATGCGGCGGGCGCTCGCCAACATCTCCCTCGTTGTAATTCGCCGGGAGCGGCCTGGCCTTCGCGTCGTCCAGGATCGGGTAATACGCGCTACACGTATATTCGAAGACTTCTTCGAATGTCATCGCCTTGGGCGGGTCCGCCACGCGCTGCTCGAAGTAGATCGTCCGCTGCGCCGCCCCCTCGCTTGGCGGGTTCCCCTTCGACGGCCCGGCCAGCAGCTCGTACGCCGGCGACGTGCGGACGAGTTTCACGTCCTTCTGCTGCCGATACTCCTGCGGGAACGGCAGCCACACGCGCACGAGCGCGCCGGGCCTGAACCCCGGCGCATCGGCCGGCACCGTGAGGCGGTACGTGATGCGATACCGCATCGGCACGACCTCCGCCCCGCCGCCCGCGTTCGCGGCGGCGATCACGCGGGCCAGGTGGTCCTCCAACCGCCATGCCGGCCGTGCCTCGGGCGACGTCGTCCGACGGCGCTTCGCCTCCTCGCAGAAGCGGAGCAAGTTCGCCGGCTCGCGGTTGAAGTAGACGATGCGCCCGTCGATCGAGCGATACTGCAGTTCCCCCGCCTTTCGCCACCGCTCGATGTCCTCCGCGGTGACGTCCGGGATCGAGCGCTTCACTTTCGCCAGCATCTGGTCCCCGTCGGTCGTGTACGCCGAGCGCACCCGGCCGATCACGTCCAGCAATTCGTCGGCGGCCCGGGGATCGGCGGGCTTCTCCTGATCGAGCAGTTCGATCGCCTTCGTGAATTCGCCTCCCTCCATCAGTTCCCGGGCGCGGACGATCGCCGCGTCCTGCGACGTAAACGCGATCGATGCCCCGGCCGGCTGGGTGGAAGGCTCGGATATCGCATCCGCATTTAATAACGTGGGTGTCACGAATACGAGTATCGCGATCAGCCCGCCCGAATAAAGTCCCAGACGCCGCATGGATCTCCCGAGTAGCAGGGGTCGAAGCGCGGTTCCCCGAGTGTGAGGTCGGGCGCGGCGGTTCAGGTCTCCGGCCCCGCCCCAACATCACCAATCACGTCATGGAGTTTCGGTGAATCGATCGGTTTGATCAAGTCGTCGTCGCGGCCGGTTGCGGACCTCAGCCGGGCGTCGGCGGCGTCGGCGGCGTCGGCGGCCCGAGCTTTCGCCTTCGCGCATCGCCGGCATCGTTCACTGTCTCGGCGCCTGTCAACATTTCCATTCGTTCATCTTAATCCGATCTTATGAGTCTGCCGGACCAAACCTTCGCGCAACCAAACGAACGTCTTGCGGGACGGTTGCGGCAAGCTCGATCTTGCCCGGTGTTCGATCCTCGGTTGAATCGACGAACGGCGTCGGTCAGGGTGGTTGGACACGCATCGAATGGAATCCGCGGGAAGTCGTAATGAAACAGCGAAAGGCGTTTACTCTCGTCGAATTATTGGTTGTCATTGGTATCATCGCGTTGCTTATCGCGATCTTGATGCCGGCTTTGAGCAACGCTCGCGCCCAGTCCCAACAGGTCGCGTGCCTCTCGCAGCTTCGGCAGATCGGCCTGGCGTCGATGATGTTCGCCCAGGAACACCAGGGGCACATGCAGCTTGCCGGGTACATTCAACCCCCCAGCAACTCGGCCACGCCCGCCGGCCTGATCGATCCCGGCATGAGGCGTTACAGCTATTACAAAGACGCCTCGGGCACCGCCCGCCTTCTGAGCCTGGGCGGGGCGCTGGCGCCTTACCTGGGCCAGCAGATCAACACCACCGACCCGACGATCATGCAGGCCAACACCAATCAAGGCATTGTCCGCAAGGTGTTCGTCTGCCCCGCCGACCAGGACCCGTGGATGGGCTTCACCGCCAAGGCGTCCGGCTGGACCGGGCCGACGATGTACAACAGCTACGGGTTCAATGAAGCGGTGCTCGCCTGGCGCGACGCGCCCAACGGCGGGCAAACCTTCAACGAGCTGCGCGGCAACCTGGCGCAAATCCAGCACCCGGCCGACGTGTTCATGATGTGCGATGCGCTGCCGCGCAACAATTTTCCCGGCGGATGGCTGACGTTCTTCTCGCACGTCCATGGGGCCACGCTGGAGGAAGCCTATTTCAACCAGAACGCGGGCGACGTGTCGATGTTTGACCGCTACCGCCATCACGGCCGGATCAACGTCCTGTACGCCGACGGGCACGGCGACACGCTCAACCTCCCCGCCGTCACCGCCACCTACGCCGCCGGCGGCGGGCCGCTCAGCGGGGCCTGCATCATGCCCTGAGTGCATCATGACCCCAAGGCGTGCGAGATCGTCGCCACACGCCAGATGAAATCTTTATGATTGACACAATATTGCCAGACGCCGCGCCGTTATTAGAATAGTGGGAACAGGTTGGTCGCTAGCGCCGGCGTTGCGCCGGCACGGAGGAGATCATGAGCACGCCGCGTCGTCGGTCCCATTCCCAGTTTGCACCCGCCCTGCTTGAATCGTTGGAAGATCGCCGGTTGCTCTCCGTCGCGGTGCCGGCGGCCGGTGGCAATTCACCGGCGCTGATCTCGCCCATTCCGATTCCGATCGCGAGCACCGGCACGATCCTCACCGGCACGGTCATTCATGCCGAGACGAACCAGCCGTTCCGCGCCGTCATCGGCACGATTCACGGCCTGCCCGCGCTGCCGACGGGATACACCCTCCAGGGCACGATCAACTGGGGCGACGGCACGCCCACGTCCCCGGCCCAGTTCGTCCCGCAGCCCAACGGCGTGATCGACGTCCTCGGCGCTCACACGTACGCCAACGTCGGAACCGACGACATCGGCGTCGTCGTAACGGCCGCGCCGCCCGCCGGTTCGCTGGCACCGGTGAAGCTGATTGGCGTCTTCCACAGCAAGGCCACCGTCATCGCCCCCAACGGTGGCGTGACGCTCAACGAAACCGTCGGCGTGCCGTTCACCGCGAACCTGGGCATCTTCCACTCCAACCTCTCGTCGGTGACGATGACCGCCCTCATCTCCTGGGGCGACGGCACGCGATCGGTCGGCAAGATCGTCGCGCTGCCGACCGCCGGCCCGATCGGCGGCTTCGCCGTCTACGGCAGCCACTCGTACGCCTCGACAGGCAGTTACGCCGTCCACATCGTCGTCATCTCGTCAACCCCGTCGCCGACGGCGACGACGCCGATCGCCATCGTGGCGCAGCTCGACAGCGTCATCGACGTGCTGCCGCCGTTCCCGACGACCGTTTGACATCCGACGCGGAGAGGGAAGGACGGCCGATGCTGTTCGGGCGCATCTTCAACGCCAAACGCTGGAAGCCCCAGAACGCGGCCGCGTGCGCGTATCTGCGGAAAGGAAAGCTCCTGCTGCACGGCAGCTCGGTCACCCAGATCGGCAACTTGGATTGCCCGCCGTACCAACTCCTGCCGGGCGAAATCTCCGACGAGCAACTGGGCGCCGCGCTGCTGGAAATCCTGTCGATCGCCAAGGCCGCCCCGCCGCCAAGCGATTTGGCCGCCGAGCGGCAGAAACTCTTCGCCACCGCCAAGGTCCGCTCCTGGAAGCAGCTCAACGACGGCGCGGCCTACTGCCACATCGGCATGACCCCCAGCGAGATCACCCTCATCCCCACCCGCAACGAAGGCCAGGGATTCTCCCATCTTCCGGATCAGGGAATCACGCTGCCCGCGGCCTGCACGCCGAAGCAACTGGGAGCAGCCGTGCGCGACGGGTTTTGCCGTTGCACCAGTTCCTAGTCCGTAGGGTCCGCGTTAGCGGACAGAACCTGTCCCAGGGAACACCTCCCCGTCCGCTGAAGCGGGCCCTGCGCGCTCACAGCGGTCCCGAGTCATCGTCCGCGCCCTTCGGTCGAGCGACTTCGAGTCGCTGCCAGTACGCGGAAATGCGTTTGGCGCGGAAAAAGAGAAACAGCCCGGCGGCGAACTGCACACCCGCCTTGATCAATGGGGGGAAGAAGGTCCCGCCCGGCATGGCCGCACCGCGCCAGGCGAACGTCGCCGCAAGCTCGGGCAGGGCTGACAGAGCGAGATACGCCCCCACGATCGAGAAGGCCACCGCCTGTAATCCGTGGGACGACCCCGAAGCGGTCGGGACGTTCGGGTTGGCCGTGACCGGGGGCAGTAGCCACGCCGCGATCCGGACGGCCTTCAGCGTGAACCAGGCGCCGAAGCCGGCATATCCCATCAAGTAAATCGAATAGAGGATGAACCCGGAATCCGCCCTGCTCCAGAATCGAGGCACTTGGACGGCAAACGAGACGAAGTACCCAATGATCGTCAGCGCGTTCAGGAGCAGGTAGATCCCGAACAGGCGCACCGCGAGCGCGGCGACATCCCCGCGGGTAATGCCAGACGTCAGCCCCGTCTCACGCGCGGTGGGAACCAACGGGTCGGCGTACGGGATGGCCGCGGGGGTTTCGGTGGCAGTTGTTACCGTGAGATCGTTCGCGTCGCCGGTCATCGCAATTCACCTCTCCCTTTCAGGTCCTCGGAACGTCATCGTCGATCCGCCACGGGCAGGCTTGAAGAGAGCCGCCCGGAAAACAGGAACAAAAAGAGTCCGAGTGCCAATTGCCCAATTGTCGTCGGCAACGCGCCCACCAGCCTGTGGGCCGAGAAGAGGCCGAGCAGCGGCTCCATCGACCACAGAACGATCACCGCACCGGCGGCCGACAGCACGACGACCGACCATTCCGCCCCCTCAATCGACGCCACCGCCGCGCGCCGCAACGGCCGGCCGAGGAATCGCGGGCCGCGGATCACCAGCAGCAATCCCCAGGCGACGTACCCGAACACAATCAGACACGCGCATCCGAACCCGAAGTCCATCTGGCCCCAGCCATCGAACCCGCCCTGCAGGACCTCGGCCATCGGCCGCCGGCACTCGACCAGCGTGCAGGCCCCGATCAGCCGGAGCACGATCCCGCCGACGAGAAACCCCCATGATGCGGATCCCGTCATCACCGCGTCATTGGGAGTCGCCACGCCCGCATACGGGACGGGTTCCACCTGTCGTGGGGATTGCGATAAATCCGGATGTGACATGAGGGCTCCCGTGTAATTTGGGAACTGCGACGAAACGGTCGCAATGTAGAGCGGGTACCACTCATCGGCAACGCTGGGTCGCCGCTTGCGGTTTCGCGCCGGGCGCGCCGCTCCAACCGCGACCCAGCGTTGCAGAT
>DASXMX010000021.1:0-6071 GCA_036495445.1 Tepidisphaeraceae bacterium
CAATCCGCAATCCGCAATCCGCAATCCGCAATCCGCAATCCGCAATCCGCAATCTCCTCCTATCGTCCTCGCCGTGCGGCGGCGAGGCGGGAGCTGGCGGCTTCGAGCTTGCCCAGCATCTTCGCCGTGCTCGACCGGCGGCCGGCGCCCTTGCGGCGGACCGTCGGGACCGCGATGCGCCGAACCGGATACGTCACCAACGCACTTCGCATGCACAACTCCTTCTGTTGTTGTTGACGCGTCCGAAAATACGCAGGTTGCCCCGTCCCACCAAGATTTGGGTTGCGTTCGCGACAGTCCGATAATGTGCAACGGGCGCGCCCGTTTGGGCGGGGCGATCGGGGCGGGCCACAAGCGAAACGTGATGAGTGAAACGTGACGGAGCGGCGGCTCTTGTCACGTTTCACTCATCACGTTTCACATCGCACCGCGTGTCGCGTCGCGGCCTAATTCACCAATGCCTTCCCACACAACGCCTCCAGCACCCGCAGCGGCGATTTTTGCGGCACGACCATCGCCTTCATCGGGACGATGAACGTCTGTTCGCACATGTACTGGCCCGAGAGGGCGGCGTGGGGGACGCCGTCGGTGAAGCACATCCAGGTGGAGTACGGCTTGAAGCTCAGCGTGATCTTCTCCCACTTTTGCTGGTAGTCGGTGTTTTCCTTCAAGTAGTCGTGGAAGCGGAGCATGAACTGGTCGTAGGCGCTGCGGTCGGCGCCGCGGACGCCGACGGCCTTGAGCAGCGGGGCCACGCCGCGTTTGATCGCCCCGATCGGCGAATGCGCCCGGCCAGCGATCTGCGACAGCCCGGCGTCCAGCGCGAACCGCTCGGCCAGCGTCTCGAACCCCTCCGTCGTCGCCCAGACGCGGTCCCGCTCGGGGTTGATGTTCGTGAAGCAGCGGAGGATCCGGCTGCCGAAGCTCGGGCGGCTGGGAAACGCGTCCACGTGCAGCAGGTCGTTCCGCTTGTGCAGTGGCAGGTCGCGGTTCTTCTCCTCCAGCGGCCGCCAGGTGGCAAAGTCGAGCGTCCAGTGCGGGGCGTAGGGCGCGAGGAACTTGCTCATGAAGCTGATCACGCTTTTGGAGAAGTTCCGCATGATCTCATGCAGCCGCTTCGCTTCCTCGGAATTGTCCTCGGCGGCGCCGCGGAGCAGGTCCTGCTGGGGGCGGTACGAGACGTTCTTGTGCCCTTTGAAGCCGCTCTGTTTCTGGGAGAGGAGGAACGCGCGATCGGCCTCGGGAAAATCGTAGGGGATCTGCTCGAAGACGACGATCTTGCCCTCCTCCAGTTGCTGGCAGTAATGGCGTGCCCGCTCCGCGCCGTCGGCGCCGCCCGTCCAGCCCTCGGGGAAGCGGTAATCGTCGACCTTGACCTGGTACATGTGTCGCTCTCCGTTGATTTGGCGTTGACGTCGGATGACGCGGAGGATGGTTATGACGGGGGCGCGGGGAATGTCAAGACGCTCGGGGACGTTCGAGAATGGGATGAGACTGCATTCGCGAGGCTACGGCGGATTTCTCGGCCGGACCGTGCAAGCAGGTACCCGAAGATCAGCACGCCGGCCAGCGGTTCGGGTGCGTAGCTGTTGGCGATCCGCCCCCAGGGGAACCAGAGGAAGACGTACGCCATCACGAACAGCAGATAGGCGGCGACGAGAATCACCCGGCTGATCGCGCCGCCCGGCGACCGCCCGCCGTGCGTCTCGGCACAGCGGGTGGGGCGCGTCCAGCATTCCCACAACGACCAGGCGAGAGTCGGCGCCACGAGGATGTAGGTCGAGGGCTCGGTGGCCATCCCGAACGTCGTCATCCAACAAGTGGCCAGGCCCAGTGCCCGCGCCACGAGCATCCGCCTCGGCCAGCCGGCTCGCTGGCCGGCAAGGCAAACGAGCGCGATCAGGGCTCCAGTGACCAACTGGATCGCCAGGAATGCGTGCATCGACAACGTGACGCGGAACAGGCGGTAGAGCAGCAGCCGCACGTCCTGGTCCCAACTGGTCACCGGGACGGCCGTCTTCGCGTCGTTGACCAGGTGCCACAGCCACCGGCGGTGCTCCTCAACCATCGCGTGCGGCCGCAGGATGAACGGCAACGCGAACGCAAACACGAGGCACGCCGCGAACCGCCACCCGAACTGCCGGGGGAACAGCAGGACCAGGAGCAGCCCATACGAAACCGGGTACAGCTTCAGTACGGTTGGGATGGTGACGAGGGCGGCGGCCAGCATCCATCGGTCGGTGCAGCAGGCCGCCGCCGCGCCCAGCAGGCATCCGATGAGCAGGGCACTGGATTGCCCGTTGTTGAGGCACCCGACGTAGGCCCACATGACCAGGAGCCAGAAGATCGGCCAGTCACGCCGGGCCAGCGGCCGCGGGACGCCGACTCGGGCACACCAATAGAGCCCGCCGAGGCCGGCTGCGGCGAGGAAGATGCGCCAGGCGATCTCGCCAACGGCGCCGGGCACGTAGCTCAGCGGGACGAACAGGATCGCGGCGGTGGGGCTGTACCGATACCCGCCCCAGATCGCGTTATCGCGGACCTGCCACTCGCCGGCCGATTGGATCTTGCGGGCCAGTTCCGCCCGCTCGGCCGGGGGCAGGTCGTCCAGCGCGGTGTAGAGGTGGGCGCCGGTTCGCCATGCCCGCCCGGCGTCAACGTAGACGAAATAGCCGCTGTGCTTGTGCCGTTTGCTTTGCAGCGTCGCCCGTGCACAGACCGCGACCAGCGCGATGCACCAGCCGACCAGCACGGCCCGCCAGAAGAACTCGCCGAGGTTCCGGGTGGATGGCTCGATGTGCAGGCGTTTCATCTGGCACGTCTCCGTCGCCTGACGCAGAAGCGTTTATGCGGATGCCTTGCGCGATTCCCCGGTCAAGCTCGATGTTCGGTCCAACTCGCTCGCGATCTCATACCCCAGCAACCGGCTCTTCATCCAGCGGATCGCCAGCAGGTCGCGGAAGCTTTTGAAGAGGCGGTTCCATACGCCGTACTTGCTTTGCCCGTGCAGGCGCGGGTTGTTGGTGACGGGAATCTCGGTGACGGTGAACCCTTCCATTTTCAGCAGCGTCGGGATGAACCGGTGCAGGCCGCGGTAGAGCTTGAGCTTTGCGACGCACTCCCGTTTGAACGCGCGGTAGGTGCAACCGGCGTCGGAGATGTTCTCGTCGCTCAGCTTGTTTCGGACCCAGTTCGCGATCCGGCTCGAGGCGACGCGGACGAAGTTATCCCCTTGGGCGCGGGTGGCGACGCGCGTGCCGCAGACGCAGTCCCAACCCCGGTCGAGGGCCGCGAGGAACGCGGGGATGTCGGCGGGGTCGTTCTGCAGGTCGGCGTCCATCGTCATGACGTATTTCCCACGGGCGGCGCGGAGCCCCGCGTCGCTGGCGGCGGTCTCGCCGCAGTTCCGCTTGAACCGCAGGCCGCGGACGCGCGGGTCCCTCGCCACCAGCTCTTCGATCGCCTGCCACGAGGCATCCGTCGAGCCGTCGTCCACCAGGAGGATCTCGCCGTCGATGCGGTTCGCGTCGATCACCTTCGCAATTGCCTCGTGCAGCAGCGGCAGGTTCTCCGCCTCGTTGTAAACGGGAACGCAGATGCTCAGGGTTAGTTGCATGGCCGAGAGTTGCACAATCGGAGACCTTCCGTGCTCAATGTTGGGTGGATGCTGATACGGCGGGGGCGAAGCCGCGTTGCTCGCGGTCGAGCCGCCGCTTGCGGTAGACGAGCATCAAATTGCGGGTGTAGGGGATCACGTTCAGCAGGTAACCGGCGATGCCGACCGAGTCCTGCTGGCGCAGGAAGTAGGCCAGGCAGAGCATCGTGCCGATGAGGCTCTGCCACCAGAAGATCGGCGGCACCTTGCTCTCCTTGAGCCGCTCGCTGTAAATCCATTGCACGAGAAACCGCGTGCCGAAGGTGCCGATCCCCGCGAAGCCGATCGCCTTCCAGAACCAGTAATGGTCCTGCAGGGGCATGCGGAAGATCGCAAACGAGGTGTAAATAAGGAGGAGTTCGCACATGGTTCGGCTCGGATGCTGCCGCCTCGTGTCACGGGAGACTATCGCACGTCCACCGGCGCGCCGCCCCGGCGGACGGATTCGTAGATTGCGAGCACGATCGCGACCGCCTTGCGACTTTCTGGCCCATTGGTCTCCGCGTCGCGCCCCTCGTCCCAGGCGCTGAAGATCGCCTGCAGGTTCCGCGCGTGAAGGTCGTTTCCCATGGCGGCGGCGTTCGACGCGACGCCCGTGGCGCCGCCGGTTGGCTTCGACGCGGGGGCGAGCCGCTCGGCAAGTTCCTGATCGCCCGGCCGCTCGTCGCGGAATTTGAAGACCCTCAATCCGTTTTCCTGGACGGCCGTCCCGTCCTCCCCGCCGATTTCCAATCGCGCGGGCATGCCTGGGAACATCGCGGTCGTGCCGACGATCGTCCCGAACGCGCCGCTCTTGAATTGCAGGGCGACGGTACACGTGTCCTCGGTCTCGATGCCGGCGTGGATCCGGCTCGACGCGAAGGCGCTGACGGCCTTCACCGGCCCGGCGATCCACTGCAGCAGGTCGATGTTATGGACCGACTGGTTCATGACCGCGCCGCCCCCGTCCAGTGCCCACGTGCCGCGCCACCCGCCGTCCGAGTAATACTTGTCTGGCCGATACCACGGGGTAAAGCACCCGGCCCACGCGACGCGGCCGAAGCGGCCCTCGTCGGCCGCGTGCTTGATCGCCCGGTTCGCCTCGTTCCAGCGGTTCTGGTAGATCGCCGCCACCCGCACGCCCCGCTTGTCCGCCGCCTCGATGAGGCCGTCGATCCGGTCGAGCGCGATCTCCAGCGGCTTCTCGCAGATCACGTGAATGCCGCGGTCGATCGCCAGCATGGAATGCTCCCCGTGCAGCCCGCTGGGAGTGCAGACGTGGAGCACGTCGATCTTCTCCCTGGCCAGCATGTCGACCGCCCGCTCATAGACGGGGACGCCCGAGTGGCCAGCCTTTTCGATCGCCGCCTGCCCGTTGGCCGGCCGCGTGTCGCAGACCGCAACGAGCGTCGCGTTGCCCAGCCGCGGGATCACCCGAATGTGCGTCTGCCCGACCGTGTTGGCCCCAATTACCGCGCACCGCCAATGCCTGGACATGGTCCAACTCCGAAGCGATGAAATGGACCCCCAAAGACCCCGATAGCCCAAACATCGAGGATATCGCCTCTGCAACTTCGTGTGTTGCTTTTCTTATCTCTCTTCTCGCACATCAGCGGTTGGCGGCCGTGTTCGCTTCAGCCCCCGCAGGTAGGCCTTGATCGCATCCGCAACCGTTCTCACTTCCTCTTCGGCAATCGAAGGAAAGATCGGGAGGCTGAGAATCTTTCGGACGTAATCTTCCGTTCTCGGCAGCGGCGGGGGCTGCCCGGAGAGCAACGTGATCGCCGGCTGTAGGTGGTTCGGCACCGGGTAGTGGACGCCGGTCTCGATCCCTTGTTCCTTCAGCGCCCGGGCCAGCCCTTCGCGGGCGTCGTTGTTGGCTAGGCGGATGACGAACATGTGATAAATGCTTTCGGTCTGTCCGTCGACGTCTGCCGGGGGGAGCACGACGCCCTGCACGCCGGACAACTCGCGCCGATACCACTGGGCGGCGCGGCGGCGGCTCGCATTCAGGTGGTCGAGCAGTTTCAGCTGCTCCCGGCCGACCGCCGCCTGAATCTCGTTGAACCGCAGGTTAAAGCCGACTTCCTCGTGCAAGTACTTGTCCTTGCGGCCGTGATTGCGGAGCTTGGTGACGCGGGCGGCGATTGCGTCATCGTCCGTCGCGATCGCGCCGCCGTCCCCGTAGACGGTCAGGTTCTTTGAAGGATAGAAGCTGAACGCCGCATGATCGCCAAAGCTGCCGGCACGCTTTCCCTTCCACTTGGCTCCGTGCGACTGGGCGCAGTCCTCAATCATCCAGAGGCCGTGGTCCTGCGCCAGCCGCGGCATCGCGTCGAGGTTCGCCGGGCGTCCGTACAGGTGGACCGGCAGGACGCCGACGGTGCGATTCGTGATCCGCCGGCGGGCATCTTCGGGATCGATCGTGTACGTCTCG
>DASXMX010000022.1:0-4985 GCA_036495445.1 Tepidisphaeraceae bacterium
CTCGTTTCCATCCCTCTATACTCCGCAGCACGAAGGAGCCTCATGCGCCGCGTGCTTGCAGGGATGCTGTCGCTGTTGCTGTTCCTCGACCTCGGCGGATGCGTCGAGCGAACGCTCACCGTGCAGACCACTCCGCCGGGCGCCTTGGTGACGATGAACGACCAGGAGATCGGCCGCGCGCCCGTCGCACGCCCGTTCCTCTGGTACGGCTACTTCGACGTGCAGGTCCGCAAGGAGGGGTATCAGACGCTCCAGACGACCACGCCGGTGATCGCCCCCTGGTGGCAGTGGATCCCGTTCGACCTCGTCGCCGAGATCCTCCCCTTCAAGTTCGAGGATCCCCACACCGTCTCCTACACCCTCGCCCCCCAGTCCCACGCACAGGTCGACCCCGGCTCCATCATCGACCGCGGCCAAGCCCTCCAGGAACTCCTCGAATCCAGCCGCCTCCCCCAAACCCAACCCGCCACCCGCCCCGCCAAAAAGCACTAGGCGTCCGCCCGAGTATTCACTTCGGTCGATGTCCCAAAATGTCCCATAATGTCCCGCCGTAGCGAGCGTTTTATCATGTTTTTGCGTGGGACATTGCCCAGATTTACAGCCGTAGCGGGTCCCAAAGATCGCCGGTCTTCACTCGGCGGATCCCTTCGCCCATCCCCGAGGCGGCGGCGCGGGGGTGCGGGAGACGAGGCGCCATGGGCCGTCGGTCACGACGTACCGCTCGTTCCACCACTGGCCCGCCTCGAACAGCAGCCGGTCCTCGCTGACGGGGAGGTCGTTCTCGCGGACGTAATACGAATAGATCACCGGCGGCAGCTCCGCTTCGGGCGGAGCCGGGTCGGCGGGCAGGACATAACAGGTGGGCTCCGCAACCGGCTCCGCGGGCGCGGGCCGGACCACGCCCGTCCCGCCGCAGCGGGCGCAGGGGCGGGTGGTGATCAGCAGCAGGACGCTGCCGCGCCCACGACAGTCCGGGCAGCGCGTCGTCGCTGCCGCGGCATCTTCCGCCTGATGCGGGTCACCCTGCCCGCCGTGGTACACGAACGCCTTCGGCTCCTCACGATCCCGTTCCGAATCCGACATACAACCTCCGTCAGCCGTCAATGGGCCGCTCCATGTTCTGTCTTCCCCCGCTCGTTCCGCTCGCCCGATCTGCCAGAAATGCGACCTATCGTATTCACAACAAATAGGAATGTCCCCATTCCTCCGCTGGCTGTGCCGTACTGGACCGAGGCCGAACTGCTCGGGTTCACCGCGCCGCTGATCGCCTCGCCGAAAATGTACTTATCCCCATCTATCTCTTCTAAAGGTTTCTCACGTGCCTAATTGCATACCACCAAATCATCCATTTCAACAGCAGCGTTATGAGGATAACGCCCACAAGCACACCGGCTACACAGAGTAACCAGCCCCACCTCCGACGCGGACGCTTTGGCCAGTAGTTTAAAGGGTGCGGGCTCATAGATAAGCTGACGTCGCTAGAGAGACCGTCGGTCATTCGGGCGTCCGGCTCGCGAGTCACGACGGCCAGTAGTTAGGTACCTTAGAATAGCCCCAGCCGGGGATGTTCTCAGGCTTGAAGACCGGCTCGTATCCACAGTGGTCCAACAGTGCTTTCGCAAATGTATTCGAATTTGGTCCCAGGGGATCGTATTTGGAAAGCTGCGCACTCTGGAACGCATCCTTGAGGCATTTGCACATGTCACAGTTAGCGCTGCCATTCGCCGGAATGGCATTCGGGACAGTCACGATTCTGATAGGCTCGGTTGCCAGCGCGCTGGCCGACCCATGAGCACTCGGATGAGCCCGGTAAACGTGACTGTCCCGTTTTCAGGGACGTGCTGTCGCTGATCCTTTGCCTCACGATCACAACTGCGTGGTTGGCCACCGGGACGAAGCATCGCCGGCTGTGGTCGGACTTTCGCTTTGGCGTTCGCAGGTACGTAGAGGTTGACCTCGACCGAAACCAACTTCGATTCCGCTCGCTCGAAAGTGTCCAATCGTCGGCCCCTCCGGCATGGAGCCTGGTGACCCCGCCGTGGCTGGGCGGCTTGGGGATCCGCGTGACCGATACGCCGGGCGATGCCGTGATGGCAACGAAGATCGAGGGCGGCCCCGTCACCTACAGCTACCAACGCGTGCGAACGGTTTCCGTCCATCTGGCGCTGCTGCTTTGCGCGACCGGGCTGCCCCCGGCGGGATGGCTGCTGTCCCGCCGCCCTCGCCGGACGGGGCGTTGCCCCACCTGCGGGTACGATCTCCGCACCGGCAAAGACCGATGCCCGGAGTGCTACACGCCGATTCCGGTTAATATGAACGCATGATCCGCCGCCTGTTCGATGTCGCGTCGTGGCTGCGCCTTCGCGCGTTGTGCGGGATGTTGGCCGTCATCGCCACCTGTCCGTTACCGGGCTGCGGGTCGCCGCACGGGACGCCCGTTCAGCAGCAGCAGTCCGCACGCTTGCTCGCGACGGCGACTACTCGGCCCGCCTCGTCGCCTTCGAGCCGTCTAGCGCAGTCCCAACCTTCACCCGCCGAGCAACTGGTGGCTGCGGTCGACAACTCGCAGGTGACGGACTGGTGCTATTGGCGCGATTGGGAGGGGCGGCTCGTTTGCCCGCCACTCGCGTGGTACAAGCTCAGTGGGGCGGCTCGGCGGGTGGCGAGCCTTCCGTGGGAGAGACATGACCCGATGCACGCCGACTGCGCCGATCTGATCCCGCCACTGATCCGTGCGCTGAACGACCCGCACAAGTTCGTCGTGGCCCATCTCGTGCTGGCGCGTTGGTGGGCGAGCGAGTGGGAGATCCGAACGCGCTATACCCCACCCGACGATAGCTTCGGCCATGAGCCGGATTTCGACGGGAAGAGTTACTCGGAACGGCCCGACCACGCCGTCCTGTTGAACGACGACGGATTGCTTGTACGGCTCAAGCAGATCGGCGACGACGACGACTGGATTCCCGACTTTTACGAGTCAGAGCGAAACCCTTGCACGGCCAGCATCGACCCCGCGCAACGCAACGCCCTACGACAGCGCTGGGTGGCAAGGGAGGAAAAGCTCATTCGGTGGACGCCCGCGTGGGTCAAGGAAATGGACGAGAAGGGATACTGATCGCAGTCGCGGCTACGACAGAGTGCGGTGTCCAGAGCCCCGGCGGCTGGAGAATGGGATGTCCGAACCGTCGCACGACAATCAGGCCATATCCCGGACGCTGAACTACGCAATGCCCCGGCACGGGCGACGCCGCCTGTTGCTGCGGCTGATGATATCGGTGAGCCTCTGCCCCCCTCGCTTACGCCGGAGAGCGTCCGGCCGAATCCGGCCGTTCTACAACCAGGGGGGGGTTTGAAATGGATTCCGACGATCGAGTGGCGGTCGTGTTCCTCCCGCTGATCGAAGCCGAACGGGCGTGGCATGATGCCTTTTCAGATCCGCCGGCGGGAGGGTGACCGCCCCACAGGCCCGACGGAGAGCGACCACCCAGGACGCCGAACGCCAAGAACGCGGAGAGCACGGCCGGCCGGTACAATCCGGCCCAATGATCCGCCGCCTGTTCACCGCCGCCGCCGTGCTGTCGCTGCTGCTCGGCGTGGTCCTGGCGGTACTGTTCGTCGCGTCTTACCAGCACACGACGATCCGAGTACACCAGATTGACGAGCTGCCGGCCATTGAGATTTGGCGCGGCGAGCTTCTGAAATGGAGACGGGTGACGCTCGCACCGACAATCGTGAACCTCCACATTCTCTGGCGTGTCCGGCTCTGGCCTTTCATCCTCGCTGCGGCCGTTCTGCCGCTCACATGGGCCGGGGCAAACCGCGGCCGAATCATCTTTCTCCTTCGCCATCCGACGCGCACGGATCGCCGCAGGTACGCAGGTCTCTGCCCCTGGTGGAACTGGTCCAACCTGCTGATGTCGCATGCAGTCGGCAGCTACGTCGCCGTCGGCGTATCGTTCTCGGCGGTGATGATCGTGCGGGGGCCGGATGTCACCCTGTTGATCGGTGCGGCGGCAGCGCCTGTGATCTACCCGCTCCTGCTCTTGTTCACGATCCAACCGTTTCTTGATCGCCCGTCGGCTGCCCGGATTTGCCTGGTCGTGTTGCTGTACGCGGTGCCGTTCGCGGCGTGGTCGACCCGGGCCGACCGCCGCTGGCGCCGCGCCCGATGCCGGGAGGCAGATGAGTGCCGCGCGTGCGGCTACAACCTGACCGGCAACGTCTCCGGCGTCTGCCCCGAATGCGGCACGCCGATCGAGTCTAACGCGGGAGAGCCGGCATGATCCGGCGGATGCTCATCGTCGTGTCCGCGGGCACGCTGCTCCTGGGCACGGCGATGGCGGCGGTGTGGGTCGCCGCGAGCGTGCGGCCCCGCGCGTTCAGCGTTCTTTACACCCGATGGGCGCTGACCGCTCACCCCGGCGTGATCGAGTTCGAGAACGACCCCGAGCTGCGCGAGAAGCATTCGGAATGGGTGCGGCAGTTGCGCCAGGCCCAGGCGGACCTTGAATCCGTGCAAGACGCGATCGACCTTGCCAAGCCGTCGGAGAGGGAGTCCCTGGAGGAGGCGGTGGATGAGTATGCGATGACGTCGCAGGTCCCGCCGCCGTCGGCTAAGCCGCGGGGGTTCGCCATGCCGATCGTCCTGCCGATCGCGTCCGGCATCATCGCGGGCCTGCTGGCTGCGAGCGAGGGCGTCCGCCAGGTGCGTCGATGGGCGCGGCGCAGGAAGGGTTGCTGCGAGGCCTGCGGGTATGCGCTTCGCGCCAACGCGGACAACTGCCCCGCGTGCGGCACGGCGGTGCCGGCCGAAACGGGCGCCATCGCCTGCATACGAATGATCCCGGCGCCCATCCGCGCCTTCCTGCTCCGCGCCACGAGCGTCGCCCTCTGGGTTGCCCTTTTCGCGACGGCAGCACTGTGGGTCGACAGCCATGCGAAATCACGGTCAATCGCAACCAAGGGGCCGAGGGGGTACTACGAGT
>DASXMX010000023.1:0-4176 GCA_036495445.1 Tepidisphaeraceae bacterium
GAGTGTCACGCTTTGCGAGAAAACCCCCATAAACCAGGCGTTTTTCGACGACCACACGCAGATCGCCGAGTCGCCGGACCAGAACCAATTGCTACTATTCGAGTTGTGACCGGACACTTGTGGTTTTCAACCCGTGCTGAACTGTTGGCTCGGGCGAAGTGCCTCTTCACCGGACATCCGAGCTCGGAGCGAAGCGAGCGTTGGCGGGTGGGAAGTTGATACGACTCGCTGCAAGCGGATCCCGCGGAGGGGTAATTCCCCCCTTGGGCGGGGCGGTTGGCACGGGTTGAAAACCCGTGTCACGGTGCAGCGGCCACGTGGATCCGGACGAAAATGGGGACGCAACGACGCAAATCTTTTTCGTCTTGCTTCCGGCGAACTCGATCTCTGTGGCGTCGCTCAGGCTTTCAGATCGATGTGGGGACGATCCTCATCGTCCTGGTTGCGACGCGACCGGCGGTCGCGCTTGCGGTCTTGGGGCGGGTGCTGGTCGGGGCTGTCGCCGGGGGGCGGGACTTCCTCGGCGCTTTCGACTTGGTGCTCGAAGCGGTCCCCGTCGGCCGCGGTGTTCCGGCGGAGCACCTGGGCCCGGCGGACCTGGCGCTGCTTCTGAACGTCGATCTGTTGCTGGGCCTGCGCGCTGCCGAGGATGCTGCCAGCCAGCGGGTTGAAATCGGTCATGGGAACACCGATCCCGGCGACGAGGGATATACCCCTCATCGGCAAGCCGCACGGATCGGTTCACGTCCCAATAAAACGCGTCCAGCCGCGGCATTGGTGCCGCGGCTGGACGTGACTCACCAAATCAGTGGACTGAGTGGCCGTTTCTCTCTGGGTGGCATGGGCATGTACGCATGCCCGTGTCTCCCGATTCGAGAAAGCACGGGCATGAGTACATGCCCATGCCACCCAATCAATTCAAACGCGACTTATTGCGGCTCTTCCGGGCCGGCGCTGGCTTGGCCGCTGGTCCCGTTTGACGCGGGAGCCGGGGCAGACGGCGCCGCCGGAACGGCGGTCGTCGCCGGGGCGGCGGCGGTCGGGGCCGGAGCCACTGGCGCAGGTGCCGCGGCGGGGGCGGACGGCGGGGTGTAGTGCATCAGGCTCGGCGGCACGAGCTGGGCCGCGATGCTCCCGTTCACCTGCGTCTGGTCGACTTCCTTCACCTCGATCGGGTTCTCGACGATCGACTTGAGCTGTGGGTCGTTGCTGACGGTCCCCCGGACGCCGATGAACTGGCCGAGGAACGGGCCGTACTTCGAGTCGCTCGTGCGGACGTAGCAGACGGTGCGGCCGGTGGCCGGGTCGGTCAGGCGGTAAAGCATGCCGGTGCCGACCTGCAGGCTCGAGGGCCGCAGCGTGCCGACGGCGGCGTAAACCTGCACGTCGTTCTTCTTGATCCGGTCCTCGATCTCCTGCCGCTCGGCGGCCAGCGCCTGCCGCTGGGCGGCCATCTTCTTCTGGTTCTCCTGCAGGGCCAGGAACTTCTCCCGAGCCTCGTTGCGGGACGTGAGCGTCGCCACGCGGAACTCGGCGATGCTCCGCATCGACGAGGGGAGCTCGTCGGAGGCGAGCACCTTCTGGTACCCGGCCAGCAGTTCCGGCAGCGGCTGCTCGCCGATCGGCTTGCCGTTGAGCGCCAGGAACTGCTGCTCGAGCTTCCCGTATTCGACGACCGGGTCGAACTGCGCCGGCTGCGTGGTCGCTGGCGCCGCGGGCGATGCCTCGGCGACGGCCGAACCACCCGCGGGCTGAGTCGAGGGGTTGCGCTCGGTAATGACGACCGGATGCTCCGGCGCGGGCGGGGCCGTGTCGGACGGGCCGGGGTTGCTGTCCGTCTTTTCGGGCTTGTCCTTGGCGACGGCTTCGGCCGGCTGCACCGTCTTCACCGGGTCGACGAATTGCTTGTTGATGAAGAGATAGCTGCCTGCCGGCGGCTTGACCTTGAAGTACTCGTTCCACTGGCCGACGATCTGCAGGCTGTCGCCTTCGTGGACGTTCGCCATCGCGACCGCCGCCATCGCGTTGATCTGGCTGCCAACGTGGGCGAGCGTGTCGTGCGTCACGCGGCCGACGGTCCCGTCGCCGTGCAACTCGACGTACGATTTGGCCACGTAGGCGAAGCTCCCCTCCGGTGGCTCGATTTTGAGCCACTGGCCGCGGATTCCGACGACCGTGATCTTGTCCCCCTTGTTCAGCTTCATGGTCGGATAGGCGTCCTCCGACCCGCGGCTGCGGATGAAGACCGAGTTGGCGTTCACCTCGCCCTGGAAGACGTGTTTGCCCTCGGCCTCCGACGGCGCACTGTCCTCGGCCCGCAGGAAGGCGGGCAGGGCGCAGCAGCTCGTGACAGCGAGGGTGGCGGCGAGAAAGAGTCGGCCCGAAGCCATGGTGCACCTCCGTGTGCGTTGCCGGGAAACTCCATCACGCGGATCTGGCCGTCCGCGAGCCCGGTGCGTGGTTGACTGACGTTTTTCGAAGCGGTCCCGAAAGAGCCCCGATGCGCCCAAAGTCATACCAGATTCTTTTTTGAAGTAAAGAGGGGCAAGGCAATTTCTGCGCGGTTGAGGGAAGAAGATGCGCCGCAAAGACGCGAAGCCGCGAAGGACGCCGCAAAGAAGAGGAATCGAATGGTTGGATGCTTGCCTTCCAGGCCGCTTCGTGCGAGCGGACTGGAACGCTCCGAGAAACTCCTTGCTTGCCCTTCGCGGATGTCTTGGCGTCCTTCGCGTCTTTGCGGGGCCTTTTTCCCCGGTTACGCTTCCCCCCATGAAAACGCGGATCCTGCTCGTGAGGCACGGGGCGACGGAGCTCAGCGCGGAGGACCGGTTCGCGGGGTCGTCGGACGTTGATCTGTCCGATCAGGGGCGGGAACTGGCCCGGCGGCTGGCTGAGCGGTTGGCGAAGGCGAAGATCGATGCGTTCTACTGCAGCGACATGAAGCGGACGATGCAGACCGCCGCGATCGTTGCCCAGCCGCACGGGCGATCTCCGTTGGGCGTGCCGGGGTTGCGGGAGATCGACCACGGGCAGTGGGAGCGAATGGTGCACCAGGATGTCGAGCAGCGGTACGCGGCCGAGTACGCCGCGTGGTCGGCCGACCCGTTTAACGTCGCGCCGCCGGGCGGGGAGACCGGACTACAGGTCTTGGCGCGCGCGATGCCGGCCCTATCCAAGATTGTCGCGGATCACGCGGGGCAGACGGTGCTCGTCGTCTCGCATAAGGCGACCAACCGCTTGCTGATCTGTGCCCTCATGGGCATCGACCCGCGCGAGTACCGCAATCGCCTCGCGCAGGACTTGGCCTGCCTCAACATCCTCGATTTTGCCGATCCGACGCACGCCGAGCTTATCCTGCTGAACGACACGTCGCACTACGCGACGATCCGATGAGCCGGTGGTACAATCCTCGCGTGGGGCGAATTCGCTTTAAACGTATCTCCAGGGAAGAACTGAAGTGGATGCTGCGCGAGGGGTGGCGGCAGTACCGGCTTCGCAGCCTCCGCTGGTCCTACTTCGCGATCCTGATCATGGCCGTCTGCGGCGGGGTGGTGAACCTGCTGTTCGCGCACGGCTGGACCGTCTGGCCATTCGTCATGGCCGCGGGCATCCTGCTGATGCTCCACGAGGCGGTGGACCGCAATGGGCAAGGCATCCCGCCGCTCTACGCCTACGCACTGCTCACCTCGGGCATGACGCTGTGGCTGGGGTTCGTCATCCTCTTGAAGGCGGTCAACCCGATCGTCCTGCTCATCGGCTTCATCGGGCTCTGCTACTACGGCGCGGTCGGTTACGGGAAGCAGCTCGAGCGGCAGCGGCTGATCGCCAAACGCCGGATGGAAGGGTGCTGCATCCATTGCGGGCATCCCGCGGATCCCCAACACGTCTACTGCGACCATTGCGGGGAAGAGCCCGACCCGGATTCGGCACGGATCGGCCGGGTGTTTTCCCAAGCGCGCACCTCCAGCGACAAGGCCCGCACCCGCGCCGCCCTGAAAGGCGAAGCCCCCACCACGTCAGCCAAGGCGAAGGAGCAGGCGCTGCTGGCGCGACGACGGACCCGTGGCGGAAGACGATAAGTGCAAAAGGGGAATTGCCGGTGGGCAAGGAGCCGGGGGAGCCGTGCCTCGGTCGATCACCTTGCAAGATCGCTTGCGGTTTCGCGCCGGGCGCGCC
>DASXMX010000024.1:0-13644 GCA_036495445.1 Tepidisphaeraceae bacterium
CAGCAGATTTACGAGTACGTGATCAACCTGCCCTGACGCGAGCGGCATCGCGCGGCTCCCAAGGAGCAATCGCCATGAAGACGAACCCCACCCAGCCCTTGCGACATTTACTTGACCGGGCTCAGAAACGATTCATCCGCTCCCGGCCCGGGTCGGTGCTCATCCTCGTCGTCGCCCTGCTGGTGATGATGGCCCTGATCGGCACCGCCTACATGACGATGGCCCAGTTCGACCGCGGCACCGCCATCGTCCACTCGTTCAACACCGAAGTGGACCTGCTGCTGGACGGCGTCGTCAACCAGGTCAAGGGGACGATCGCCAACGATCCCTATTCCAGCGGGCAGTTCCGCCCGGCGGTGACGATCCAAACGAGCACCGGATTCCCCGTCCACTACAACACCCCGTACAACAACGCGGCGGCCCGCTACTGGAACGGCCTGGGTTTGGACACTGGGGCCGCAGCGGTCATCAATGGCGCAACGCCGGCCACCCCCACCCAGGCGGGCGACTCCTGGCTGGCCTCGCGCGTCCCCGGCCTGTTTCAGGACACCGTAGCGCCCAACTTGACGACCAACGTACCCCTGTGGCCCTTCATCAGTGGCCCGATTAATGGCGGCGCCGTTTTCGACACGCCCGTTTGGCCGGGCGGTGCCTCTCCCACGCAGTATACGGGGCGCACTCAGCTCTACCCGACGAAGACCGGCGGGTTCACCGGAAATTCGGTGCTAATCGACGGGCAGGTGTGGCCGGCGTGGGGCACGCCCGGCACGGCCAACTGGATCATGGCGGCCGACGCGGACGGCGACGGCATCGCCGACTCGGGACTGAGCAAGCTGCTGACGCTCGACGGCGTCACCTACTACGCGGCGGTCCGCATCGTCGACAACGCGGCCGCGATCAACGCCAGCATCGCGCTGACTCCAAATCCGGTCGCCGCGTATACGCCGGGAACACAGATGCCCGGCGATCTGTCCCCGGTCAATCTGGATCTGGAAGGAATGACGGTTAACCCGTTGTCCACCTACTCCAACTGGAATGCGCCGACCGACCTGTACGGCAGCACCACCACCAAGAAGCCGGTGCTCTCCTCAACCGGTCCCGGACTGCTTTATAACTTCCGGTTCAACAGTCACGTCCCCGATCCCACGGTCAACCCGCAGTTCATTGATGCCGTCGACGAGAACGGTGCGCAGCGGACGGACTTCCTGTACATGCCGTATCCGATCACCTATCCAGGCACGGTTGCCGGGACCGTGCAAACCGGTGCCTACTACTACTTCGATCAGCAGTGGCTGGAGCTCGCCCGACGGCTGCGGAACCCGGGCCGGCTCGTCCTGAGCACCGCCAACCCCAACGACCCGAGCACGTTCTTCCAGGCGCTGCCGATCTCCGACAGCATCGCCATGGCGCGGAACTTCATCCTCCGCGATCCGACTGTCACGTCATCCGCGTCGAGCTCATCGATCCTCGAGAAGATGATGCCAAATACGACGTACCAGTCGCCCTACTACCAGGCCGCCACGATCACCACGGGCGCGGGGGGGCCGAGCGCCCCATATCAATACCCCACCGTGCCGTATCAGCCGGGCGACACGTTCACCTGGTTTCTGCAGAATTTCTATTACTGGTACGATTTCGCCGGGCTCCGCGGGGGACCCGTCCCGCCCAACCCGCCGAACCAGTCGCCCACGATGCCGATGCGCGCGTTGCTGACCGCGCAGAACCCCGTCAGCAACTTCGCGCCCGCCAAGTTCAACATGACCCCGACGCCGCCCTACCAGTTCGGAGACGTCGTGACGGATCCCAATACCGGCTTCAAGTACGTCTGCCTCAACCCGGGGACGACCGCCACCCCCCTGCCGCCCGACCCGTATTGGCAGGATCCCAACTGGGCGTGGGAACCTTGGACGAACGCGCCGACCAAGACCTCGGTGAACTCCGGCACGTTCCAGCAACTGTACGCCGCGTACTGGGCCGTAATGGCCGACCAATACGTCCCGGCCACCAACCAGTGGGCGCCGGCTTTCCCGAACGTGACTGGGAATCCGAGCTCCTTCCGCATGTTCCGCAATCCGATCCGTGATAATGCGTTGGATGGGTCGCCTACGACGAAGCCGGCCTCTCTACTGCCTGGAGTGCCGCCCGCGCTGAGCAATCAGCAGGTCATGGACCTGCGCTCGGCGCTCGCTGCCGTGAACACGATCGCCTTGCGGCATGGCGACGCGGCCCGACTGCAGCAGTATGGCACGAATGATGTGGTCAGTCGCACGATTCCGTTGCCCACCACGGTCGGCGGCGGGATGGCATGCTGGGCCACCGTCTATGGCGTCGAGCGACAGCCGTTCATCACTCAGGTCTTCGCAATCAACGATCCCGACCAAGCCAACGACTGGATCGCGGTCGAGCTTTACAACCCCTATCCGGTCGCCATTCAACTGAAGAATTGGACATTGGCGGTAATCGACCGAACGACAAACCCCCAGAAACTGACCATGCAACCGCTGGGCGGCAATGCGGGCGACCTGAATGCGCAAGCGCCCGGGTTCACCAGCATCGGGCCCAATCAGCGCGTCGTGCTGATGAGCAACATGACCCCGCCGAGCACCGTTCAAATTGGCACCGCAACCCCGCCGACGAACCAATACTACTCGTGCCCCGCCCTGGCAGACGCCACGAACGGAGTGTTCAACAAGGAACTGGTCCTGCTCCGTCCGCGACGGGCGGACGGAACCTTGACGTCGACCACGGGTATGACCACCCCGCCACCGAATAACGCCTTCGCTGAGGCGCTCAACGGGAATGGGCTTTACGACATGGTGCCGGTCGATTCCTACGACTTCACCAACTTTGATCCGACGGCGGCCGTGGGAACCCCACCCCAGCCCCAGATCTGGTGGTACCGGCGGCCGAACGACCCCACCGCCCAAAAAAGATGGCACTGGGTTTTCCCCGGCCCATGGCACTTGGCCTCCGCGGCCGGTGGCCCGGCCCCGCAACCGGGGACGAAGCAACCGAATTGGTCGGGGACTTGTGTGATTACGTCGCCCCAGCAGGGACAGATCGATGCTTCCGGACTGGGCTTGCCAGCAGCCAGCCAGAATCCTCCCGGTACGAATGGGAGTAGCCCGCTCGGCACGGTGCCGTGGGCGAACTACGAGGATACGGCGATCCAATTAGCCAACGTCGATTTCGGCGGTCCCAACAAGCCCACTGCCGGGGCGGCGAACTCCCTGCCGCTCGGCACATTCATGCGGAACGGCGACATCCTCCAGGTGACCTTCATCGGCTCCTATAAGATTTGGACCGGCGGGGCGACCACCGCTTATGCCACCGGGAACGCGGCACCATTTGACGGTGCCCAGCAAATGCTGGAACTCAACCCGGTCACGGCGGATTCGGCGATGGCGACTGCCTTCGATTCGACGGACGGAACCAACGCACAGGAGCCGCTTGTCTCCAATCCTAACAACAAACCGGTTGCTCAGATCATCGCCGAAAACGTCGGCCGCTTCTGCCCGATCGACATCGACGACTCGTCGCCGACTGGCGTGCCCGTCAACGATTTCGACATCCCCACCACCCCTGTGCCGGGCTCAACGATGCCGTCGGCCAAGTGGCGATATCGTTGGGCGACACGCGTGTTCGACTTCCTTACCGTCCAAGCGCCGAACGACGACTACTTCCCCAACGTCGACCCGTGGATGGAAGACGCGGCGACGCCCCCGCCCTCTAGTAGCGCGTACGGGTATCGTTACTCACCGACCGCCAGTGCTGGGGCGGCCAACCCGGTCGCCAACGTGACGCCAGGGGCCTCGAACTCAGGGCTTCAAACGCCGACGGCGACCATAACCTCCTCGAGAACCAGTGAGGACACCGCGCCGGTCGACGGACTCGTTAACATCAACACTGCGCCTTGGCGCGTGCTGGCGGCGATCCCGTGGTTTCCGGCGACAATGCCGAACTATCGCATCCAAAACGCGACGTTCGCAGCCGCATTGGCCCACTACCGGGACATCGATGACGGCAGCGGCGCCGTCCCGCCGCACGGGCACGGGCCGTTCCGCAACGTGTTTGAGCTCGGCAACGCGACGATCCTGGGGACGAAGGTGCGGAACCTCCTCGGTGCGGCCAACGCATCGCAATTCACTCCGGCCCAAGGCAACCTTGCGCCGCTTAACGGGAAGGCCGACGTGCAGGGCGATTTCCAGGCGCAGTTCAACGAGATAACCCGGCTAAGCAACCTGGTTACCACCCGTTCCGATTCCTACACGGCGTACGTCCTGATCCAGGGCTGGCGGAACGCGGAGACGCCGAACCCGCACCTGGTCGTGCAACGGCGGGCGGCGGTGATTATTGATCGGTCGAATGTGACGCCGAACAACCGGTCGCCCAATGCGGTGAACGTGCCGATGAATTGACGCGGCCGCGGTTGGGGCGGCGCGCGAGTCGTGGGCGATCGCGAGGCGTGAATTAAAGCGGGCCGTGTGCCTTCCGGAGGGGAGGGCATGCGGCCCGTCATTTTTGCGCGCCGCGCATCGTTAAAATGGGCAAGTTTGTCCCAAGTACATGTATTTACATAATTTACAATAAAAACACACGTCGCGATCGCGCCACACGGCGCCACAAAAAGGGGCAGGGGGCGCGGCGCGGGCAAAATCGGTCGGGGATCTGGCCCGCGGCGGGGGAATGTTTATGATCCGCGGCTCAGCGCCTCGCCCGCCGCCGTGGTTTCGCCCGGTTCTGCGGCGCGGCTCGCCGGCAAGACAGCGAAAGGATTTTGGATTATGCGACGAACACAACGCCCGCCGCTCCTCGCCTTTGGCCTCGCCCTGATGGGGGCCGTCACGCTCCTGACCGGCTGGTGCGCCGCCCAGGCCGCCGGGGCGGCCCAGGGGGGCGGCCATCAGCTCAACGTCGGCGTGGTCAACACCACGATCATCCTGCGCGGCATGAAGGAGACCAAGAAGCTCGAGGCCGACTCGCGCGCCCGCCAGCAGCAGGTGCAGCAGCAGGGCCAGCAGCGGGAGATGGAGCTCGACGACCTGATGAAGCACCGGGACAACAACCTCAAGCCCGGCAGCCAGCAGTACCGCGACGAGACGCAGAAGATCATGCAGAAGCGCGCGGAGCTGGAGGTCTGGAAGCAGATGAGCAATCTCGAGGCCGAGCAGTGGTACAAGGAGAACCTCAAGGCCGTCTATGACCACATCGCCCAGGCGACGGCCCAGGTGGCGCAGCGGCAGGGGCTGGACCTGGTGATCGCCGACCAGACGCCGGAGATCGGCCCGGACCTGGAGAAGGCCAGCCTCGACCGGCTGCAGCTCGCGCTGCAGTCGCGGGCGGTGCTGTACGCCAACAAGAAGGCCGACATCACCCAGGACGTGCTGACGGTGGTGGAGGCGAACTTCGCCAACCAGGCCCCGCCGGCCATCCCGCCCGCGCCGCCTGTGGTGCCAACCGGCGCCGCGGCGCCGGTGAAGTGACCGACCTCGATGGAACGCCCCTCTTGCCCTTCTTGGTAGGGGCGAACCTTGTGTTCGCCCGTCTTGGGCCCGCCACACAACGAAGGTGAACACGAGGTTCACCCCTACATTCGGCGAACACAAGGTTCGCCCCTACGAACCATGCCCACCCTCGCAGAGATCGCCCAACTGTTGAACTGCCCCGCTCCCGCCGGCGCAGAGCGCCAGCGGATCAACGGCTTGGCCACGCCGGCCGAGGCGACGGACGACCAGTTGACGTTCGTCGGCTCGGACCATTACGCCGCGCAACTGCCGACCAGCCAGGCCGCCGCGGCGATCGTCGGCCGGCGGATCAAGGTCCCGCCGCATTGGGAGCCGCGCGTCCTCCGCGTCGATGACGCGGACCTGGCCGTTGCCAAAGTCCTGACGCTCTTCGCCCCCGAAGTCCCGCAGCCCCCGGCGGGCGTCGACGCTACTGCGAAGGTCGATCCCTCCGCCCACGTCGGCAACAACGTGTCGTTCGGCCCGTTCGTCGTGATCGGCGCCCGTGCCCGCATCGGCGACGGCACCGTGCTTCACGCCGGCGTCTACATAGGCGACGACGTGACCGTCGGCGAATCGTGCCAGTTCTTCCCCCACGTGGTGATCCGCGAGCGGATCACGATCGGCAGTCGCGTGACGATCCACGCCGGCAGCGTGCTGGGGACGGACGGGTTCGGCTACCGCTGGGACGGCCGCCAGCACCAGAAGGTCCCGCAGATCGGCACGGTGATCGTCGAGGACGACGTCGAGATCGGCTCGTGCGTCTGCATCGACCGGGCCAAGTTCAGCACGACCCGGATCGGCCGGGGGACGAAGATCGACAACCTGGTTCAGGTCGGCCACAACGTGCAGATCGGCGCCCACTGCATCATCGTGGGCCAGGCGGCCCTGGCCGGGTCATCGCAACTGGGCACCGGCGTGGTGCTGGGCGGGCAGACGGCGGTGCGCGACCACATCAAGATGGGCGACGGCGCCATGGCCGCCGCCTGCAGCGCGGTCGCCGAGGACGTCGAGCCGAAGCAGATCGTCTCCGGCACGCCCGCCCTCCCCCACCGCCAGAGCCTCCGCGAGCAAGGCGCGCTGCGCCACCTTCCCGAGCTGCGCAACCACGTCCGCAAATTGCAGGAAGAACTCGACGCGCTCAAGAAGCAGCTCGCGCAGAACCAACAGCCACCGACGGACAAGGTTTGATCGGGATTGCAGTTGGTTTTTGCGCCGGGAACGGCGAGCAAGCTCGCCGGCTACACGGGGAGGACCTCGCGACGCGTCAGCCCTTCACACATAGCGGCAGAAGTCATAGACGAGGCTTTGGTCGAGATCGTGCGGGTCGTAGACGACGATGACGTGCTGCCCCACCCGCGCCCGTTCGTAGTCGCGAACACCAACCGGGGTGCTCGCGCGGTGCGGCGGCGACGCCGCGTCTCCGACAGAAAACTCGTATTTCACGACATGCGCGTTTGGGGCCCACGCGTTTCGGTCGGTGCCGCGGCCCGTGATCCGCCCCACCGCCGGCCGGCCGTTCCTCAGGAGCCTGCGAGCCCGATGACGCCTGAGCCACGTCTGGCGCAGCAGGATGAATGTCAGCCCGTTCCACACCAGGATCATGCACCACCAGAGCCAGCGGGCCGCGATATAGCCCCAAAGCGTGCGGTGGAGCGTCGTCAGGCCAAGCGGGCCGGCGTGAATCATCACCGATGCCTTGTCGTGCAGGGCGTGGTACTCGCCCTGGCTGATGGAGTCGCAATTCTCGACCGGGTCGAGGACGGCCGGCCAGCCGCGGGGACGATATGAATAGTACACTTGATAGGTTACCGTGCGCCTCGACCATCGAGATCTCGTATTGGCGCGGGACATCGTGACGGCCTTGACCGTCGCCTGTAGCGGCGGGGTGAGCGCCAGCAACAACGGCTCGGACGCGACCGCCGCGAAGACCAGGATTCCAAGCATTGCGGACGTCGCCAGTCCGAACCATACGCCGTACATCTGCCACCAACCCTCGCGGTGCCCCCACGCCACTCGTCGCGGCGGGGCCGCTTGCAAGTCGGCGGGGATCTGCACGGTCGAGGGCATGATTTCCCAGCAGGGCGCACGGGGCCATCGCGCAGCAAACGAACCGCGACCGCCGCGCTTCAGCCCGTATTGTACCCTCTCATCCATGCTCCGGCGTTTTCATGAAACCTTCACTCTGTTGCATTGCCCCGTTTGTTGGGTCGGGGGCTTTACCAACGGTGGCGATTTTATTATGGTGCCCCTTTCACTTTCAAAGAGGTGGGAATGGCAATTACCGTTCAATGTGGCTGTGGCAAGCGAACGATAGTGAGCGATGCGTTGGCGGGCCGGATGATGCGGTGCCCCGGGTGCGGGGACGAGGTCCCGGTGGCCGCCGCCGGGCCGGCCGGGGGCCGGGGCGGCGCCAAAACCAGGCAGGGCGGGCCCGCGTTCGAGATCTCGGGCGGGCAGAGGATCGCGATCGGCGTGGGTGCCGTCCTGCTCGTGATCGGCGGCTTGTTCTTTTTCGGCCCGATGCGCGTCTGGAATCAGTGGGCCACCCTGCAGCCCAAGGCGTCGCAGAACGTGCAGGACCTCATCATCGATTCGCTGCGGGAGAAGATGAAGCAGGAAGACCCCGACCCCAAGTACCCCAAACGCCAGCCGACCGTCGAGACCAACGACGTCAACTTCTTCCAACCCATGCTCGCGTTCACGATGCCGACGCAGGTCGGCTTCATCGGCAAGAGCAACCAGGGCAGCTTCGGCGGCAACTACAACACCCAGACCGGCGAGGTCGACGCCACCGTCTACTACGGCGGCTACGCCGTCGCCGGCATGGTCGACGTCACCCGCCCCAAGGGCACGTTCCATCTCGTCGGCCGCATGGTCGACGGCAAGCCGCAGATGGAGATCGACGGGCAGAAGATCTAGCCGCTCTGCGCAATGCGGAACGGAATGGCGCATCGAGAGCCGGAGCGGCGCAGGGCGCGTAACTCCGATCGAACGGCTCCCGCCGCGCTCTGCCCCGGCGTGGGGGGCGTTCCGCGTCGAACCCCAATTAGATTTCGGTTTGTTATCGAACATTCCGAACCGGTCAGCGGCAGTGGTATGTTTTGACTATGTCCCGCCCTCCCCTGATCGACGTCGCCGCCCTGGCGGATCCGTCCGCCTTGCAGACGCAGAAGATGGACGCCGCGCGGGCGATCGATGCGGCGGCGCGGGAATGGGGCTTCTTCTATGCGGAACATCACGGGGTGGACGCGGCCCTGATCGAGCGCGCGGTGAGCCTGGCGCGGGCGTTCTTCGCCCGGGACGAGACGAAGAAGATGCGAATCCCAATGTCCGCCGGCGGGCTTGCCTGGCGGGGCTACTTCCCCGCGGGCGGCGAGCTCACCTCGGGCCGGCCGGACTGGAAGGAAGGGCTGTATCTCGGCAGCGAGCTGGGGCCCGATCACCCGCGCGTGCGGGCGGGCGTGATTTTGCACGGGCCGAACCTATGGCCGCCGGACATGCCGGGGTTTCGCGAAACCGTGCTCGCCTATCTGGATGCGATGTCCGCCCTGGGCCAGGCGCTGATGCGCGGGTGCGCGCTGGGGCTGGGGTTGCCGGAGCACTGGTTCGCGGAGCACGGCACGGCTGACCCGCTGCTGCTCCTGCGGTTCTTCAACTACCCCTCGCAACCCGCGCCGGCCAACCTGCCCGTGCAATGGGGCGTCGGGGAGCACACCGACTACGGCCTGCTCACTCTCCTCTGGCAGGACGACGTCGGCGGGCTGCAGGTCCGCACCGACTCGGGCGGCTGGGCCGACGCGCCGCCGATCCCCGGCACGTTCGTCTGCAACGTCGGCGACATGCTCGACCGCATGACCGGCGGCCGTTGGCGGTCGGTGCCCCACCGCGTCACGGTTAACACCAGCGGCCGCGACCGCCTGTCGATCCCGCTATTCTTCGACCCCGATTTCGACACGCCGATCCAGCCCGTCCCCCATGCCGGCCCCGGCCACGACGACAGCGGCCGCCGCTGGGACGGCGCCAACCTTCAGTCCTTCCAAGGCACCTATGGCCAATACGTCACCGCCAAGATCGGGAAGGTGTTCCCGCAATTGCGAGAATCGCTGCGGGAGACATGAGGCGATCCACGAAGGGACACGAAGGAGCACGAAGCATAAGAGTTAGGAGTGGCGATCTGCTCCGTCGCAATGCTCTGGCAGATCGAACTCGCCCCCACGCCTGGGCAGAGCGCGGAAGGGGCCGTTCGAGTGAAGTCTGGCGCTCCGGCGCCGCCCCGGATCTGGATGCGCTGTCCGTCTCGCGGGATCGGGAGCGCTCCGGGATCCGGGACGGCGCGTGGGGGGTTAACGAAATCGAGCAATGAGACAGAGCAGTGGTTCGTGGACGAAACGACTACAGGATTCTCACTCCCGGACGGGCCATGTGGCGCGGTTCGCATCCGCGTGGGGGCCGATCTTGTCAAAGGGGATCGGGCGGAAGCCGAGCTTCAGGGCCGGGGAGGCGGGCTGGAGGCGGTAGTCGTCCTTCGACGGATCAACGAACATCGGGTCGGCCACCACGGACGATTTGTCGAGGCCGAGCTGCTGCCACGCGGGCCACTGGTCGGCGGCCGGAAGCTGCGCGCCCCGGCGCGCGTTCGCCTCGACCAGCGGCGGAAGCCCCATGTGCCAGACGACGTTGTCGTCCGATTGGAAATGGTCCAGCGGCACGTTCGAAAGCTTGAACACCCGGGCGCCCGACGCGCGGCAGACGACGATGTTCCGGCGGAACACGTTGCCGGCCATGACCAGGCCATCCGGCAGCACCGCGTGGGCCGGGCTGATGTCCATGCCGCGCATCGCCCGCCACGCGGGCTGGTCCTTCACCGCGTTGTATCCGTCGATCATCGTGGGAAGCTGGCTCTTCCACGTCGTGCTGCCGCCGGTCCACCCGTTGCATTCGAGCGCCTCGAGCGTGCCATCGACGAGCACGTTGTTCTCGATCACGTTGTCGCGGCCGTTATGGAGGTGGATCAGCGCGCGGGGGCAGCGGACCAGGACGTTGCCGATGACGTCCACGCCGGCGGCATCGTCGTCGAGGTAGACGCCCCAGGCGAAGTGCGGCGTCTCCCACTGGCCCTGGGCGTTGCGGCCGAAGCCGAGGATGTCGTGGAAGTAGTTGTACCGCACCACCGTCCCGCGCGAGCTGATCCAGTCCCGCCCGCCGGTGTAGATCGCGCCGGTGTCTTCGGTCTCCAGGCTCACGTGGTGGATCTCGTTGTACTCGATCGCGAGGTTGTTGCCGGAGAACATGATGCCGAACCGCGGGCCGTCGTGAATGAGGTTGTGGGACGCGCGGTTGCCGACGCCCAGGAGCTCGATGCCCACGCCCTGCTTGTAGATGACGCCGACGTGATGGATGACGTTGTTGTCGGCCCAGTGGCCGGCGGGGGTCAGCGTTTTGCGATCGCCGCCGGAAAGGGTGATGCCGGTGCCGCCGACGTAGCAGATGTCGTTGCCGGCCACGCCGCAGTTCTTGCCCCCGCTGACCGAGACGGCCGAGTCGCCCGAGGTCACGTGGCTGCCGACATTGCGGATCGTGTTGCCGGCGACCAGACAGTCGGTGCAATCGCGTAACGCGATCGCCGTGCCGTTGCACCCCTCGATCGTGAGGCCGCGAAGCGTCACGTGCGAGGCGCCGGCGATGTCGATCATCGTCTCCAGTCGCGGCAGGCAAACGCTGTTCGCCTTGATCGGCGACGGCGGCCAGAAGTAGAGCATTCCGTCGCGCCGGTCGAAGTACCATTCGCCCGGCGCGTCCAGCTCCTCGAGTGCGTTCTGGAAGAAGTATCGGTCCCCGGGCCGGATCGCGTACGAGGCGTCCTTCGCCAGCGTGATCGTGCGGCTGGCGCGGTCGATCGACCGGATCGGCAGCAGGTCGTTCCACCAGTTGTAGCGGGCGAAGACGAACACCTCGACGTCCTCGGGGTGGGCCCATTGCCGGGCGTCGGCCGCCTTGTAGCGGAAGGTGTGGTGGTCCTCGCCCGGCACCTCCTGGTACATCGGGATCGGCTTGCCCTCGGCGTAGGCCCACCCGCCGGCAACGGGATCCTTCGGATCAAAGTTCGGATACCGCGCCAGGGGCTGTCGCGTCCCCTCGAACAGGAGCTGCCGCACCGGCTCGCCCGGATTGAACCCCTGCGACCGAAGATCGGCCTTGAGGATCTGCCCCTTGTACGCTTGGAAGCCGCGGACCATCGTGCCGCCGCGAAGGACCGGCTTCGCGCCCGGCGCCGCGGCCAGGGTGAGCCCCGAGTCCTGCCCGCCGAGCGTCAGCGTCGCGCCAAGCTCGTACTCGCCCGCCTCGACGAGGATCGTCGCGCCCCCGCCCGCCGGCATAGTGCGGGCCGCATCCCGGGCGCGCGCGAGCGTGGCAAACGGCCCGTCCGTCCCGGCGACGTTTGGTGCCGCGAGCCGACCGCTCCAAATGTCCCGACCAGCGGGCGACACGTAATACACCCTCGCCGCCTCCGCCGCGCCCGCCGCGGCGGCCGGCCGCCCCGCCCACAACGACAACAACAGGCCAACCAGCGCCGTATGCAGCGCGGGCGTCGTGTCCAGTCTCAACCTGGTCATAGCGCTCTTAAGACCCACCGGCACGGCGTCGCGTTGCAATTGGCTGTCCGATCAACCAGGACCTGTGTGCTTCGCAAAATCGCGCTGAACATCCACATCTACGGCGGGTTGCTCTGCTTCAGCTATCTGATCCTCCTCGGAATCATCGTCCTCAATTTCAATCATCCGTTCGCGTTCACCCACCGGCAGCCCGACGAGACGACCTGGACGCAGCCGATCGACCTGCCCGCGCTCGCAAAGCCGGACGGCAAAACCCCCGCCGATGCGATGCAGCGACAGAACAATGCCGCGATCGTTCGGATGATGCATTCGTTCGCCGCGGCATATCCCACCTCCAACGGGAGTTGGATCGGCCCCAATACTTACCACGCGCACCTCGTTCGGCCTGGCAAAGAGTACCAGGTCGACGTGCATCCCGATCAGAAAAGCGCCACCATCACCCAAATCCGCACAGGCTGGTGGGCGCTCATTCGAGACCTTCACGGCTCATACTACGTCTACCCCGATTCGGTCCTCGCCAGCACGTGGCGTTTGTACACCGACCTTTGCGTGTTCGTCGTGATGTTCGCCGGCATCAGCGGCGTCTACCTGTGGACCGCCCGCCGGCGCGAACGCCGGATTGGCCTGCTCGCGATCGGCGTCGCGGGCGTCGTCTCGATCGTCGCGATGCTGCTGGTCACGTTTGCCGGGTAGCCATGTACCACCTCATCCGCAAAATCCACCTGTACGCGGGATTGATCATCGCGACGTTTCTCACGATGTACTTTGTCAGCGGCTACACCATGGCGCATCGTCCCTGGTTCCTGCCGCCCTCGCCACCGGCCACGACGCGCACGGTGACACTCGACGCTGACCGCCCTGGGCATCGCCTGCCTCGCGGCGAGCTGTGCCTACGCGATCGGGATGATGCTCGATTTCACCTGCGCCCGATGACGACGCGATCCACGAAGTGACACGAAGACGCACGAAGGAGAGAGAGAGCGCGCGCGAGAGGGGGGGCAGCGCGCCGTGTCTTCCCTTCGTGTTCCGCTCGCGGGCAGTCGCCCAATCCGCTCGCTTTCGTGTGGCTTCGTGGACGATTGAACGCGGGGTCGTTTCCCCGGGCCTGCCGCGCCTGGCGGGCCGGCAGAGCGAGCGCCGAACCGGTTTCGACACCGAAGGCCGCTCCTCCGCCCGGCAACGCCGGCGCGCCGCTTGGCGGTTTCGCGACGGGCCGCGCATGCGGAGTTGCGAGAAGGGGCTGACGCCGTGATCCGCTGCGCGACGCTTCAAGCCGGAGTACCGGCTGCGCGGTCGCGGCGGCAGCGAGACTCCCTCGTACTGTTGGGGCTTAGACGGGCAGTGATCCGCTGCGCGAATGCGATGAACGGTAGAGAAAATGCACGGGTCGACTTTGTGCCCGGTCCGGGGGCCGATGCGCTCTGGCCTGCTCCGCGGGGCGAGGGCCGCCGCTCCGCTCATTGGAATGGGCCCGGTCGTTTCCCTTCCGCCCCCGGTCCAGCGCGGGGCGGAAGGGAAACTCC
>DASXMX010000025.1:0-13489 GCA_036495445.1 Tepidisphaeraceae bacterium
TCAGGTGTCCGGTCGGGTCGTCGACCCCGATCGTGATCCGGATCATCTTGGGCCGGGGGATGCCCAGCTTGTCTGTGTCGGGTCCCCAGGCGCACACGTAGGGATTGACATACCACACGGGAAGGCCGTTCGTATTGGTACTCGTGTTTTTCGTGCCCGGCCAGACGTAGCTGGCCGCGCTGACTCGCTCAAACGCCAGGTTGCCGGATACGAGCCAGCTCGCCGGCGCGGTTAGCCCGGCTTTGCTGAGCGTCATGCCCACGGGCATGACGCCGCCGTCCCCTTTGACGGTCGCACTGGCGGTCGCGACCGGCCCGCCGTCGGCGGCGGTGTCGCGCATGAAGCCATACCAGCGGATCTGGCGCGCGCCGTTGTTGTCCACGTAGTAGTCGATCTGGCCGTCCGACCCGCCGGCAGTGATGGTCCCGTTGATGTCCTGCGTCACGTAGTCGCCGGCAAATTCGACGATGAACTGGCTGCAGCCGCGGACGAAGATCGGCGACATCTGGGCGACCGCGGCGCTCAGTTGCTGTGTCTCGGTGCCGTTCTGGGTGCCGCCCGGCTTGCGAGCGAAGGGGTTCCCATCGTAACGGGTCTGATTCGGCCCTGTGGGATCCAACCCGCTCATCCCCTGCCACCAGTTCACGCCGGCTGTCGCCAACGCGTTGCGATAGGCGGCAATGCTGGTATCCGCCAAGTCGTACCGCGATGCGTACAGCGGGTTACCGGTGTTGTCGTTCGCGGTAGCCGGGGTCAAATTCTTCAGCAACCGGAGCGGATCCAGCGCCGGGTTTTCCGAAGTACCCTTGATGTGCGTTTCACGGTAATTCGTGCTGCCCGGGACTCGCGGTGAAAGCAGCATGACCTGTCGGCCCAGGATCCAGTCGGAGGCGTAAAAGTTATTCTGGTTGGTCGTGGCCGTACCGCATCCGGGATTCCAGAACTGCACCGAGCCGGCCGTGGTGTTCGCACCGGGAGTCGTATAATTCCATTTGGTGATTTGCGTATTGTCCGGCAGCGCGAGGTGCCCATACCAGATAAAGGCTTCCTCGCTGGTGGTCGGAGAAGTCAAACAAAAGGGGAAATTGGTTCCCTCGCCCGTCCGCCGAGTGAACTTCCCGCGGGCGAAGAATCCGAAGACATCGTTGCGGTGGATCCGGTCATCGATCGTGGCAACAGGCTCGGGCGGCAGCGACTGACCTGGATTGGCCGGGTCGTTCGGCGTGCGCGGGTCGCCGTCGAGGTCCTGCCCCTGGTCCTCCTTATTGCGGAACGCGGCCTGCGGGTAGGAGAGGATGAACAGCCCGGGCGAGTCGCCGACTGCGTTGGTGACGCCGCGGGCGTCATTCAGGAGCATCTGCTGGAAGCCGCGATTCGTGTCCATCGCGGCCAGGATCTGCGTGCCGGCGCCGGTGGTCCGCTGCGCCATGGAGAAGATCTGGGCGATCCCCAGGATCAGGACCAGGGCGATCGCGATCGAGATCATCACCTCGACGAGCGTGAAGCCGCGCCGGTGGAAACGCGAGTGAACAGGTTGGAACGGGATGAGATTCATGGCGTCGGTTCGGACTCGCTGGCTAATTGGCAATCGGCAGGAACGTAGTGTAAGCGGTGACCTCCTGAGCCGGCCCGCCGAACGGCCCGGTCGCGGTCGGCCCGCGGCCGACGATCAGCACGTTAAACTGGACCTTAATGTTGCTTTGGGTCACCGGCGTCGGGCCGCCCAGGTCCGCTTGCATGTTGTTGAGCGTCGCGTAGTCGGAGGGCGTCATGTCGCTGCCGGGCAGCAGGGGGCAGGCCGTCCCCGCGCTTGGGAGCATGCCGATGCGGAAGATCCGGCCGTTGAGCGCGCCGTGCGACGGCCTGCCCCAAGGCACGTTGTCATCGGAGAGAACGACGTAGGTGTTGTCCGCCAGCATCGGCGGAAGTTTCGGCCCCAACGTGCCGAAATCGATATAACTCGGGCCGCCGGAGAATGCCGGGGGTAGAACCACCAGTCCCGTCCCGGACGGGGCGCCGTTGTTGCTCACCAACAGGCCGATCAGTCTCGGGACGAAGGGCGTCGGCGGGGGGGTGGTAACACTGAGGTCGACCGTAGGGTCGTAAACCGGCTTGTTGCGGGACTGCATCCCGATCACGATCACTTGCGCGAAGGTGGCGGGCGCGATGCTCGTCCCGGCCCCGCCGGGCGTGCCGCGGACGATCACGTCGCGGCGATACATCGCCGCCCAGCCGAACCGCAGGTCGCCCGGCAGGATCAGGTTCCGGGCGATCGATTGCCAGAGGACCGAGTTGTGATTGGCGCTGAGGGTCGACCCGCCGACCGAAAACGTGTAGACCCACGGGTCACGGTTGTCGTACATGGTCCAGACCTGCCCGGGCACCACCATCGAAGTCTGGCCAACCGGCAGGGTAAACGAGCTCGCCGGAGGGAGGGTGACGACCGGCGGGGCGACCTGCACGATGGTCGGGAGCAGGATCGAGGGCAACTGGGTTGAATTGGCGGGAGTGTAGCCGGTGATCCCGCCGGGCGGAAGCGGCATCGCCGCCAACTCGGCGAGGTAGTTCGATGAGCTGCGGCCGACCGCCGCGGCGATCGTCTCCTGGTTGCCGGCCTCGGTCTGGCGGATGGCGACCGGGAACATCGCCGCCACCATGATGAACCCGATCCCCAGGATCATCACCGCGAACAGGATCTCGGTGAACGAGAACCCGTCCCGTCGCCCCAGGCGGCGCGGCGTTCGACCTTCAGCATTCAGCATTCGGCATTTCATTGCGATCTACTCCGCCCGCGTGAGCGTCCCGTTGTACCGATTGACCAGGAGGGGCGTGGTGTTCTGGTCGAGCCAGCCGTCGATCTTCGGCTCCGCACCCGCCGTCTTGTCATTGCCGTCTTTGTTGGTTGCCGTCGTTTGCTGCGCCTGGAACGTATCCTTGTCGACCAGCACGAGGCCGATCTGCGATCGAAGATAGATGTTGGCAGCGGTCGGCCATAGGTTCGGCGTGCCGGGGGGAAGCGCCGGCGCAGTGCCGGTAACGCTGGTGAAGAGAACGCCGGACAACGCACTCGGCACCGTGACCGCCACGCCGCTGGAATTGACGGTTGTGACGAGATACCGGAACCCGTAAGGCGTGGCGAGCAGATTCCCCTGCGCGTCGAACAGGATCATGCCGCCGAGCATTGCCTTGTCCGTCACGGCGTTACTGCTGTACGGACCGAGCACGCCCGACGACGTGTCGTTGTTGAAGCCCAGATACCGGTACTGCGGGAACGGATCCTTGAAAGATCCAGACGGCGTGAACGGGTCGAGAATCGTCCATGCCCGCACGCCGGGCGGCAGCAGCAGGGGGTCGCGGTCGGGCGTCAGGTCCAGGTACGTAATGCCCGCCGGGTCCGTGGTGAGCGTCGGTGACTGCACCACCTGGTACAGCATCACGCGATCGGTGGCCGCGTCGATGACGAACATCACGCCCTGCGGCTGCTGCAGCGCGACTGCGTCGCTCCGCGCGCGGGCGAGCATCGCGGCAACGGCGTTCTGGGCCGACTGCTCGCTCTTCGACCCGGTCAGGTACTTGATCGTGGGAATCCCCATCGCGATCGCCAGGACGATGACCCCCATGACGACGAGCATTTCGACCAGGGTAAACCCGACGCGGGGACGCGGGGACGCGGGGACGCGGAGATGGGGAGATGGGGAGATGGGGAGACGGGGAGACGCGAGGACAGGACGGCGCGCCGCCTTGCTGGCAACTGGCAACTGGCAACTGGCAACTCGTTCGCGCGATCGCATTCTTATTCCTGGAAGGAGTAGACGTTGTCTTCGCCGGCGGTGAAATCGCCGTCCTGGCCGGCGGAGGCGAAGAACGGGCGCTCGCTGCCGTTCAGCGGCGGGTCTTGGGCCCCGGTTACCGGCAGGGTGCCCGTTGAGCGAACAACGTACGGGTTTAGGGTTCCAGTCGCGGGATCCTTGATATTCACATGCAGCCCGCCGCGGGGCACGAAGATGATCGGGTTGCCCCAGCCGTCAAGCAGGACGTTGCCTTGCTGAAGCGTGTTCGGAGCGGGCGAACTGGGCCACTGTTCGAGCAGACGCTTCGGCTGGATGGACTGCAGGGTCGTCTGGTTCGCGGGGATCCGCATCAGCACGTACATTACGTCGGCCGTTTGTTTGACCGCGTTCGCATACCGTGGGCTGGTGGACGTTTTATCGCTCATGTCGGTGGCGACGCTCGATCCTGATCCGGTCTCGATGTCGGCCAGGGCGAGGGCCGGCCAATACGTTCCCGGAAGCCCCGGCGGGTTCGTGGAGCTCATGTTCAGGTTGGTGCCGTTCATGGACGCGGCCGGGTCCACGAAAACGGGGAATCCCACCGTCCTTCCCAAGCCACCGAATGGAGCGCCCGGATCAGGCGTCTGCGGCGGGGTCGTGTATGAGATAAACTCAATCCCCTGCAACTGGTTGCGACCCTCATACGCGGTCAGCATCGCAGTGGCGACCTTCAGCTCGGCGTGGGTTTCCCGGCCCCCGATGGATCGGTTCATGGCGCGGAAGCCGTAAACCAGGAGGCCGACCAGCACCATGATGATGCCGATGACGACCAGCAGTTCGATGAGCGTGAATCCGCGTCGGGCCTGTCGCACGGGGGTGTTCTCCTTCGTTGCCGCCGGGGCATTGTTCGCGGTGTCCAGCATCGCCGGAGGGGATGAAGAGAGGGGGGGACGGGGAGAAGGGGGGATGGGGGGACAAAGAGACGCGGTGACACAGAGACGCGGGAGCAAGGTTGACTCTGCTACTCCGCTTTTTCGTGTCCCCCCATCCCACCGTCTCCCCCTCTCCCCACGCCCCGGCTCACCGCTCATAACTATAAAGATTATTCTCCTGCGTCAGATACCTTCCGTCCGGCCCGGCGGAGAAGAAGAAGGGCTTGTCCTGGGGGGCCATGCCGATGCCGGGGTGCATGGCGGGCATGAAGACGATGGGGCTGCCCCAGGCGTCGCGGAGCATCGCGTCGTTGTAGATCGACTGCGGCAGGCCGCCGAAGGATTCGTCGCTCAGCAGGCCTTCGCCGCGGAGCAGGGCGACGACGCTGCGGTTGTTCTCCTCGGCGCTATGGCGGAGGGTCGGCTCGTCGGGAAGCGGCTGCCCGGGCGGGAGGCCGGGGGGAAGGAACGGGGCGACGTTGGGAATGACGCCGTCGTGCTTGGTCATGTATTGCTGCATCATCGCGTCGAGGCGGTGCAGCAGGTCCTTGGTCACCTCGACCGCCATCGCGTTGCGGACGTAGCGCGCGAGGCTCACCATCAGCCCCAGGACGATGATCAGCACCGCCACGGTGGTGAGCATCTCCAGGAGCGTGAAGCCACGCGGGCCACGGCGGGCAGGCCCACCGGCTAAACGGGTTTGGGGGTCGACCATTATCGGGTGTCAGGCAAGGCTAAGGCGCGGTCGATAGGGGCACGGGATTGAGCTGATCGGGGTAGGCCACATCGTCGGAATCGCCGATGGTCAATCCGTTCTCGACAGGGGGGCCAAACTGCCCGTCGTGCCCGGCGGACAAGAGCAGGAAGGGCTGAATCACGGGCGTGCCTGAGGAACCGCCGAGCTGGATCGTAAAAATTTTCGGCGTCAGCGAGCATGTTGGCTGCGCCGAAGTCGTGAGCGGCGGCATGTTGTCATTGAAGTTGTAAACGAATTGCATCTGCGCCGAGACGGGCGCACCTCGCGGCGGCAGCCCCATCAGCATTCCAGACGACCCGCCCGATAGCGAAACGCTTGTGTTTCCCGGGAAATACAGGATCGCGTTGCCCTGGCTGTCGGCAATCACCGTTTGGGAATCATCAGAGGGTTGGCCGTTCGGAATGAGATTTACGGCGGGCGCACCGCCGGTCGGATTTACCAGAGTGCCGTAACGGTAGTGATCGACGTTGAGGTAGGGTCCGTATACCTTGCCTTGGGTCCCGCGGATGCGGAAGCCCGGGCCGTCGGCGCCGTCGGCCACTTGCACTGTAGAGGTAGGCGACGCGGGACCGGGTGCGAGGAGTGCCCAGCAGAGGGTGACGGCGCCACTGCAAGGGATGGTTGCCCCGGGCGGCTTGTCCATCGTCGTCCGCGGATAGTCGCCCCAGTCATGCTTGTATTGGTCGAGGGCCTGGCCGATGCCGACCAGGTCGGATGCGATGGCGGTCCGCTGGGCAGCCGCGCGGGCCTTGCTCAGCATCGGCAGCAGGATGGCGATGAGCGTCACCATGATGCCGATGACGACCAGCAACTCGATCAGCGTGAAGCCGGTTTGCGCGGGATAAACGCGGCCGCCCTTACGGCGTGACAATGGTGTCGTCGTGAGTTCCATAGGTGCGGTCCTTCCCGGCTGCGATCAAAACGAACCCGTCCTTCCCCCGCGCCGACCCGCCAATGTTCGGGTTGGCCAGCCACCCGTCGGGCGTGGTTGGGGTGGTGCTCCCGTCGTAGTCCGTGAACGGCGTTGCGAGGTCGCCGTCAAGGCCGGAGCTTTTATCCGTGTTGAGCGTGGCAATGTACCCGCTCGTGGGGCTCGTATAACTGAGAAGTTGCGGATCGAGGGTCTTGGTGCTGCTGGACAATCGGATGCTGCACCCGTAAGCGGATAACTCGTTGGCATCGTATTGCGCCGTACCGTTTGCGGAGACGACGCCGGGGTTTCCCACATACGCCCGCATGTACAGGATCGGCATCGGGTCGGAATAGCGATCGATGAACTCGGGGATGATTGTGTCGCTCAGCTTGGGCGAGCTGGTAAACATCTGCATGGAATCCAGTGAACTGGCCTGTCCGCCGGACAGTTCGTTTGGAACGTAATCGAGATAGGTGTACTTGGCGGGCCGCAGGGGATTGAGGCCGAGCACCTCATGCGGCGGTACGACAAGCACGGCGGGGTTGGTCTTGTCGTTGTTCAATGCAGGAGCGCCACCGGTTGCGGTCGGAGGATTCATGAACCCGAACAGGCCGAGAACGAGGTTCTCGGAGGAGGTGATCGGGCCGACGGGCGACCCGCCGTTCTGCATCTGGATTGTCAGCGTCGGGGCGGGGTTGGCGCCGACCAGTTGGCTGTTGGGGACCGGCCCCGGATAGGCGCTGAAGTCGTGGTAGTACTGCTGGCACGCCTGCATGATGCGGGACATCTGCTGCTGGGTGCTGCTGTCGTAAGCGGTCTGCCGCACGCGGGAGACGACGGGCAGGAGGATGGCCGCGAGCAGGACGATGATGCCGATGACCACCATCAGTTCGATCAGCGTGAACCCGCGGCGGCGCGGCCGCGGCGACGGGGGGCGACGGGCAGGGTGCATGAAAACTCCGAAGTTGCTCATTGTGGGTTGCAGGTTGTGGGTTGAGGGTGGCGAGCTGATTGGCACAACTCACGACACACAACCCACAACCTTCAACGCTCGACCTCTTACTTGCCGCCCTTGCTGTTGGAGGCGGAGATGCCTTCGATCAGGGAGATCATCGGCATGAACAGGGCGACGACGATGAAGCCGACGATCACGCCCAGGACGACGACCATGACCGGCTCGAGGATGCTGATGAGGGAGCCGACCAGCACGTCCACGTCGCTGTCGTAGTTGTCGGCGACCTTGAGCAGCATCTTGTCCAGGTCGCCCGTTTCCTCGCCGACGTCGATCATGTTGATGACGATCGCGTCGCAGACTTTGGTGGCGCGGAGGGGGTCGGCCATCGACTCGCCCTCGCGGATGGCGTCGTGGACCTTGAGCAGGGCGCGGGAATAGACCTCATTGCCGCTGGTTTCGCGGGTGATGTTGATCGCGTCGAGGATCGGCACGCCGGCCGAGATCAGCGTGCCCAGCGTGCGGGTGAAGCGGGCGATGGACGACTTGCCGATGATCGTGCCCATGATCGGGATCTTGAGCTTAACGACGTCGGTGGCGTAGCGGCCGCCGTCGCTCATGCGGATGAGCTTAAGGCCGACGGTGATGACGAACGGGGCGGCCAGCAGGTAGGCCCAGCCGTACTGGTTGGCGAAGAAGTCGCTCATCGTCAGCAGGAGCTGGGTGGGGGCGGGGAGCTGGAGCTTGAAGTCGACGAAGATCTGTTTGAACTTGGGGATGACGAAGATCATGATCATCGACACGACGCCGACGGCGATGCTGATGACCACGGCGGGGTAGATCATGGCGCCGATGATCTTCTTCTTGAGCTTGGCCGCTTTTTCCATGAAGTCGGCCAGTCTGGCGAGGATCAGGTCGAGCACGCCGCCCGCCTCGCCGGCGGAGATCATGTTGCAGTAGAGCTTGTCGAAGGCCTTGGGGTACTTGCTCATGGCCTCGGAGAGGCTGCCGCCGCCCTCGACCTCGTCGGCCACCCCGCCGATGATCGCCTTGAGCAGGCCCGGCTTTTGTTGTTGTTCGAGGATCTGCAGCGAGCGGAGGATGGGCAGGCCGGCGTCCTGAAGGGTGGAGAGCTGGCGGGTGAAACCGACCAACTGCTTCCGCGGCACGCCGCCGATCGACAGCGGCATCTTGCGGGTCGGCGCTTTCGTGACGCCCCCGTCCTTCTTCATCACCTTCTTCTTGGCCGCCTTCTCCTTGATCTTGGTGGCGAACTGCCCCTTGTTGCGGATTTTGGCGATCGCCTCATCCTGCGTTGCCGCATCGATCTCGTCCTTGACCTCCTGCCCGGAGGCGTTCATCGCTTGGTAGACATATGTCGGCATGGAAGATCTCCGCTTGGGGGGAACCGAGTCCGCCAAATCGATTATAGCGGATGTCCACTGGAACGCCGACGTCCTCGTCGGCACACCAGGGAAAGACGGGCCGACGAGGACGTCGGCGTTCCCATCGTCATTTCCGGCTCGGTCCACCCGCTACGCGGGCCTGCACCTGGACGAACTGATGATCCTTGACCATCAGGAAATCGGCCGTCGCGGCGTCCGCGAACACCGGGCGGGCGCCCTTGACCCAGCCGGTGTACGTCCGGCCCGCATCCGAGCCGTCCATCATAATCATCGCCTTGTCGCCTTGAGAAGCGCAATACGCCCAGTGGCTCCCATCGGGCGAATAGGTCAGTGACGTCGTGTTGTCGAACGGCGGCGACGCCTGGCCGTCAATCACGATCATCGCATGGCCCTGGCCTAAAGCCCGGTACGACAGATGCTTGCTGTCGGGGCTGAAGGCGATCTCGGCGACGTTGTCGTAGGCCGGGCTCTCTTTCCCATCGGCCACGACGACCAGTTGCTTCTCGTTCGTCCCGGCAAACGCGATTCGCTTGGAGTCGGGGCTGAAGACCGGGCCGGGCCAGAGGATGTTGGGATAGGCGGCGGAGGCTTCCTTCCCGTCGAGGATGATGTACCGCTTGTCGCCGGTGATGCCGACGTAGGCCAGGTGCTGCGAATCGGGGCTGAATCGGATCGATTCGCCGGCGACGGCGTCGAACGTCCGCTGCTCCTTCCCGTCCAGCATCATCACCCATTGCTTGCCGCGCCGGGCGGCGTAGGCGAGGTGCTTGCCGTCCGGGCTGAACATCACCGAGCCCTCGGTAAACAGCTCGAACTTCGGCCCCTCGACGCCGTCGAGCACGAGCGAGTACTGGCTTCCGTTCCCCGCGATATAGGCGACGCGCACGCTGTCCGGCCCGAAGCCCGGCGGCATCCGCATTCGCTCATAGGGCGAGCTGGTCTTCCCATCGACAACCGCCAGCACCTTCCCGCCCGAGGCGGCGGCGTAAGCCACTCGCTTGCTGTCGGGGCTGAACGTCGGCGTCCCGCCCGCGATCGCGTCGTACGTCGGCCCCTCCTTCTCGTCCACCACCAGGCACATCTTCTTCGGGGCCGGCGAGGCGATGTACATCAGGTGATTGCCATCGGGGCTGAAGACCGGCTGAATGTCGGCCGCGGGGTACGGCTTGCCCGCAACGCCATCTCGGACGACGATTGCATCCCCCTGGTCGCTGCTGCCCCGGTGGGCGGTGTAGGCGTAATGCTTGCCATCCGGGCTGAAGTAAATGCGGTCCCCACCGATGGCGTAATACCCGTGGCCGACGACCTTCCCATCGACCACGACGGCCATGTCGTTGCCATCCTGGATGATGAACGCCAGCCGCGACAGATCCATCGGCCCGGCCAGGCTGCCGGGCACCACCCAGTCGTACGGCGCGCTGGACACCCCGTCGCGCACGATGAACTGCTTGTCGTCCTTCACCCCAAGAAACGCCAGGTGCCGGCTGTCGGTGCTGAACGTGACCGCCTTGATCGCCTCATATTCCGCCGCGTTGCCAAACGGCTTGTCTTCAAGCGCCACGCCCGCCGCCGTCCCGCGCGCCAGCGAACCGCCCGCGAGCAGCACCAGGGCCAACCACGCAACTTTCAGAACGTGCATGCCCGCAGGATACCGAGCGAACCGCGGCCCGTCTTGTCCGCCATCGGCAATCACGCGGAAATGCCAGCGCGTTTGCAGGGGTGAACCGCCTGTTCACCCTCTTCTGTCTTGGTCGCAATGCCCAAAGGCGTGTGAACACAAGGTTCGCGCCTGCAAATTCGCTAGCGATGCGCGACCAGTTCTTCCAGGGCCGGCTCACCCCAGACCAACAGTTCCTGGCGGTCGAACGTGACGCGGAGGATTTCAGTTTCGTCCGGGCTGATGAAATCCCAGGTGTGAAAACGGATGAAGTCGCACGAGGGGTAGACGCGGTGGAACCGCCAGCCGCGCATCACGCAGCAGACGTCCAAGGGAGTCATCCCCGCCCGCGGCCGATCCCCGGCACCCATACCTGCCTCCTGGCAGTCGTTAGCCCAAGGAGAGGTTACGAGGCGGGAGAATCGGGCCTCAAGATCGAAAAGCCCGAGGCCGCTTGGCCAATTGACTGAGGCCCTCAGGCGATTGCCCCAAGGCGATGCAAGCTGTTTTTTACGTGGGAAGCCGCGTCACGGCCTGTTCGAGGGCGCGGCAGATGTCATTCAATCCGGCCTTGCCTTTGACCAGGATCTCGTTGACCTTCAGCCGGCGGATCCGGTCGAGCATGGGGCTGTCGGGGAAGCCGGTCATCACCACCACCGGCAGCGCATACATCCGCAGATAGGACCGGACGATCTCGAGGAACGAGGGGCCGTCCAGGTCGGGCATCATCAGATCCAGCAGGACGACGTCCGGCGCATCGGTGATCACCGCCACCAGCGCCTCCTTCCCGTTGCCCGCGCTGCTCACCGTATGTCCCGCCTTGCGCAGGTAGCTGGCCAGCGCCTCCGTGGCATCGAACGCATCCTCGACAATTAACACCCGAGCCATGGTCGATTTGTACCGAATTGCTCGCCGCGTGTCTGCCCGCAAAGTGATCGGGGCGGCATCCGCTCTCCCAAGACTGCGCCGGCGCGCAGCGCAAATAAGCACGGTTTGGCTCGAGGCGGGCCGCGCGTTCAACCGTTAGGCACGAAACCGGCAAAATACCCCACGGCACCGATCTTGTGCTAGGGCGGGCGTGCGGCGCGCGTTTGGCTATCTGAATCTTTTCTGCCTGAGCTGGCTTGTCATGGCGGCGGGGGGCTGCTCCTCCGTCACGCCGGACCAGTCGTCGTGGGTGGCGGCGCGCGGCGGGCTTGTTTCCGGCGACCGCCAATCCCGGGCCGAACGCGCGTTGGCACGCCTGCGGCCCGCGCTGGCGGGGCGCGTCGAGGTTCGCGTGGACGTTCTGAACATGTCCACGCTCGCCGCTTACAGTTGGCCCGACGGCCGCCTCTTCGTCAGCCGGGGCCTCGTCGAGTCGCTCACCGAACCGGAACTGGCCGCCGCCCTCGCCCACGAGCTGGGCCACCTGTGTAACGACGGCCATCTTCAAACGGTCTTCAGCCTCCGCGGCGGCTGGACCAATCCCGACGCCGAGGTCCGCGCCGATGCGACCGGCGCGCAGATCCTCCGCGCCAACGGGATCGACGCCGCGGCCATGCAAACGATGCTGGCGAAGGTGCGCGTCGGCCTGCCCGATACCCCCGCCGGCCGGAAGCAGATCGATCGACGCCTCGCGCTCCTTCGCGCCGCCGGCGCCGCCCAATGACTGCCGCGCGGCACGCACTTTCCCACCGGCCTGAAGCAGCCCCATTCACCGCGAACGGCTGAGCCGTTCCCTGAGTCGCAAACGGGGTGAAAACCCTATCTCGGCGACCACGCAGCCTGTTACCATGACCGGCAGTATTACCCGGTCGTGGAGGGCCGGGCCACTCCTTGCGGGGAACCGACGGAACGGAGGTGTCTCATGAACCGGAACCTGACTGCGCTGTCGATCGCGGGATCCCTGCTGATCCCAACGTTTCTGGCCGGCGGGTGCGCCTCGCAGAACCAGAGCAATCCGCCGTATGCGTTGACCGGCCCAGAGTCCCAGGCGCAAGCCGATCAACACGAGGCCTGGCGACAGCAGTTGGCATACACGGATCAAAAGGGGAAATACCGTCCCGAATTTGCCAACCGGGAGCAACCGATCGGCTACTCGCAGTGATCGCCGGGCTAGTCCACCCACATGGCCCGGTATGCCGCCTCGACGGCGCGGGCGTACCCACGCTCATCCCTCAGGGGCGAGCGTTCCATCCGCTCCCGAAGGCCGGCTCGGATCGCTGAAACCCGGCCCGTGTGCGTCCCGAGTTGCGTCGCGCATCGCACATACTCATCCGGCGTTGCGCAGGCGAGGTCGCCCAGGCCGATGGCGGTCAGAATGCTCAGCCCGGCCCGCGAGACGTGCGTCTGGCCGCATAGCGAGACGACCGGAACGCCCATCCACAGCGCGTCGCAGGTCGTCGTGATCCCGTTGAACGGGAACGTGTCCAGCGCCACGTCGACCCGCCCGAACCGCTCCAGGTACTCGCGGCGGCTCGCCGCCTTGCTCAGCACTTCGACCCGCTCGCTGTCAATCCCCCGGCCGACGAGCGACTCGCGGACGGACGGGTTGGCCGCGTCGCCGCCCTGCACGACCAGCAGCAGGCGGGAATGGGGAACTTCCTTCAGGATCCGCGCCCAGATGTCGAGCATTTGCGGCGTGACCTTATAGAGCTTGTTCAGGCAGCCGAACGTGACGACGCCGGTGCTCAGGCCAGGCGGGAGCGAGACAGGCGGGCTGTCGTCCGGGCGGTAGCACCAGTTGCACGCCGGCAGGCGGACCAACCGCTCGGTCTGCAGATGATCCGTCGCCCCCGGCGGGTCGTGCAGCGCGTCGGTCAGGCGATAGTCCATCGCCGCCATGCCGGTCGTGTCGATGTAGCCGTTGCACGTGACCTGGAGCGGCGCGGGCCGGCGGGCGAAGGCGAGCAGGCGGTTCCCCGCCGAGTGCCCGGCGAGGTCCACCAGCACGTCGATGCCGTCCTGGCGGATCATCTCCGCCAGCGCGTCGTCGCTGCGCCCGACCGTCACCCGCCAATGGTCCGCGAGTGCGCGCAACCGCTGTGTCGTCGCGTCCTCGACCGGCACCTCGGCGTAGCAGAACAGCTCGACCTCGCTGCGGTCATGCGCGGCCAGCAG
>DASXMX010000026.1:0-9276 GCA_036495445.1 Tepidisphaeraceae bacterium
GCGCGATCGCCAGCGAGCTCATGGCGATGAAGCTGTAGCCGAAGATGTGCTTTCGGCTGAAGACGACGATCAACTCCGAAATCACGCCCATGGCCGGCAGGATCATGATGTAGACCGCCGGGTGGGAGTAGAACCAGAAGAAGTGCTGAAACAGCACCGGGTCGCCGCCCAGCGCCGGGTCGAAGATGCCGATGCCCAGCGCCCGCTCGGCACAGAGCAGCAGGACGGTGATCGCCAGCACCGGGGTGGCCAGGATCTGAAGGATGCTGGTCGCGTAAAGGGCCCAGAGGAACAGGGGCATCTTGAACCAGGTCATGCCCTTGGGCCGGAGCATGTGGATCGTGGCGATGAAGTTGACGCCGGTCAGGATCGAGCTGAAGCCGAGCGTGAACACGGCGAGGGTCGCCGCGACGACGGAGCCCTGCGCCTTGGAGCTGCTATACGGGGTATAGAACGTCCACCCGGTGTCCAGCCCGTACCCGCCCGGGAAATTGATTCCGAAGGCGACATGGAGGACGCCGGTGAGCAGCAGGTAGATAAAGAAGGTCCCGCCGATGACCCAGCAGTAGAAGCTGAGCAGGTTGAGCCGGGGAAAGGCCACGTCCTTCGCGCCGAGCTGCATCGGCAGGACGAAATTCCCCAGGATGGCAGGGATGACGGGGATGATGAACATGAAGACCATCACCGCGCCGTGCAGGGTGAACATGTGGTTGTACAGGTCGTGGGCGCGGGCCATGGCGGCGGCATTGGATCCGTCCGGGGCCGCCTGCATGGGGCTCCAGAGCATGGTGCGGACGAGGATGGCGAAGACGCCGCCCAGGAAGAAGGCCGACAGGACGCCGCCCATGTACAACAGCCCGATTCGCTTGTGGTCGAGCGTCAGCGCCCAGGAGAGGAAGCCGCGTTCGTGAGTGAGATAGTTGTCCCCGCCCGGCGGCTCGTGCCGCGGAACGGCGCCGTGTACGGCAATCGGGGGTGTGACGGCTGACATAGTTGGCTCCGAAAATCGCTTCGCTTGCTGCTGGTTCGTCGTTTGTCCCGTTCGCGCGCCTGCCTGTTGCTATTTGGCCGCGGGCGCCGAAGTCGGCTCGGCGGCCGCCGGCTGGGTCGTGCCCACGCCCGCCCCGCCGCCCATCGACGGGGCCGGGGCATACTTGCTGATCGTCTTCATGTACGCCGCGATGTCATCGATCTGCGCGTTGGGGATCGGGAACGGCGGCATCACCGGCGGAAACCCGACGGGCACCTTCACGGTCGGCGCCGGGATGAACGTGTGGAGGAACTCCTCGTTCACCACTGCGGTGCTGCCATCGGAGAACTGCTGGGTCGAGCCATACAGGTCCTTCCAGGACGGCCCGGTGATCTTCGTCCCATCGACCGAGTGGCATTGGGCACACCCGAGCTTCGTGTAAAGCTTCCGCCCGCGCACCCGCGGATCGGGATCCGGTTTCGCCGCGCCCGCCAACCACTTGTCGAAGTCCGCCTGGCTGCGATGCACGATGACGCGGCTGTGCATCGTCGAGTGGTTGGTGCCGCAATAGTCGGTGCAAAAGACCTCAAACGGCTCGGCATCATTGAATCGAAGGATCGGCTGCGCATCGACAATCTCCGCCCCGTGCGCCGCCCGCCGCATGTTCGCCTGGACGGCGGGCGGGAGCGCGTTGAACTGGACGGTTTGCTTCTCCGGCGCCTTTCCGTCCTGATCGACGATGACCTCCGTCCGCGTCCTGCCATCGCGATAATCAACAACGTTGAGGGTGGTGCCGTTCAAAAGACTGTAGCTGTCGATGGCCAGCGTCGGCGGGACCTTGGCGCCGGGCAGTTGGGCCGCGACGGCATCCTGGACCGGCTTGGGCAGTTCCGAGAACGTCATCGCCAGGTCATTGGGCGTGTTGATGTTCGCGAGGTCCGCCTGCGTGGGCACGTTGGCCACGAGTTCCCCGTTCAGGTCAAAGGCGAAGTCCCTGGGATAGCCATTGACCCTGAACGTGGCGAGATAGAAGGACCCGTCCGCGCTGGTCGCCTGGAACCACAACCGATTGTAACGGCCCGGCACCACGTCCTTCTTCACGCGGAACGCCGGGATCGAGAGGCTGTGGATCACGTCGGACGATTCCAGCACGCAGCGAACCGGGACGTTCACCGGGACGTGGAGTTCGCGGTCGGAGTACCCGTTGGGGTAGGCGAACGACCACTGCCACATCCGGCCAGTGACGTCCACCGGGTAGGCGTTGGGCGGCTCGACCACCAGGTTCATGTATTGCTTGAACCCGTAGTAATAGAGGAAGACGACAATGATCGAGGGGATCACCGTCCAGGTGATCTCCAGCGCCATGCTGTGCGAGGCCGAGACGTCGCGCTCCTCGCCCGGCTTATGACGGTACTTGATGACGAACGCCACCAGCAGGACCGTGATCAGCACGAAGAAGAACACGGACAACCAGAGGATGGCGTTGAACAGGTTGTCGCTGTCGCGGGCGACCGTGGACGCCTGCTGGGGCAACCAGAAGTACTTCGTCGCGGCTTGAGCCAATATCGCGTGCATAACTGCGTCTCGTCGTCGATTCGTCTTCTGCTTTCGTGGCACCGCCGGGGGCGGCGGTGCCACATCGTTCAAGTCACCGTTCGGCGCCCGCCTTCTGGGCTTCCCGCTCCCGCTGCTGCTTGCGTTCCTTGAGGAACATTCGGGTCAGGACGGCTCCGACGATGATCATGATCAGCACCCCGCCGATCCGCATCAGGCCGACGGCGGCCCAGGCGTACTTGCCCTGGTGGCCGTCGTAGCGGAAACATGTAAGGAACACCTGATCCAGCGGGTTGCCGATCTGTCCGTTTGAGGCTTCGACCAGCGACTCGCGGAGGGTCGTCGGGTCGAACCGCACGCCGTAGAGGTAGCGGCTGATCCGGCCGTCCGGCATGCAGAGCGTCAGGGCCGCCGGATGTGCGTACTGGCCGGCCGATTCGACCCACTTGTAATTGAACCCGTCCGCCTTCGCGAGCGCCTGGATCTGCTCCTGCTTGCCGGTGAGGAAGTGCCATCCGTCGGCGGCGTCGCGGCCGTAGTCCTTCAGGAACGCGGCCTTCTTCTGGGCCGCAAGCTCCGGCGTTTCCTTCGGGTCGATGCTGACGAAGACCATCTCGTAGTCCTTGCCGGCCGTGAAGGAGATGCTCTTCACCGACGTCGCCAGGCCCTGCGAGATGTAGCTGCAGAGCATCGGGCAGTCGTAGTAGCCCAACTGCAGGACGACCGGTCGCTTGCCCTGGAAGTACTGGCCCAGCGTCACCGGCTTGCCGGATTCGTCGACGAAGCTCAGGTCGAGCGGGAGCCTGGCGCCGGTGTGTTCGGTGACGGTCACGTCCTTGGTGATGGCGGCGGTGTTCACCCCGTCGTCGATGGGCCTGTTGAATGTCTGCCCCCGCGCAGCCGCAGGGGCCAGCGCCAGCAGGAACGCCGCGCTCGTGCAGGCGAGTTGTTTCAGAACGCCTTTCATCTGCCTGTCCTTACCACCCACAACCACGAACTACAGGAACCCGTGAAACTTCCACTCCCAAACTTGTGCGGGCTCCGAAGCCCGCATCACCACTGGCTCCTCCGCCCTGCTTTATTCGGAAATCTTCCATTGTCGCTGCGCGACCACCTTCATGGCATCGTCGATCGACAACCGGTAGTGGTTCCGGTTGATCTGGTGCTCGTCGGTCAGGTTGTCGCGCTGCTGCTGGCGCAGCGTGTCGAGCCACTGGTTGGGCGACTCGGCGTACTTCTGCTCGATCACGTCCGCCTCGACGCTCTTGTACCACCCGTCCACGGCGATGGTCGCGACGATGATGAGAATGGCCGAAATCGCGCCGATCGTCAGCAGCAGCGGCCCGTTGATGTCGTTCTTCATTGCAGCCATAAGGCACCTACCGAACTAACGCGTTGCCAGAAGGCGAGAGCCGTTTACGAATTAACGAACGCCAGGGCCTCGGGGAACCGCGGGTCCTGCGCCGGCCGCAGGCTGTGCGGCGCCATGAGCCGCAGCAGCACGACCGTCAGCAGGCCGCCCATGCCGAGCAGGGCCGCCAGGTCCACAATCAGCGACACCGCCGTCCAGTGCGGCCCGCCGGCAACGTGGTACTCCGGCATCACCATCCAGTAGACGTCCAGGAAGTGGAACGTCAGCACCCAGGCCGCCCAGAACGTCAGGATCGCAATCGCCCGCTTCACGTGCCGCGACAGCAGCCCGGCGAACGGGATCAGCAACTGGCCGAAGAGCAGCGACAGGATCAGGTACGACCAGCCGGTGATGTGCCGCGTGACGGTGGTTGCGCCGTGCCGGTTGAACCACTCAATCTCCTCCGGGATGTTCGCGTACCAGAGCAGCATGTACTGCCCGAACGCGATGTAGCCCCAGAAGAACGTGAAGCCGAAAAGCCACTTGCCCAGGTCGTGGTAGTGCTCGCGCGTGACGCTGCGGCTCAGGTACCCCGCCTTTTGGACGAGACGGGTGATCAGGATCGGCAGCGCCCACGCGCTGACGAACGAACCGGCGAAGAAATAGACGCCGAACATTGTGCTGTACCAGTGCGGGTCGAGCGACATGATGAAGTCGCCCGCGGCGCCGGTCAGCGTCAGCCCCATGATGACCAGCGAAAGGCCGGCCCAGTAGGTCATCCGGCGGCTGAGTTCCGGGTCGCCGGTCTCGTCCTGCAGCAGCGATTGCTTCCGATACCACATCGCGATGATGGACCAGGTGATGAAGTAGACGACCACGCGGGCGATCCAGAACCACGGGTTCATCCACCCCCGCTTTTGGAGCGTGACCGAATCGAGAATCAGCTTCGGCGCCTCGACTGCCTCGCCTTCAGGCTGGACTTCGGGGTTCTCGCTCTTGACCTGCTCGGACTGCGTGGAGGTCGTCGCCGTCGTTTCGGCCTCTTCATCCGGCTCGCCGTTCTGGGCGGCGTGGATCGCCTCGGGCGTCGCCCGGCTGAGCGGCAGCGCCCAGCGGTAAACCGTGCCGCGTTCGATGGCGACCGTGACGATCAGCGGGATCGCCAGGATGCCCAGCACGGGCATGAGGGCGGCGACGTTCTCGAGGATCCGCCGCACGCCCACGCTCCAGGCGGCGCGGGTCACGTGCTGGAGAAGGACGATGATCAGCGACCCCAGCGAGAGGCTGAGGAAGAAGCAGAACGCGACGAGGTAGGCGAAGAAGAACCGCCGCAGCGGCATGTAGCTGCCGCCGAGGAACCATCCGAGCACGAGGGCGGCGACGAAGCCGGCGATCGCCAGGAAGGACGCGGCGCCGTACACCCCGCGGGCCCGGTCGCCGAGCACCAGCCGCTCGTCCGACGTGTCATGCGTTGTTGCGTGTCCAGCCACGGTTCAGTTCTCCAAACCTTCGATTCTCTTCGCAGGCTCCGCTTCAGCGAACGGAATCATCGATGCACGTCATGTTGCGTCCGCTGAAGCGGACCCTACTCGCTACTTCTTCGTCGCCGCCTTGGCCCGCTCCTTGATGTCGTCGGGGAGGATGCGGGAGGGGGCGTCGTACGAGAGCTGCAGGGCGCGGACGTAGGCGACGATCGCCCACCGGTCGGCCGGCGGCACCTGCGGCCCGTAGGCCGGCATGCTGCGGATGCCGACGTTGATCGTGTTGTAAATGTGCCCCTCGGGACGGGTCTTGACCGGGTCGCTGGTCAGGTTGGCCGCCTGGGTCCACTTGGCCCGGGGCGTGTCCTCGCCCATGAGTTCCATCGCCCGCTCGTTGACCGAGCCGTGACCCTGCCCGTCGAGTCCGTGGCAGGCGGTGCAGTAGATGTTGAACCGCTCCTGCCCACGCTTCAGCAAGGCCTCGTCGACCTTCACTTCCTTGGGGAAGCCTTCCAGGAACTTGGGCGCGGGCTTGCCCTTGTCGTCGACGCCCATCGTGTAGCCGAGGTAGTAGTTCGAATCACCGTGGAGCTCGCCGCGGGCGACGGTGCCGGCGATCACGGGGCGGTCGGCCCGCTCGTCGGCGAAGATGTCGCTGGTCTGCTGCTCGCGGAACTTGGGCTGGATGCCCATGTCCTGCACGAACTGGACCCGCGGCTCGCGCGACTGGGCGGCCCTCCCGCGGGCAAAGAGCACGAGCGGGAGCCACGAGCCGACCACGAAGATGAGCGCCAGGGCGATCATCCAGAACGGCGGCTTGCCGATCTTCGGCGGGCGGGGCGCCTCGGTATACGCCGGGAGAATGTCCGAATGGTGCTGCTGCATGGATCTTGCCGCTTAGTCTGTCCCGGTCTTCGCCGGGTGGCATGGGCATGTACTCATGCCCGTGCGATTCGGGGCAAGACACGGGCATGAGTACATGCCCATGCCACCCCAACTCTCTTAATCTTCCACTCGCTCGATCGCGACCGCCCCGCTGTCCTGCAGGAGGCGGGTGGTCTCGGCCTCGTCGAACCGCCGGTCGCTGGCGTCGATGACGATGAAGAACCGGTCGTCGGTCACCCGCAAAAACCGCTCGCTCTTGAACAGCGGGTTGTAGAGCTGCGGCAGGCCGTTGAGCGCGAACATGCCGAACACCGCCGTCAGGGCGGACAGGAGCACGGTACACTCGAAGATGACCGGGATGTTGGCCGGGAGGCTCCAGAACGGCTTGCCGCTGATGAGGACCGGGTAGTCGTACGCGTTGCAGAACCACTGCAGCACGAGCCCGCCGATCAGCCCCGACAGCCCGCCGCCCAGCACCAGCCAGGGGAGGACGGTCGGGCGGATGCCCATCACGTGATCGATCCCGTGGATTGGGAACGGACTGTGGACGTCCCAGCGGGTGAAGCCCGCCTTGCGGACCTTGCCGGCGGCCTTCATGACGGCGTCGACCGACTCGTACTCGGCCAGCAGGCCGACCAGTTCGATCGCGTCTTCCGGGCCGACAATCTGCTCGGTCGCCTGGCGTTCAGTTTGGGGGGTCAGCAGGCTCATAATCGCTCGCTTGCTTCTTCATCAAACCCGGAGGGATCGGCTCGGCAGGAGCCTCGCCCTCCCACTTACCGGGCGTCGCTCACTCGCCGAAGACCGGGTGGTCGGGCCGGTAGTCGGCTTTCCGCTCGTCGCCATGCGTCCCCTCGCCGTGCGTGTGCGGGTGGGCCTCCGGCAGCACCGTCTTCACCTCGGCGATCGCCACCACCGGCAGGAACCGGCAGAACAGCAGGAACAGCGTGAAGAACAGCCCGAAGCTCCCGGCCAGCATCAGCAGGTCGATGCTGGTCGGCTTGAACGCGTACCAGCTCGTCGGCACGAAGTCGCGGGTCAGCGACGTGATGATGATCTCGAACCGCTCGAACCACATCCCGACGTTGGCCAGGATTGCGACGATCATCACCACCCACAGGTTGGTCCGCATCTTCTTGGACCAGAGGATCTGCGGGGCCACGACGTTGCAGAACGTCATGATGATCCAGCCCACCATGTACGGCCCGAACACGCGGTTGTAGAACGTGAACTTCTCGAACGTGTTCGTGCTGTACCAGGCCGTCCAGAACTCGGTCATGTAGGCGTAGCCGACGATGATCCCGGTGCCGAGCATCACCTTGCACATGTTCTCGATGTGCCGCATGGTGATGATGTCCTTGAGCCCGAAGAACTGGCGGGCGGGGACGGCCAGCACGAGCACCATCGCGAACCCGCCGTAAATGGCGCCGGCCACGAAGTAAGGCGGGAAGATCGTCGTGTGCCACCCGGGGATCTGCGACGTGGCGAAGTCGAACGACACGACCGAGTGCACGGAGAGCACCAGCGGCGTGGCCAGGGCGGCCAGCAGCAGGTAGGCCCGCTCGAACCGGTGCCAGTGACGGGCCGACCCGTTCCAGCCCAGGGAGAAGATCCCGTAGAGGAACTGCTTCACCTTGCTCTTGGACCGGTCGCGGAACGTCGCGATGTCCGGCACCAGGCCCGTGTACCAGAACAGCAGCGAGACGGTGCCGTACGTGCCGACCGCGAACACGTCCCACAGCAGCGGCGAGCGGAACTGCGGCCAGTAGCTCATCTGGTTGGGCACCGGCGCAAGCCAGTAGGCCAGCCACGGGCGGCCGACGTGAATGCCCGGGAACATCGCGGCGCAGATGACGGCGAAGATCGTCATCGCCTCGGCGAACCGGTTGATCCCCGTCCGCCAGTTCTGGCGGAACAGGAACAGGATCGCGCTGATGAGCGTGCCGGCGTGGCCGATCCCGACCCAGAAGACGAAGTTGACGATCGGGAAGCCCCAGCCGACCGGCTGGTTGTTGCCCCACACGCCCGGCCCGGTCGTGAACAGGTAGAGCAGGCAGAGGCCCAGGATGCCCAGGAAGCTCAAGGCGCACATGAACGAGATCTTCCACGCCAGCGTGGTGGGCCGCTCGGCGACCTTCGCCACTTCCTGCGTGATGCCGTGGAAGTCCAGCCCGCCCGTCACCAGCGGCGCGCGCCGACGCGGGTCGTCGTAGGTGTTGTCGAGCTCAAACGTTGCGGGGATTGCCGTCATAATGGTTGTTGTTGGTTGTATGTTGTTGGTTGTGTGTTGTAGGTTGCGGGCTGGTTTCGTATTCACACCAACTCACGACAAACAACGATCAACAAACAGCACGCAATTCCGTTACGCTTCGTGCTTCGCCTCACCCTTCCCGTCTTCCGGGTTGCGGATCTTGGCCAGGTACTGGGTCCGCGGCCGCGTGTCGAGCTCTTCCTGCAGCACGCCGTAGGCGCGCTGGCTGTGTTGGAGCTTGCTCACGCGGGAGGTCTTGTCGTTCAGGTCGCCGAAGACGATCGCCTGCGTCGGGCAGGCCTGCTGGCAGGCGGTGACGATGTCGCCGTCCACCACGTCCGCGCCCTCGGCCCGCTTGGCGATCGTCGCCCGGTGTACCCGCTGCACGCAGTACGTGCACTTCTCCATCACGCCGCGCATGCGGACCGTGACGTCCGGGTTGAAGACCATCTTCTTGACCTTCTCGCCTTCCTTGGAGAAGTACTCGGTCTCCTCCAGGTCAGGGATGTTGAGGTACGGCTTGGCGAAGTACTGCCGCGGGTCCTGCGTGTGGTAGTCCAGATAGTTGAACCGCCGCACCTTGTACGGGCAGTTGTTCGAGCAGTACCGGGTGCCGATGCACCGGTTGTAGACCATCGTGTTGATGCCCTCGGTGTCGTGCACCGTGGCGCCGACCGGGCAGACCTGCTCGCACGGCGCGTTCTCGCAGTGCTGGCAGGTCATCGGCTGGAAGACGACCTCGATCTTGTCGTTTTCCGGCTCGCCCTTGAAGTACCGGTCGATG
>DASXMX010000027.1:0-6812 GCA_036495445.1 Tepidisphaeraceae bacterium
CGGCCACGTCGTGATCCGCGACGACGTCCCGCCGGAACTGGTGACGCGGGCGGTCAATTCGCTCCGGGGGAACTGAGCGTGGCCCTGCGTCATTGGCTTCAACTCTCGCTGACCGAAGGCATCGGCCCGATCCTGACGCGCCGGCTGGTCGACGCGGCCGGGGGCGCGGCGGCCGCGTGCGGCGCGGACGTGGACCTGCTGAACAACGTCGAAGGAATCGGCCTCTCCAAATCGCGGAAGATCGCTGCGGGCCTGCGCGCCGCGGCCGGAGAGGTCGATCGCGAATTGGAGCGTGCGAGCGGGCAGAAGATCACGATCCTCTGCCCGGACGACCAGGCGTATCCGCCGCTGCTGCGGAACATTCCTGACCCGCCGACGGTGCTTTATGCCCGCGGCACGATTGAGCCGCGAGATTTGAACGCGGTTGCGATCGTCGGCAGCCGCCGGTGCAGCATGTACGGCCGGGAGCAGGCGGAGCGGTTTGGATCGCTGCTTGCCGGCGCGGGATTCACGGTCATTTCGGGCGGCGCGCGAGGCGTTGATTCATCCGCCCACCGCGGCGCGATGGCCCACCCGCATGGCCGGACGATCGCCGTGCTGGGTAGTGGGCTGGACGTCCCCTACCCGCCGGAGAACGCGCCGCTGTTCGCGCAGATCGCCGGTCAGGGTGCGGTGCTGAGCGAGTTCGCACTGGGCACGCCGCCCAACAAGGAGAACTTCCCGCGCCGCAACCGGATCGTCAGCGGTATGTCCCGCGGCGTACTCGTGGTCGAGGCCGACGAGCGGAGCGGCGCACTGATCACCGCCCGCCAGGCCTGCGACGACCACGGCCGGCCCGTCTTCGCGATGCCGGGCCGCGTCGACAACCCGCTCTCCGCCGGCCCGCATCAACTCATCCGCGACGGCGCGATCCTCGCGGCGCGACTGGAAGACATCCTCGACGGCCTCACTCCCCTGCCCGACGACGTCGCGGAGCCGACGCTATTCCCCGAGCCCGACGCAGTCTCGAGCGAACTCGCGCCCGGTTCATCTCCGACAACTGATCCCGCGCCCGCAATGTTCGATGGGATGTCGGAGCGCCAGCGGATCGTCTATTCGGCGCTCGGCCCGGATCCGTCGAGCGTGGACGTGCTGGTCGAGTCCACCGCGCTGCCGGCGCACGTCGTGTTGCAGGAACTCACGTTCCTCACCCTCAAAGGTCACGTCCGGCGCGTGGACGGACAGCGCTTCGCGCGGCGGTAACCGTCTCGCGGAATTTGAAGCGGAAACAGCGCGACAACCACGCAAGCCGGGGCAGAGCGGCGCGAAAGACGCTGCTCCAATCGAGCGATCTCAACGCCGCGCCGCCCCGGGTGCGGATGCGCGATCGGAGCGCCCGGGGCGGCGCGGCGTCACAGTCGCGCGAATTCGGACGGTCGCTTGCGCCGCTTTGCCCCGGCTTGTGTCGTGTTCGGGCCTCGGTTCACAGAAGACCTCCGATTTGGATCCGGGCATGACGGGCGGCGCGGATTCTGAATAAGATGAGGGCATGAGCATCGAAGGAATTCGGTTCGGAGTTTACGCGGCGACGTTCGGGCCCGACCCGCGGCACGCGGCGCGGGCGGCGCGGGAGACGGGATTCGCGGGGCTGCAATTCGATGCACGCGCTCCGGGCCTCGATATCACGGAACTCACCGCCAGCGGCCGGCGCGAGTTCCGGCACGTGTTGACCGCACAGGACGCGCAGCTGATCGGCCTTCGCGCCGATGTCGGACCGGCGGGGCTGGGGCCTGGCGCGGACGTGGATCGGGCGATTTCACGGCTGGACAAGGTGATGGAAGCGGCGGCCGGGCTTGGCTCGCCATTGGTCTGCGTGGAGCTCGGTCCGCTGCCGCCGGCGCCGGTGGTGGAAGCGGAACGGCCGGCGGTCACGCCGCTCCAGGCGGGACTGATTCTGCTGCCCGAATCGGCGGCCCCGCCGCCCCCGCCCAAACCGGCGGCCCCGCCGCCGGACCCGGCATTCGTGGACCAGGTGAACGGCGGCGCTCGTCGAGCTCGGGCATCATGCCGACCGATACAGCGTGGTGCTCGCATTTCGATCCGAATTGTCGTCATTCGCTTCGTTGGAACTGGCACTGCGACAGGCGGCCTGCCCATGGTTCGGCGTGGACCTCGACCCGGTCGCGCTGCTGCGGGATGAATGGGAGGCGGACGAATTCTTCTCGCGGCTCGGGCCGCTCGTGCGTCACGTCCGCGCCCGCGACGCCGTGGGCGGCGCGGGCAGACGGACCAAGCCCGCCGTGGTTGGCCAGGGGAGCGTGCCGTGGGAGGCGGTTCTGGGCAACCTCGATCAGACCGGGTATCAGGGGTGGATGACGCTGGATCCGGTGGAATTGACGGATCGCGTCGGCGCCGCGGTCGCGGGGGTTAAATACCTGCGATCAGTCATCGAGTGAGGGACGAATGATCGCTGATTGCTCGGCCCGTGAAACGTGATGGGTGGAACGTGACGAATGGCACGATGTCACATTTCACTCATCACGTTTCACGGGCCTCGATACTTAGACGTCCAATCAGCAGCCAGCAATGTCTGCCCTACTGCGGCGCCGGCAGGTTCGCGATGAACTCGGCCAGCTCGACGGCGGTCGGGCTGTGGGCGGTGCGGACGTAGTAGCCGCTGGTGGCGCAGCCGGTGCAGAGGCTTTCCTCCAGGCCCATGCCCAGGACGCGGCCGAGGCAGAAGCCGGCGTTGAAGTGGTCGCCGGCGCCGGTGCTGATCTTGGGCTGCTGGACGAACGGGCCGGCGAACGTGGCGCTGCCCTCTGCGGTCGCCGCCGCGGCGCCGCGCCGCGGGTGGACGACCACGCAGTGCAGGTTCAGCTTCTCGCGGATCGCCTTCGCCGTCGGCTCGATCGTCCGCTCCGGGTCGCCGCCGATCGAGATGCCCAGCACGTGGCAGATCTCGCCCGCCTCCTTGAGGTTCAGGCCGAGGATCACGTCCACCTGGCTCTGGAACTTCGAGAGGATCTGCATCGCCTCGCGGATGTCGTTGAGGTTGCGCTTCTCCGGGTCGGCCAGGTCGACGAAGAGGACCCGCTGCTTGCCGTCGCGCGGGAAGAACCCGCGTTCGAGCAGCTTGCCCCACACGTCGCTCATGTGGGGGAGCATCGTCCAGTTGACGGTGGCGACGAGCTTCGCGTCGGCAATGAGCTGCTTGAGCTTCGCCTCGCCGCCGGCGCGGTTGACGAGGTTGTCCCAGTTCACGTCGTTCATCGACGTGATCTTGCCGAGCATCAGCTTGCCGTCATCGAACTCCAGCGCGTCGGTGTGGCCCGGCTCGCCGATCGTGATGACCTTCGCCCGGCTGGCGAAGTCCTGGAAGACCGGGTGGATGTTGGGATAGCCCAGGTTGCCGACGTAGGTGATGCTCAGCCCCGCGCTGGCCAGCGCGTTGGCCATGATCGGCCCGTTCCCGCCGAGCTTCATCTGCTTGACGATCAGCTCGTAGTTGCTCGACTGCCCCGCCGCCACCGTGATCTTCCCGCCGAAGACGGCGATCGTGCGGATCGCGTCAAACCGCTCGAAGTCGTGCCGCTTGTCCACGACGGCGATGATCTCGTCGACGAACCCGTCGAACCCGATGGTCGCCTTGACGGATTCCAACTGGGGTGCGGCGGCGGAGAGCTTCTGGGCCGCGGATTTACAGACCTGCTCGCGCGACAGCATGGCGGGAGGGTTCCTTTCCGATCCTGATGAAGTGTTCCGAACGAGTTGATGGGATTCTAATAAGCCGACGTCCGTTGTGCATAGTCCGGGGTGATCCCGCCCTTGGGCGGGAGCGGCGGCTGGGCGGTGTAGGTCGGCGGGTACTTTACCCCATACCACACCTGCGGCTGCCCGGGCGGGTTGGCGATGAACTGAAACGGCAGCAACGCGGTTTCGCCGACGAACGTGACGGTGTCGAGCACGATGTTGGCCGCGCCGAAGTTCGCCTCGTTGGTCTGATACGGGTATCGCGTCGACCAGGCGACCACGTCCCCGTTCGGATAAGGGCAGACGTTCTTCGGCCAGTCGGCCCGGAACGCCATCGCGTCGTCGCCCACAATCGGCTTGGTGTTGACCGGGTCGTAGGCCGGCTTCTCCTGGGTCGAGCACCCCACCGTCGTCGCAACGCCCGCCAGCAGGCAGGCGACGACAACGATCGGCCGCGCCCACGCCGGGCGGGGCTTATGGGTTGAGCACATGGTCGGTGTCACGTTGCAATCCTTCCTTGTCGAACTCCCCGTGCCCGCTCACGGTCATATCGGACTTTTTCGTGTCCGGCGTATAACCGAACGGGTCCTGCAGCGCCCGATCCTGTCGCTGGGAGATGGTACTGGGCTGTGTGGTCGGCCCATTACTACCGGACGAGCAGCCCGCCGGCAATGATGCCGCGATTCCAATCGCCAAAATTGTCCCCGATCGCCTGCACGAGCCGCTGAGAAGCTGTGGCATGGCCGCCATTCTACGCTTCCGCGGCGAAATCCACACTGTAGTTGGGCGCTTCCTTGGTAATCGCGATGTCGTGCGGGTGGCTCTCGGCCATGCTTGCCGCCGAGACCCGGCAGAACCGGGCATTGCTTCGGAGCTGTTCGATGTTCCGGGTGCCGCAGTATCCCATGCCGGCCCGCAGCCCGCCGACGAGCTGATAGACGAAGTCGCTGAGCGGCCCGCGGTACGGGACGCGCCCCTCGACGCCCTCGGGAACGAGCTTGCTGCTCTCCTTCACGCCCGACTGGCCGTAGCGGTCCTTCGAGCCCTGGATCATCGCCCCCATCGAGCCCATGCCGCGGTAGGTCTTGTAGCGGCGGCCTTGGTGGATGATCAGTTCGCCGGGCGATTCGTTCAGGCCGGCAAAGAGGCTGCCCATCATGACGGCGCTGGCGCCGGCGGCGATGGCCTTGGTGATGTCGCCGCTGTGGCGGATGCCGCCATCGGCGATGACCGGCACGCCCGCCGGGCCGGCGACGCTCACCGCGTCGAAGATCGCCGTCACCTGCGGCACGCCCACGCCGCTGATGATCCGCGTCGTGCAGATCGCGCCCGGGCCGATGCCGACCTTCACCGCGTCCACGCCCGCGTCGATCAGGTCCTTCGCCCCCTCGGCCGTCGCGATGTTGCCGGCGATCACCTGGATGTTGTAGTTCCGCTTGATCTCGCGGACGGTGTCCAGGACGTTTTTGCTGTGCCCGTGGGCGGTGTCGACGACGACGACGTCGACATCGGCCTTGATCAGCGCATCGACCCGGGCGAAGTCCCTCACGCCGGTCGCCGCGCCGACCCGCAGGCGGCCGCGCTTGTCCTTGCAGGCGTTGGGAAACTGGTGGAGCTTGTCGATGTCCCGCATCGTGATCAGCCCGGCCAGGCGGTTCTCGCGATCGACCAGCAGGAGCTTTTCGACCTTCGCCCGGTAGAGGATCCGCTCGGCGTCGTCGAGCGTGGTGTCTTCCGGCGCGGTGACCAGGTTCTCCTTGGTCATCACGTCGCCGATCTTGCGGTTGTCGTCCTCCTGGAACTTCAGGTCGCGGCGAGTCATGATCCCCAGAAGCCGGGGCGGCTTGCCGTTGTTGTTCCGCATCCGGTGGATCTTGTCGGCCGACGCGGCCTCGCCGTGCCCACTCGATCCGTCCTCGACGATCGGGATGCCGCTGACGTTGTATTCCCGCATCACCTGGCGGGCCTGGGCGATCGTGGCGCTGGGCGGGAGGGTGATCGGGTCGACGATGACGCCGTTCTCACTCCGCTTGACCTTCTCCACCTCGCGGGCCTGGTTCTCGATCGACAGGTTCTTGTGGATGATCCCGATGCCCCCCTCCTGCGCCAGCGCGATCGCCAGGGCGGCCTCGGTGACCGTATCCATCGGCGCACTGATCAACGGAATGTTAAGCTCGATCGCGCGCGTCAGCTTCGTGTGGGTGTCGGCGTCGGCAGGCACAAAGTCGCTGCGGGAGGGGATCAACAGCACGTCATCGAACGTAATCCCGTCACGCAGGATCTTGGGGTGTTCCATGGGGTACTGTTACGGGATCAAGCGGTTGCTGTCAAGCGAGCCGGAACGGCAGAGGACGCCAATCGGCAAGGGTAACCACAGAGAGCGCAGAGGACACAGAGGGAAAGACAGAGAGATTGGTCCGCAGGGTGCGCCGATTTTCGCAGATTTACGCGAGCCCATTGTCTGCGGAAATTTCCGCAATTTGCGCATCTCACACTTGTCTTCTTCTCTGTGTTCTCCGTGTTCTCCGTGGCCTCTGTGACTCTTTACATGGATGAGCTTCAGGCACTTGAAATGGGGATGTTCACAACGGCGGGGCAACAGATCTAAAATCGGGCAGGAGCAAAACCATGGCGATCGTCACCTGCACTAACTGCGGCACGAAGAACCGAGTCGACGAGCGCGCGGCGAGCGAGAAGCAGCCCGTTTGCGGCAAGTGCGGCGCGAAGTTGCCGGCGCCGGCCGCGGGGGCCGGTTCGGATGGACACCCCGAGACCGTGACGGATGCGAACTTCGAGCAGTTCATCAGCTCGCCCAAGCCGGCGCTGGTCGATTTCTGGGCAACGTGGTGCCCGCCCTGCCGGGCAATTGCGCCGACGCTGGAGCAACTGGCGGCCGAGGCGAATGGGCGCTATGTAATCGGCAAGCTCGACGTCGATCAGAACCAGCGGACCCCCGCCCGCTATAGCATCGAGGGGATCCCGACGCTGCTGATCTTCAAGGACGGAAAGCTGGTGGACCGGCTGGTCGGCGCGCATCCGAAACAGACGATCGCGCAGCGGCTGCAGGCACACGCCTGAAG
>DASXMX010000028.1:0-7503 GCA_036495445.1 Tepidisphaeraceae bacterium
ATCTGAACGTCATTGAGCAGCGCCAGCGCCTGCAATGGCGTGCTGGTGCTTTGCCGGTGGACGACGCAGTAGTTTCGATCGGTCGCATCGAATGCCATCATCGCTGGCGGCGGGACGCTGCGCTTCCAGAAGGTGTACAAACTCCGGCGGTGCAAATCGTCGCCGTGGCCTTGGTCGTAGTTGGGATGGCCCATCGCGACTTCCCAAACGCCGGGCGGCTGGTAGGGCTTCACGCTCGGCCCGCCGAGCTTTTCGACCAGGAGGCCGGCGTCGAACAGCACCTGGTCGCGGAGCATCTCCGCGGTGAGGCGCCGCGCCGGGCCGCGGGCCAGCAGGTGGTTGTCGGGGTCGCGGTTGAGCAGGTCTTCGTTCGCCCGGGAGGATTGGCGATAGGTTGCCGACATCGCGATCAACTTCAGCGAACGCTTGAGGTCCCACCCGTGATAGCGGAGGTCGCAGGCGAGCAAGTCGAGCAGCTCGGGATGCGTAGGCGGCGAGCCTTGCGAGCCGAGATTGTCGCTGGTTTCGACGATCCCCCGGCCGAACATCTGCTGCCAGAGGCGGTTGACCGTCACGCGGGCGGTGAGCGGGTTATCCCTGGCGAAGAGCCAGTGGGCGAGGCCGAGACGGTTGTGCGGCTCGGACTTGGTCATCGGGGGCAGGACGGCCGGCGTGTTCGCCCAGACCTGCTCGCCGTGCGCATCGTACGCGCCGCGCTTGAGGATGTAGCAGGGCTTGGGATGCGGAAGTTCCTGCATCACCATCACTTCGGGGATCGGCTCGATGATCTTGTTCTCTTGCGATCGCAAATCGTGCAACTCGCCCGCCAGCTTGCGTGCGGGCTCGCTGACGTTCGCGAGGTAGTAGGCGAGCAGGGCGGCCCGCTGCGAATCGGTCAATGCGTCGGGCGAAGCCTTCCACGCGTCGGCCAGATCGTCCTGCCCGGCGAGTTGGGCGACTTCGAGTGGGGCGATCGCGCGGTTGAAGACGCGGAACTCGTCGACCTGCCCGCCCTTGAACCCGTTGTCGCGGAAGCGGTAGCCGATCGACAGGTCCGGCTCGCCGCCGCTGTCATAAGTGATGTCCTTGTAAAGACCGTCGCGGATGACCTGGAGTTCGGCGTTCTTCCCATTGAGATAGACGTGAACGCCCGCGGCCCGGCTGGAGCCGTCGTAGGTGACGGCGACGTGCTCCCACTCGTTCACCGGCACCGCTTCCTTGGTGACCACCTTGATCGAGTTGCCGGGCCACATGTGGTGCAGGCCAAAGGCAACCCGTCCGTCTTCCAGCAGCAGTTCGTACCCGCGGCTGCCTGCGTCGATCGGCGCCTCGCTGTGGTGAACGACCGTCATCCGCGGTTCATGCGCCGGCGTCTTGAGCCAGATGCTCAGGGTGAACGGGTCGGTGCGGTTGAAGTGGCCGATGCCGGGGAAGCGGAACCCGTTTTCGCCCGAGAGTTCCGCCGCCTTGGCGAACTTGCCATCGACCAGCTTCGGGTTCTCGACGACGTGCCCGGGCTTCGCCGGGTCGGCGCCATTGGCGATCTTGCCGTCGTTGACCTCATCAAAGCTGAAGTCGCCGACCAGGCCCGACAACTTCGGGGCATCCCCCTTGTCTTCGAGCCATTTGTTGAACGGCTCGTCACCCTTCGTGGCCAACTCGTCAAGCGCCCGGCGCTTGTCCTGGATCTGCTTGCGAAGATCCGCGAGCGTGTGGTCGGTCGCGTCGTCGCTCAGCAGGAGCGTCGGCGTGTTCATCGGGTCGGTGAAGAACGACGTCTGCCCGCATTCGTCGATGTTCTGGAAGAACGCGAAGAGGGAATAGAAATCCTTCTGCGTGATCGGATCGAACTTGTGATCGTGGCAGCGCGTGCACTCGAAGGTGAGGCCGAGGAACGCGGTGCCGAAGGTATCCACACGATCGACGTCGTAGGCGACGCGGTACTCCTCCTCGACGATGCCGCCCTCCTCGTTCTGCATGTGCAGGCGATTGAAGGCGGTGGCGAGGCGCTGCTCCTTGGTTGCATGGGGCAGCAGGTCGCCGGCCAATTGCCAGGTGACGAACTGGTCGTACGGCTGATTCGCGTTGAACGCCTTGATGACCCAGTCGCGGTAGGGCCACATCGGGCGGTAGCGGTCGGCCTGGTAGCCGTGCGTGTCGGCGTAGCGGGCCAGGTCGAGCCACATGGTGGCCATCCGCTCGCCGTAGCGGGGCGAGGCGAGCAGGCGATCGACGACCTTCTCGTAGGCGTTGGGGCTTGAGTCGTTCAGGAAGTCGTCCAATTCCTTGGGCGTCGGCGGGAGGCCGGTAAGGTCGAGCGAGACGCGGCGGACCAAGGTTTCCTTGCTCGCCTCGGGGGCGGGCGTGAGCTTTTCCTTCTCGAGGGATGCGAGGACGAACCGGTCGATCTCGTTGCGGCACCAGGACGCATCGGCGACCTGCGGAATGGTGGGCCGCGTCGGCGGGACAAACGCCCAGTGCAACTCCCACTTCGCCCCCTGATCCACCCACGCCCGGATCAATGCGATCTGCGCCGCGGTGAGCGTCCGATGCGAGTCGGGCGGGGGCATGACGAATTCGGGGTCGCTGGAGCTGATCCGCCGGACCAACTGGCTCTGGCCGCTTTTGCCTGGGGCGAGGACGGCCTTGCCGTCCTTTACGCGGAACGCGCCGCCGTCCTTGGTGTCGAGGCGGAGCTTCGCCTTGCGCGAGCCCTCGTCGGGGCCGTGGCACTTGTAGCAGTTGTCGGAAAGGATGGGCCGGATCTGGCGGTCAAAGTCCACCCGTTCGGCGGCGCGGAGCGGGGCGGTCAGCCCGAATAAAAGGCCGATCGTCGCCGGGAGAAAATGGAATCGGCGTCCGGGAGCGCGTCGCATGGATCTGTTGAGTCTTACTGCCTGAGGGCGTGGATCGTTCGAACCGAATGGCGCAATAAAAATGTCGGCGGGTGGAAAAGGAGGGGGGGAGCCTTTTCCGGGGAAACCGCCGACACCCAAAACAATACGGTGCCTGACCTGCAAATGCAACATCCATTTACGTAATCTTCGTGAAATTTTGAAAATGGCTTGACCGGAGGGATGGAAGGTAGAGCGGGCCTAAACCGGCCGGCAGTTCCGGCCCGCTCCGTTTTGCGCAGGGCTTTTCGCTGGGGTTCAGTTGGTTTTCAGCGACTCGAAGTAAGCCAGAATACTCGCCAAATCGTGGGGTGTAAGCTGCGCCACGAGGCCTTCGGGCATGACGGACACGTCCCGTTTGCCGCGCTTCTCGATATCGCTTGCTTTGATCGTCACACTGACGCCAGTGATGTTGCGGACTTCGAGCTGGTCCCCGGACTCGCGGACGACGAATCCCTCGACCGGCTCATCCTTGCCCTTCAATTTGAACCACTGGGTTTCGAAACCCTGTGCAATCTTTGCACTCGGCTTCAGGATCGACTCGCACAACTCCTCGCGGCTGTACCGCTGGGCGATGCCGGCCAACAGCGGGCCCTTCGGCGGTTCCTCGGGCGAGGTGGTATGGCAGACGACGCACCCCTGGCGGGTGAAGAGCTCCTTGCCGAGCTTCGCGTCGCCCCGGTCCTTTTTGGCCGCCGTGATGACGGCGTCGTAGGGCATGTCCTGGATCAACCGCCCGCCGCCGGCGCCCGCGACGGCCGTGCCGCCCAGTTGGGCCGCGGCGGACGAGGCGGCCTGCGCGACTTGCGGGTCGGCGCTCGACCTCAGCGCCTCGACCTTCGACGCGTACGCCCGGGATTTGGTCAGCGCGATCGCATGAAGCAGGCGGATCGTCGCCTGCGGATTGTCCCACGCCTTGTCGATCGCCTGCTGGGCCGCGTCCCGGGCCGCGGGTTTGATCAGCCGGCTGTTGGCCATGTTCACCAGCACGGCGTAAGCCAACTCTCCCTTCGGGCCGGAATCGCTCTCGGCCAATTTCTCAAACTGGCGGATCTTGCTCGCGTGCTCGGTCTGGCGGAGGTAGTCGTCCAACACGCCGCGGAGCGGCGCGGCGGCATTCGGGCTGGCCAGGACGGCACCGAGCGCGTCGGCGATCGCATCGGATGCACCGGGGCTGCCCTGACCGTATTGCAAGGCGCGAAGCGCCTTGACGCGGGTGGCCGTGGACTCCTGATCGGACATGGCGACCCGCCCCAACAGTTGGACCTGGTCCGGCGTCAGGATCCGCCGATTGTCGAGCGTGTCGACGACGATCTGCCGGATGGTGGGGTCGCTCGTCGCCGCCTTCGCGACGTCCGCCGCCACGTCCCCCGAATCGACGCCGTTGCGTTGCACCTCGTAGACGAGCGACCGGAGCGAGTCGCCCTTCTCATGGAGCAGGGCGGTTTCGATGGCCCCGCCAATGCGGGTCGTGCCGTCCCAATCGACCGGCTTGTAGTAGGGGCCTCGGGTGTCGGGCCGGGTTCCCCACCATTTGCCGTCCCACGGGGCCTCGGCGTGATAGAGCCGGCACAGGCCGCCATAGATCATTCCCCGGACAGTCGCATCCTGCGTCGTTTCGGACTTTTTCATCAGCCCTTCGACGACCAGGATTTCGTGGAAATGCTGCAGGACGCGAACGGCGCCTTGCGCGAGCTTTTGGTTCGACGGATCGACCGCGTCGAGGCAGGCGTCCACCGCGTGCAGCGCGATGAGGCTCTGCATCGCGACGTGCGCGACGATCGGGTCGGGATCGGCAAGGAGCGGCATGAGGGGCCGGATTGCCTCCGCCCGGCCGAGCCGGTTCAGGCCCCACGCCGCCATCATGCGGACGCGCGGGTTCTTGTCTTTCAACCCCGCAAGGAACGGCGCGATCGGGATCGACGCGTCTCCCTTCCGGTCGGCCAACGCACGGAGTGCGAACTCGCGGACACCATCATCGGCCGTGAGTTTCGCCAGCGCCGCATAACCCTTGGGCCCGAGTAACTGCTGGATCGTGAAGATCGCCGCCGCCCGTCCTTGAAGCAGGGCGTTTGACGCGGCGAGCTTCTCTAATCCTTCGGCCACCCCCGGCTTCTCGCCCCGGCGGAGGATCTCCCGCTGTGTCGCCTGTCGTAACACGCCGCTGGGCGAGGCGAGGTATTCGAGCAACTGCTCTTCGCTGGCCTTGTGCAGATCGGGGAAGCTCGTCGGCTTCCAGTCCTTGGGCGTAACGCGGACGACGAACCCGACGTTCGGCCCGCTGTAACTGAACCCGCCGTTCGCCCACGAGGAGACGAACAGGTGGCCCAGGCCGTCGGCGTCGATGTCGGTCCCGCGGGGGATCGTCATGAACTTCTCGAAGCCCGCCTTGAAGTTGGCGCCGTCCGCGGCCAGCGGGTGATGGTCGACCTCGCTGCGGCCCCACTCGACGGTGAAGAAGCCCTTGGGCAGGTTCGGCTCGTCGAGGAAGATCGACCCGCACGGCGCGCCGCCGCCGTAGTCGGCCAGGCAGTCGATGAACTCGCCGGGGAAATGCATGAAGTAGCTGGGGTAGCCGTAGTACCCGCTGGGCACGTCGTAGGCGAGGCGGTCGTTCCAGTTGTCCCCGTCGTTGGTGTTGTCGCGGGTGAAGACGTTCATGAACGGATCAATTGCGACGTCATAGATATTGCGGGTGCCGAAGGAGTAGATCTCCAGGTCGGTCCCGTCGGGCCGGACGCGCATCACGCCGCCCCCGTGGACCTGAAACGGCTTGCCGTCCGCGGTGACTGCGTGAAACATCCCGAAGTCGCCCATGGCGATGTAGATCCACCCGTCGATCCCCATGCGGATGCCGTTGGTCGTGTGGTCGGCGCCGCGGCCCTTCACGAGCGCCTCAGTGCTGATGCCGCTGACCAGGTCCCTGCCCGGCCCGGCGACGCCGGTGCCGTTGTCGGTGTAGAGCGTCAGGTAGGGCGGGTGGAGCACCCACAGCTTGCCGTCATCCCACACGAGCCCGCGCGGGTGGTCCATTGTGGCGAACGTCACGAACCTGTCAGCGCGGCCATCCCCGTTCGTATCCACCGCGCGGACGACCCGCCCGGCGTTGGGCTGGTGGCCCAGCGACCCGGTTTCGTCGATCCCGATGAAGACGTCCGTCATCGGCGCCGCCGTCAGGCAGGTGACGTAGGAGACGTCGGGCGGGGCGGCGAAGACCGTCACGTCAAAACTCGACGAGGCCTTGACGCTCTGGAGGATCTTCGCCGGGTCGGCCTTGGCTTTGGACGCCGTGCTGGCGTTTCTCTTGGGCGCCGCAACGACGATTCCCGAATACGACACCGCCGCCGCGACGGCGGCGCACAACAACAATCGCTTCCTGGGCATTCGACTCCGCTCCTCTTGTGATGGGCTCTGATGGATCGAACATTGATACGACCCGCCGCGTGGGGCGTTGTCGCGCTTGTGGAGCAGGCGCGGTATACTTCGCGCGACCGGGTTTCAGGAGTTGCAATGCCCAGCCCGTTTCCCGGAATGGACCCATACGTCGAGGCGATGAACCGTTGGGCCGATTCTCATCAGGAATTCCTGGTCCAATGTCGCGCCCAACTCAACGAGCGGCTGCCGGAGAACCATGCCGCCACGCTGGGGGAGCGCATCGAGATGCCCACGACGCTGGCGAACGACATCGAGAATTTTGATCCGCCAAAGCAGGTGTATGTGGAAATCACGTACCTTCCTGGCGAGCGCGTGGTGACGGACATCGAACTGTTGTCACCGAGCCACAAACGCCGCGGCAGCCGGGATCGGGCCGCCTATCTGGCCAAGCGACAGAACCTGATTGTTCACGAGGTTAATCTCGTCGAAATCGACCTGCTCGTCGGCGGCGAGCGCGTGCCGATGCGCGACCCGCTTCCGCCGGCCGACTACTACGTGTTCGTGACCCATGGCCCGCAGTGGGGGCAGAGCGACGTGTACCGTTGGACGGTTCGCGATTCGCTCCCGACCGTGCCGATTCCCTTGAAGCCCGAAGACGGGGCCGTGCCGCTCGACCTACCTCCTGCCTTTGCTCAGACATATGACCACGGCCGGTACAGTCGATTACTGCGATACGGAATGCCGTTGCCGTTGGGGCTTGCTGAGGCCGATCGGCAATGGGCGCAAGCGCTGAAGCCGGGCGGATGATGTCACACACGGATGCAGAACTCGACGCGGCATACGACCAACTCAAGGCCAAATTGGTGCGCGCGTCGGAGAATGCGGACAGGGGAGGGTTCTTCACGCAAGAGCAGGTGCGCCGCGAGATTGACGAGCTTCGTCGCGCCCGTCGCCCGGAAAACACATGAACCTGGGCTGCCTCTTCAGCGAGATCGCCCAATGCTCAACATCCTCTCCACCCACTCCCGCGTTTCCGGCGTGAAGCGCGACATCTCGTCCTCGGTCAGCAATCCCTGCGCTGGCAGAATCGGTCGAGCGCGATGGGTTGGAGTTCCCGCGAGAAGAGCTTCCAATCGCGTTCGGGGATCGCGCATTCCATGGCTAAACCATTGTACGCGATCGGACGTGGCTCCTCGAAACGGCGGAGACTGTATTGGGTGGCATGGGCATGGAC
>DASXMX010000029.1:0-9012 GCA_036495445.1 Tepidisphaeraceae bacterium
TCGAAAGACGCGGCTCGGCGGGAGCCTCGCCCTCCCGGGGCCGCCGCGGCGTTACCCGCCAAATGGTAGAGTGCCTTCCTCTGCCGGGCAGTACCGGCGTTCGTGGTCGAGCAGCCACCGCTTACGGTGCATTCCGCCCCCGTAACCCGTGAGGCTGCCGTCGGCGCCGATCACGCGATGGCAGGGAATGACGAGTGCAATCGGGTTGGCCCCGTTGGCCCGACCGACCGCACGGGCCGCGTTCGGTCCGGCGATCGCGCGGGCTTGCTGCCCGTAGCTGCGCGTCTGGCCGAACGGTATCGTCCGCAGGTACTCCCACGCCCGGCGTTCGAAGTCGCTCCCCTGCGGTGCGACGGGGACCAAAAACGCCGTCAAGCGTCCTGCGAAATACGCGTCGATCTCGCCGGCGAGCGTCTCGAGCAACGGGTGGGCGGTCGCAAAATCCATTGCCGAGCGGGCTCGCTCGATCGGCCGCTCGGAATTGCATTCGTCCGCGAACTCCAGGTAGAGAATTTCGCGTTCGCCGGCCACGGCGATCATCCGGCCCAGAGGCGTTTCGATCCACTTCGCCGCGACGGATTCGGTTTGCATCGACATGGCGACCTCCCGCATCGTTTGACCGAGCCTAACATGGTAGGGCAGGTGGATCATCGATGACAGACATCCAAGCGATTCGTTTCCTGTGGCGTTACATGGTGTACGCCGACGCGCAGATCATTGCAGCGGCGGAGACGGTCAGCGACGAGGGTTACAGCCGCGAGCAGAACATCTCGGTCGGCTCGCTCGAGAAACTGCTGAATCACGCGATGCTCGCGCAGCGCACGTGGCTGCAGCGGCTCAACGGGCTGGATGTCATGTACGTGGACGACCCGGCGCCGACGCGCAAGGAGCTGCCGGGGCGGTGGGCCGCGGTGCATCAGGAGCTGCTCGCCTTCGCCGACGTGCAGACACCCGGGTCGTTGCAACGCGTGATCCGCTCCCGCAACCGTGGCGGCAAGCGGTTCGAGCTGCCGACGTGGACCGTCATGCTGCACGTGGCCGATCACGCGACCTATCACCGGGGCCAGCTCAATTCGATGATCAAGCTGGCCGGCGGCACGCCGTCGCCGGTGATGCTCTACCCGTACAGCGTGGGGCAGGGGTTCGGGAAGGAACTGCCCTCTGAACAACGTGGTGAATGAGAAGCATGGGTGTCCATATTTGGAGAACGCCATGGCCGACGAACTGTCAAACGTGCCGGCGGGGCTCATCGTCGTCCCGAGCCGATACGATGTCGGGCAGACGCTCGATCGGCTGCAAGCCCGGCTTGGTGCCCAAGGCATTCACGTCTTCGCGCGGATCGACCATGCGGCCGGGGCGAAGCAGGTGAACCTGCCGCTGCGGCCGACGCAGGTGCTCCTGCTCGGCAATCCCGCCGCGGGCACGCCGCTCATGCAGGCGGCGCAGACGACCGGGATCGATCTGCCGCTCAGGGCTCTTGCCTACGAGGACGAAGCGGGCCAAACGTGGCTCGCCTACAACGATCCCGCGTACCTCGCCGCGCGTCATCACATTCAAGGCCTCTCCGAGTTGATCGCGAAGATGCGGGCCGGGTTGGACGGGTTGGCGCATGCCGCAACCGCGGAGTGAATGCAGCGCGCCGGGTGCATCAAGCTTCCCGCGGTATGCCCACAATTCCCTCCCCCGGCGCGGGGGAGGGAGAAAGAATCTGCCCAACGTATTACGGGTCCGCGCCCGTTGAACACATTACGAATTGGATGGTTGCGGGCGACGATTGGCTGCCTACATTCGGCGACTCCCGCGCGCGGGGAAGCGCTCCGCGCGCAAAGCCGTATGGTAAGCCGGGAATCGTCCGTTGAAATTGCCCGTCGCTGATCCCGCAGTCGATTCGATCCGAGGGTTTTTGCGCAACGTCGCGCCGATCGCGGTCCTCGTTGCGCTCGCTGCGGTCAGCGTCCGCGTCTCGGTCCAGAAGCGGCACCACCAGAGCGGGTATTTCGTTTACGTCGATGCCGGGCGGGCGTGGCGCGACGGCGGGCATCTCTACACGTCGCTCGACGACCTCCCGGCGGGCGAGCGGGAGCGGGCCAAGCGGCGGGTCGCCCAGGCGGGCGAGTGGCAGGTCCGCGACAGCGGTGCCTGGGGCGGCTACCGGTACAGCCCGACCGCCGCCATCCTCTTCCGTCCCGTTGAGCTACATGCCCGGCCCGGTGGGCGAGGTCGTCTGGCGCGCGTTCCTCGCGTCTGTTTGCTTCGGCGCGCTCTATTGGTGCAGCCGGGTCGGCGTGCCCCGGCCGCTCGCCCGGCGCGACTGGCCGATCTTCTTCCTTTTGGTCCTCTGGTCCGTCACCGGGTGTTTGAACAACGGGCAATCGAGCACGCAGCTGGTCGGCTGCCTCGTCGGTGCGGTCGCGGCCTGTTGCACCGGGCGGTGGTGGATCGCCGCAGTCCTCGTGACGATCCCGACCACGCTCAAGCTCTATCCCGTCGCGTTTGGCCTGCTGCTCGCGGCCCTCTACCCGCGACAATTCGGTTGGCGCTTTGCGATGACGCTGGCCGCGGCGTTCGCGCTGCCCTTTATCTTCCGGCCGCACGGGATGCGGGTCGAGCATCAGCGCTGGTGGTGGCATCTGACCAACGATGCCAAGGCGCTGCCCGCCATCACGAGCTGGGACCAGGACGTGCGGATCCTGCGCTACCGCGCGTTTGGCATCGTGATGTCAATGCGGGCATTCATGATCCTGCAGGCTGTTATCGGCGTGTTCATCGGTGCCGTTTGTATCGCCGGGCGATTGGCCGCGTGGCCGCGGCGGGGGCTGATTCCCCGCGCGTACGGGATGACCGCCGTCTGGATGACCGCCTTTGGTATGGCGACCGAGCCGTCGACGTACATCCTCGTCGCGCCCGCGCTCGCTTGGTCATTGTGGGAGGTTTGGCTGCGACGGAGCCGGACGGCGGCCGTCCACGGTGGGCAGTCGCCCGGAGGCGCCCTGAGCCGGGTCGTGTTGGTCGTCTCCTATTTGCTGTTCCTGACCGCCTACGCCTTCCTCTGGTTCCCCTGGGGCCATTTGACAAACAGCTATGGCCCCGGACCGCTGGCCGGGGTGCTGATCCTCGGATATTTCATCGCCCGCTCCTGGCGCGAGATCCGTGGCCGCGTTCGGATCGATTTACCGAAGCCGAGCCCTTCCGAGCTCAACCCGGTGTAACGCTCTGGTTCGAATCAGTTTGCCGCGGAAGGGTTTTCACCGCATTCGGCCTCCTCGTATCACCGCTTGCCGCGCTGGGGGGTGAACCGACGAAGCCCATAATCCGGGACGGGCGGGTGGAGGTTCGGCATGTTACTTGCTTGCCTGGACGATAATCCGCCTGGCGGCCTCCGCTGAGCCACCGAACGTGTTCCTTTGAATGCCGAGGTTTGTTTCGATGAAATGCCCGCAGTGCAACGGGTCCGGAAAGCTCCCGCTCTTCACCAGCGTGGTCGAGTGCGACGCCTGCCATGGGACCGGCGTCAGTGGGGCAACGACGGTAACCGACGGCTGGGAATACTCCGCCGAAGCAAAAGGGCACCGCGTCACCATCACCCGCGGCAAGCCCCGCCACGTGGTCATCGGACCCGACGGGCAAGTCTTGAAGGCCGGTTAATTGCCAACATGGCTTGTCGGCGACCAGCCCTTTGTGACGTTCTCGTGTTAAAATCTCCGCAAGATTCAGATTCAGATGCGGAGGCTGTGTGTCCTGGACACTGCTTCGCGGGCTCATCGTCGCAACATGGGGGACATGTGTCGTTGCCATGGGCGCTGCGGCGGATGGTCGTTTGCGAGAACCTTTCAGCACTGTTCGGGCGGCTCGCGAATTGACCTTTCCCGATCTCGACCGCTAATTCGATGGCCGCCCCGCGATCCGGGGCGCCTTCGAGGACGCCAAGGACCACTGCTCCGGCGGCGCCTCGTTCACGGCAAAGCTGAATGGCCGCTGCTGATGAGCGCCGCGGGCGCGACCGGAAGCCGCGCCGACATCAAGCTGACCGAATACCGTTTCCCGACGGCACCGGCAGGCGGCGTTGGACCGGTACAACGAGGCGTGGCGCCGCGGGGAGAACATCCAGGACCGCAGCTTCGCCGATTTCGACGAGGTGATCCGCGGCTACCGCACCGTCGAAGACACCCGCACAGGCGACCGCACCAGCGTTGACCTGGGCAACGTCCACGACATCGTCGAAAAACTCAACGAACGCGACCCCGGCCGCTACAAGGAAATCCCGCTCCGCGACGAGATGTACCCGAAGTTGCCGGAGCCGAAGAACTGATTCGGCGAGGCGGAGTCACCGTATCAACACGGAAAAGATCAACAAGTTGATGAGCGTCAGAAGCCAGCACCCCGTCACGAACATGGCTTTCGCGGAACGGCTGCGCCGCCGGATGGCACGCCAGAACCGGAGCCATAGAACCAGTGCGGCGCCTTGCACGACCAGCCCGGCCGCATTCAGGACGAAGAAGCTCGCCCCGATACTGATATCGTCCATGAGCCTTTGCCGAATGATGAAGTATCCGAGCAGCAAGCCGTTCAATCCCGCCCCCGCGGCCAGGGCGATCAACCCCGCGATCAGCGCCGCCTGCCGCGGCTCCGCCAGCCCGACGTGAAGCACCAACTCCTCCCCACACTCCGGGCACCGCGACCCGCCCAAATCGCGAACGTTGTACCCGCACGCGGGACACGCCACGTCCCGCCCGGCGAGAAACGCCCGAAGGTGATCGGCCATTGGAGGGCTGATCGACGTCGATGCACTCGGCGTCCCGCTCTCCGTTCCCGAGGTAGTGTTCATTCGGCGTTGATGTTACCGCCAGCATCTCGAAAGCCATGCGCACCAAACCAACGGACCGGCGGGCAGTCCGTGCAATTCGCCCCTGTTCTGGTCCATTGAGTGCGTCTCGGTTAGCTTTCACGAATGGGCACTTGGGGCACCGCGATCTTTGCCGACGATACCGCGGCTGACGTCCGCGATGATTACCGCGACATGATCGCCAGCGGCATGAGCGATGCCGAGGCGCACGCACAGGTGCGGGACAAGTATCTGGACGTCTCACCGGAACATCGGCCGCATGTTGAGCCACTTTTCTGGGTCGCGTTGGCGCGCACTCAATGGGGGCTCGGGCGGCTCGAAGAGGAAACGAAGAACAAAGCAATCGACATCATCGACTCAGGCTCAGATGTGGAACGTTGGCGAGATTTGGGCGCGTCTACAGCCGATCTGACGAAGCGGGCGTGCGTCCTGGACGATCTGCGCGAGCGGCTCACGGGACCCCAACCGCCGCGCAAGAGCGTTCGCCCGCGAAGGAAGCAAGTTTCGCGTTATCAGGTCGGCGACGTGATCCGGTTCACGCTCAGCTCGGGGAATTGCGTGCTATTTCGCATCACGAGCATTTACCGTGATCGTGACGGCGAGCATCCGGTTGCCGAAATCCTTGATTGGATCGGGATCTCGCTCCCGGCGGAGGCGGAACTTGCCACGCTCCCCTGTCGTCAGCGAATCCGGCGCGACGGCTGGGCATCCGTGCGCTTTCCGCGCTTGCTCCTCCCGAAGGTTCCCAAAACAGAGTTCGATGCCGACCGCCTTGCGGTTGCGGCGCGTGGAATTCCAATGCCGGCAGTGACTTCGGAGAGTTTTACCATATATCCGTGGCCATACCTCGAAAAGGCCTTGGCCACCGAGTTCGGTCTTCGGTGAGCAGCGGTGTGGGCGGTGAAAGACTCGGCCGGTTGCATGCGCTGGCGATCATTCTGGTCGATCGCCTTGATCCCGGCGTGGCCATTGGAAGCTATTGCCTATTGGTCCTGCATTGGGTGGCATGGGCATGTACTCATGCCCGTGTCTTCCGCGCGGAATAGCACGGGCACGAGTACATGCCCATACCGTCCCGAAACTCAACTGCGATTGCCCAAGCCCGACATCCGACCGAAGGCCGCGTCGGTCGCGCGGGATTGCGAAACCGCAAGCGGCGATCCGGGATGACCAGTGGGAGGGGCAGGCTCCTGCTGTGTCTAATCATGTGCGCTGCTCGTGTCGTGGTGACCGCGCTGGTAGACCTTTGGGTTGTAACCGACCAGCACCGACGCCACCGCGGGCGGCGGCAGGGGGATGTCGGGCGAGGAGGGGACTTGCAGGTAGCTGAGCGTCCGCTCGACCAACCGCTTGTCGGCGGGGCCGGAGACGTTGCCGCCGTAGTGGGCGATCGTCTTGTCCGGCTCGTGCACGATCATCGCGACCACGATCCGCGGGTTCTCGGCTGGGGCGCCGCACATGAAACTGCTGTTGTATCGCGTGTGGCTGTACCCGTGCTTGCCCTCGGAAATGTAGGCGGTGCCGGTCTTGCCGAAGATGTTCCAGGTGTTGCTGCGGGCACGCGGCGCGGTGCCGCGGATCACGACGTCGCACATGACGCGCTTCATCTCGGCGGCGGTGATCGGATCGAGTACCCTCGGCAGCAGCGTGAGCTCCGTCGGTTTGATCCGCGGGACGACCTGGTCCTCGGCGCCGAGACACCCCTTAATCAGCGTCGGTTTCACGAGCCGCCCGCCATTGCCGTAGGCGCAGAACGCGCGGGCCAATTGAAGCGGGGTGACCATCAGCTCATAGCCTTGGGATACGGATTCGGTGGTCCAACTGTTCCACTTCTTGAGCGGCTCGAGCAGGCCGCCCTCTTCGCCGGGCAGTTCAATGCCGGTCGGGCGGCCGAAGCCCCAACTGCTCAGCGCACTGTGCAGCCTTGGGTTGCCCATGCGTTCGCCGAGCATGGACATGCCGATGTTGCTCGACTTCACCAGAACGTCCCACGTGGACAGCGCGCCCGACCAGTGGACGTCCTCGATCACGCGCTTGCTGTTGGGCACGTGGTAACGCTCGCTGGTGATTGGCCAGACTTCGTTCGCCCGCGTGATGTGCTGCGCGAGGGCCGGGCCCATGACGAACGGCTTGATCGTCGAGCCGGGCTCGTAGGGCATCACCAGCGTGCTGTCCCGCCGCACATCGGCCGGCGCGTCCTGGAAATTCTGCGGGCTGAACGTGGGGTAGTTGGCCAGCGCCAGGACCTCGCCGGTCTTGGGGTCCATCACCACGACTTCGCCGCGTGCGGCCTTGTTTTCGGTGACCGCCTCCGCGAGTTCCTGCTCGGCGATCATCTGGATGTTGGCGTCGATCGTGAGGATCAGGTGCTGGCCGTGCTCGGGCGGGAGGTAGTCCTCGGCGTTCATCGCCAGCGGATGGTGGCTGGCGTCCTTGAGCATCCGGGCGTAGCCGTCCTTGCCGCAGAGGAGCTTATCGAACTCCAGCTCCAGTCCGTCGAGGCCGTGCCCATCCTTCATCGTGCCGCCCAGCAGGTGGGCGGCGAGGGCGCCCATCGGATAGAACCGGGCGCTGGTCGGCTGCAGGCCGACGCCGGGCAGCTTGAGCTTCTGGATCTCGGTGCAGGTGGCTTCGTCGAGGTTCTCCGCCACCTTCACGAAGCGGTTGGTCGAGCGGTCGGAGAGGAGCTGCGAGACCTGAAGCGGGTCCCTGTCGAGGATCTTCGAAAGGGCCATCACCGCCTCGTCCATCTCGACGAGGCTGTGGCCGTCCTGCTGGTAGACCTCGAACATGAACTTCGGGTCGACGAACAGCGTCTGCGTCTGGATGGTGCCGGCCAGGAGGAACCCGTTTCGGTCGAAGATGCTGCCGCGGCGGGCCTGTAGGATCAGCGTCTGGTGCTGCTGCCGGTCGGCCTGGCGGATTGTCTGCTCCCGCCCGTAGGTCTCCAGGTATGCGACGCGGCAGATCAGCATTACGAACAGAAAGCCCAAAACGGCGAAGATGGAGGCGGCGCGGCGCGGCGAAAACGTGTTCATGGGCCTTCCCGGGTCGACGGTCCGATAATGCATCGGCCGGACGGGCGCCGGGGCGTTAGAAAATCGGCCGAAGGCGATTGTGGCACGGGCGCCCCGCCCGTGCGTCCTGTGGGACGCCGGCGTGAGCGTCCCGCGCAGGCCGATGAGCTTCTACTGCTGCGCCTCCGTAGCGTTTCGTGCTGCCATGGCTTCGATGTGCGGGGCGGATGCTACACCCTATCGTGAGCAGCTCGAACGGATCTTGTCGCTGGAGATCTAAACGGGAACTCCGACGATCCGAACGTGACGATTGCTGCTTGCTCTGGATTCAATACACGCGGCCCTCCGGGCGCGCCGCGGAGCGCGGGAGGATGATCACGCGAACTCTCGTATCCCTCTGTGCGCTCTGTGTACCCTGTGGTTGCATTTCCGAGCAACGCCACGGGCATGAGTCCATGCTCATGCCACCCACCTCCGGCGCATCGTCAATGGGAATATGGCATTTGGATTTCGCCGGTGTTGTTCACGCAGAGGACCCACGGCCCGCGGTCGCCCACGGCGACGACGCTGACGGAGGCGAGGCCGATTTCGATCCGCCGGAACAGGTCGAGCGCGACGCCAAGCCAGTAGGCGACAGCTGCCTTGATCACGTCCCCGTGGGTGACGAGGGCGACGCATTGGTCCGGGTGGTGGTTGCGCAGCCGCAGCATTTCGCCGACGATCCGGGATTGCAGGTCGAGCATCGATTCGCCGCCCGGGATTCGCGTGCCGCTGCGGAAGGCGTTCCAGTGCTGCCAGAGCGGCTGCGTGCGGAGTTCGTCGAGGGTCTTGCGCGTCCATTCGCCGAAGTCGAGTTCGGACAGGGCGTCGGAGGTCTGGACCGGCAGTTGGAGTCGTTCGGACAATGGGGCCGCGGTTTCGCGGGCCCGATCGATCGGGCTGCAATAGATCGCGCGGACGGGAAGCGTGGCGACGCGATTGGCCATCGCCCGGGCCTGTTCGTGGCCCAAAGGGCTGAGGTAAACGCCGGCCGAGCGGCCGGCGATCGTGTCGCCGGCCAGCAGGTGGGCGGCGTGGCGGATCAGCAGGAAGGTGGTCGTGCTCACCGGGCGGGGCCCTCGTCCTCCGACGGAGGATTGCCATTCGCGCCCT
>DASXMX010000030.1:0-3510 GCA_036495445.1 Tepidisphaeraceae bacterium
CCCGGCTCTGATTAATCAATAGTCCAATGACACTCATCTCACGCGTTACATCACGCGGCAAACCCTCACCCTGCCCTCTCCCGGAGTACCGGGAGAGGGTAAAAGCTATGCATCCGCTCTTGGGGCTGGCGGCCGGAGGAACCGGCTGATCCCCGGCTTAAAAATCACTTTGCCTTCCACCACCACCAACTCCTCGTCCAGGAACAGGCGCACCGCCCGCGAGAGCGTTTTGGCTTCCAGGTCCAATCCCTTCGCCTTCACGTCCTCCAGCGTGTCGGCGCCGACGTTGATGTGGAAGACGTCCTGGAAGATGACCGGTCCCTCATCGAGTTGCTCGGTGACGAAGTGGGCGGTGCACCCGTGGACGCGGACGCCGCTCTCGTAGGCTTGCTTGTATGGGGCGGCGCCGGGAAAGTACGGGAGCAGCGACGGGTGGATGTTGATGACCCGGTTGCGGAAGGCCGCGATCATCGAAGAGGGCAGGATCCGCATGTAGCGGGCGAGGACAATAAGGTCGGGCGCCGCGGCGGCGAGCGAACGCGCCAGCCAGTCGAAATGAGCGGCGGGATCGTCCGCCGGGTGGCACGCGAAGGGCAAGCCCGCTTGTTTCGCAATCCCTTCCAAATCGGGATGGTTGGCGAAGACGCCCACGACTTCGCCGCGCAGGGTGCCGGCGCGGAAGTCCTCGATCAACTGCTGCAAGCAGTGGGGTTCCTTGCTGACCAGGAGTGCGACTTTCTTTGCCCGCCGCTCGCTGTGAAGGTGGACGCGGACTTCCATCTCCATCCGCCTGCCCAGATCAAGCAGGCCGGTGATCAGCTCGGACAGGTCGACCGAGAGGTCCTTGAGTTCGACCAGCATGTCCATGAGGAAGAAACCGCGGACGACGCGCTGCTCGATGTCCTCGATGTTGACGCCGCGGTCGGCCAGGTAGGTGGCGAACTGCGCGACGACGCCCTTCTGGTCCTTGCCCAACACGCTGACAACGGCCAATACCGATTGCTGCGGCACGCGAACGCCTCCGAATCTTGAGCGGGACAGTGTATCCGCTCATCCCCAAGTTATCTCGCGCGGGCGGCCGAGGAAGAATTGAACCACAGAGACACAGAGGGCACAGAGATAAACACAGAGAAAAAAGGAACGAAGCGTTCGGCCAACTTCGCCGTTTCTTCGTGTTGCTTCGTGTTGCTTCGTGTTCTTCGTGGATCACTTGGGGGCTTGCCGCAGGACGATGACGGGGACGGACGGGCGGAAGTCCGAGGCCCGCGCGGCGTACTGGCCGGCGACTACATCACCGCGGCGGAAATAGAGGGTCGTCGCAAAATCGGCGAACGGCCCGCGCGCGGGGGACAGGGCCGGCGGCGCGGGCGGGTCGAGGCGAAGGTCCCGGGAGAGAAAGGCGAGCGACTGGCCGGGGGCGATGTGAAAGAGGAAGCGGTCGGGCTGGCCGTCGGATGAACATTCGAGGCGGGTTTGCGTTTGCTCCGGTTGCCGCGCGGAGGCGAAGACCGGGCGCGTGAGGCCGGCGGCGGGGAACGATCCGTCGGACGCACGCACGGGCGAATCCCAGGTCCACACGTCGAACTGCGTGACCGGCCCCTCGTCGATCCGCACGGCGGCGGCGAGTTGCAGCATGGGGGATTGCCGCGCGTACCACGCGGCCAGCGCCGCGGCGAAGAGGCAACTGAGGGCAACGAATGCTGCCGCCGCCCAGCGGGATCGCCACAGCAGCACCGCTCCGCCGACGAGACAGAACAGCACGGCGGCGAGGACGATCCGCCGCCCGAACGTCGCGGGCCAGCCCCGCTCCCACTCGTAAGTCGGCGAGTACGCGGCCGGCTCGATGATCGACGACGGTCCGGCCGGGGAGAATCGCAGGACCCAATCCTCGCCTACGTGTGTCCAAAACCATCGCGCGTCGGGGCGCGTCTGAGATCTCACCGCAATGACGGTTCCCCCGGCTAGAAGCATCGACACATGCGATTCGTCCAGCCGTGTGAACGCCGCCGCGCTCAGCACAACGGCGTCGAGGGATTCCCATGCTGCTACCGGTTCGAGCAGCGGCCGTGAGAGGTCCAATCCGATTGGCACGATCGTCTTGCCGGGGAACAGAAGCTGTCCACCGTTTGGCAATATCCCCGCGTATGCCACGAGTCGTTCGTCGTCACTCAATGGATGAAGGCGCGTCGCAAGCGGATGGCTCCCGCCATCGCCCCCTTCCCATCGCGCATCGCTGACGGAATCAGACAGCGCCAGCCACGGGACAACAACGTCCGGGGCACCGTCGCCCGCGAGCGACGTCGGAAGCATCCCCCGCGCGCGAAGCGTGACCGCTCCCCAGCCGGCGTCCCGTTGCACGCGAACGGGCATGTACCGCCCGGGCCGGAAGCGACTCTCCGTCGCGAATGACACGAGCGTGTCGCCGATGGCAGCGGGAGCCCAAAGCGCTAGGGCCAGCAGGAATCCGCACAGCCGCCGCGGCCATGCGCCATCGTTTGTAAAAATAGTTCGGATGCTCATTTCTGACCGATAGCCGATGATCGGAAGGGTATGGTATCTAGGCCCCGTCTGAAAAGGATCGAGGCAGGCCAAAACATCGGAGAGACGACAGCATGGGACGCACCGGGCGAATGGCGAAGCGCGTATTGGACCTGCCGCTCAAACCCTTCGGGCTGGAGCTGGTCCGAAGGCGCCCACCGGTGCCCGCAGTCGCACCGCCCTCGAAAAAGGCAACCGGATTGGGTCGAATCGCCCACGCGGCGAGTCTCGGGTTCACGCCGCGCGTCATCTTCGATTGCGGCGCGTACGACGGCTCCTGGGCCGCCGAGACCGCGCAAACATTTCCCGGCGCGCAGTTGGTCCTCGTCGAGCCGAACCCGCAGTTGCAGTCGAAAATCCGGCAAAACATCGCCGGGATCCAACCCGCGCCGATTGTGGTCGACGCGGCGGTGGGCGAGACGGAGGGGACGGCCCACCTGAACGTCTGGGGCAACGAGCAGACGTCGACCGCCGGGTCGTCGCTATTGGGCCACGTGCAGGGGGAGGCGGGCACCCGGGTCGAGGTGAAGGTTCTCACGATTGACGCGATCGCCGCACGCGAAGGCAAATCGCCCGATTTCCTGAAGCTCGATTTACAGGGATTCGAACTGCCGGCCCTGAAAGGGGCGACCACTGCATTACAGTCCTGCGAACTCTGTCAGATCGAGTTCGGCGTTTTGGAGGCCTACATCGGCCGGACCACCCCGCGGCAGGTCCTGGACGTGATGTACGACTTCAACTTCACGCTCTACGACGTGGTCGACCTGATCTACCGCCCCTACGACGACGCCCTCACCGGCGGCGACTTCGTGTTCGTCAAAAACGACAGCCCGCTGCGAAAATACAAGGCATTCCGGTAGGGGCGAACCTTGTGTTCGCCCTGTAGGGTGAACCTCGCGTTCACCCGTCTTTTTCGAACCCGCGGAGAAGGGTGAATACAAGATTCGCCCCTACGGAAGAGGGCGAACACAA
>DASXMX010000031.1:0-11456 GCA_036495445.1 Tepidisphaeraceae bacterium
GTTCACGATGATCGTCTGGCTCTTGATGCTCGCGGTGTTTATCGCCGTCTTCGCTCTCGGCGTCTACGGGATTTGGCGCGTCCTCATCGCGCCGATCACCGGCCAGCGATAGTCTGCTGGCCACCCTACTGCCTGGCCGTGCTCCCCGGCGTCCGGCGTCGTGGCTGGTCCAGCTATCGGGCGTGATAAACGTTCTGCGGGATGTTGATTTGTCCGTTGTGATTCCCGGTATTCAGCTTCTCGCAAATCGATTCGGCTTCCTCCCGCGTTTTGCACGGGATGTAGACATGATTCTTGCCGCTTTGTCCGTTCATGACCGTCCACATGCCAGTCAAGCCTTGCCCAACGAAACAATGGCCAACGTTTTTGGGGACGATGAACTTAGCCATCAGGTAGCCCTCCTTCGGATCATCGGGCCGAATTGTACCGCCCAGCCGTGCGTCCCGCTTCCCGGCGTCCGCCGTTGTGGCTGGTCCCGCCCGGCCGCGGGCTAGGACGTGGCGGGGATCGGCGTGCCGCATTCGGGGCAGCGGTCGGTGCTGGCCCGCAGGTCGTAGCCGCAGACGGCGCAAAGTCCTGCCAGCCGCCTCCGCCTCCGCCTGAGGGACCCCGCAAATCCCGCGAGCGAAATGAACATGAACGGCGCTGGTAACCACCAGATGGGGTAGGACCGCCATTCCATGTCATGAGCCATGCTCGTGAAGAAGTGTCCGCTCCCGAACCCAAAGCGATCGGCGGGCAAGTCCACGGCCGGGTCGCCCACGCCCGCAGGTCGGGCGTAAACGGACCAGCCAGCGTATTGTCGTCCACCGACGCTCAGGGGCCTCGCCGTCGGCTGGAAGAGATCGACCACGCGGCCACACGACACCATCATCCGCCCGTAGCCATTCCGTTCGGTATAGCTGACGCGCGCAACCACCCAATAGCTTCTGGCCACAGCGGCTGCGGACGCCAACGCGAGCAACAGCGACAGCACCGACGCGACAGTGAAGAGGCGGCGGATCATGCCTTCACCTCGGCGGGGACCGGCGTGCCACACTCAGGGCAGCGGTCTTTGCTGGCGCGGAGATCGTAGCCGCATTGAACGCAAGATCCGCGCACGAGCCGGCGGCGGCACAATCCTGCTCTCAGCACAAACGCGAACGTGGCAAACCCTGCTGGGAGCCAGAGGGACCAGAAGGGAACCAGCACCCGATCTATTGAGACGATGCCCTCCAGCGCACGGAATGGGTGGGGCAGCAAATAGGAAGTGCGATTCGCGTGCCACCCGAGACAGTCGAAGAATTGTGTGTCCCTTACCGCGACGGTGTCGAGGAAGAACAACTCACTGCCTTGGGGATTGTCCGGGTAAACGGGATACCAGAATCGGTCCGGCGGGTTCCAATGAGCGGAGGGACGCCTCAGGGGTGCAACACGGATAACCCTCGCAAACACAATTCCAGTCCCCGCATACCTTGCCGATACCATCATTCGCTCGCTCAACCGCCACGCGAATCCCGTGTCCCAATCTCTGTGAGGCCACGTGACGCAGAGAAACGGGAGCACCAGTGACGCCACCGCTCCAGCGATGAACAGGCGGCGGATCATGCCTTCACCTTCGCCGGGATCGGCGTCCCGCACTCGGGGCAGCGGTCCTTGCTCGCCCGCAGGTCGTAGCCGCAAGTGCGGCAGAGGCCCGGCAGGGCGCGGGTGTTTCGAAGGCATATGACCGCTCTGATTATTAGTGGCGTAACCAAAAAGACTAGAGCCAATGTCCAGTGTGGAAACGAGAGCGTCCACTGCTCAACGGCACCTCCGCTGTATTGACCGTGAGTGAACTCGAAATCCAGCGACTTCGGGGGTCGGTCCTCCTGTAAATACTCCCTGCTTACGCCCGGTTCGGGTCCCGATACCCCGTTTGGAACGATCTCCACCCAGAAGGACAAACCGGTGGAGCTCGAAGTGGCCCCAATGCCGTGGGTCAACGAAGCGTTCCACCAGCGGATCACGTCGTAATGCGAATAGCTCCTTATCCACAGCACGACCGTCGCCATGCATGGCACCAGCAACAGCAGGGGCGCGGCGGCGAACAACCGGCGGATCATCAGGCGGGATTGTACCGCCGATGCGTGCTTCTCGCCCGCGCCGCCTCCGCGGCGTTATGGCAGCTCCGAAGATGTCCCCTCCGCAATTCCGCGCCGGTGTCGCGCTTCGCGGTCAGCCCGCTCCCTTCAGATACTTGACGGCAGCGGCAAGGACCGGGTCGTGGTCGGGCGCTGCGCCCTGGCCGCCGGGGACGTCGATGTCCGGCGCGATGCCGACGCCTTCGAAGCAGGTTCCGTCGGGGAGCATGTCGCGCCAGGAAGAGAGGTAGACGGTTACGCCGTTGGGCAGTTCGGTTGGCTTCGGATTGCCGGAGGCGCCGCGGGAGCGGGCGCCGATCAGCTTGCAGCCGGGCACGGTTCGCATCATGAGCAGGAAACTCTCGTTGCTGCTCACGCAACGCGGGCCCATGAGCACCGCGATCTTGCCGCGATAGCGGGGGTCCTGGGCATTCGGCTCGAGCACCCGGTCGAAGGGGCCGAGGAACCGGCCGGCGGAGCGAATCTCGTCCTTGCCGTACACCCGCGGCGTGTCGACGAAGCACCCGGCGAAGCGCTGTGCCATCGGTTCGTCGCCCCCGCCGTTCGGCCGCACGTCGATGATCAGGCCCCGGCGGGGGTCTGCTTTCTTGATCTGCTCATATGCCGCGTTGAGGTCCTGCTCGCGATCGGGGTCCCACAAGCGCACCAGCACGTAGGCCGGGCCGTCGGGGAACTGTCCCGTGGCGACCAGCTTGCCATGTTCCGCCCAACCCGGAACCTCCCTGCGGACGAGGCGGCTATTAAAGTTCGACGGCGGCGCGCTGCCCGAGTATGGATAGAACGCCTGGTCGCCCACGTGGATCGACAGGTGCAAATCACCCGCGGGCTCGAGCAGCTTCTCGACCGCTTTCACAAACTGCAGGGCCGAATCCGCACGCGACATTTCCGGCCCGTACTTGCGGAACTGCGCGGCCCAGTCCACGTGCCTCAAGTCTCTGTAGGAGTAATCCTCGTCGATCGCCTCCCGCAGCAGATCGATCGATTCCTGGTTCCGCTTCAACGTCCTGCTGTTTTGATCCGCCGCGGCACCGCCCCCGGCTCGTTTGCCCGTGGTGAAGCCGAGTGGGAACGGAACGGCGGCGACGCCCGCCTTGCTGCGGCAGTTCTCGAATTGGTCGCTGTTGATGCTGAGGGAATACTCGTGTTCCGGGTCCAGGTCCACCCGGATCACGAGCGTTCGGTCGTCCGTCCACCTGGGCCGCCCCAGCACCTTCGGGAACCGCGGCCCCCCGCCGACCACCGAAAACCCGCTCGTGTCCATCGCCTGGTCGAATTTGACCGTAATCTCCGCAAGGTCGGGACTGACGTCCCTGGCCTCGTCCGCGGGGACCGTTGTGGTGACCTCGGGCGCGGCGGCCGAGGTGCGGGCCGCGAACAGCAACGAAATGGCCAAAGCAGCGATCGCCCATGACGACGCGTACGTCCGCTCCAACATATCCGTGTTCTCCACTCGTGACGTCTGGTCCGATTCTCTCCCGCGGCGGGGTGCGACTGTCATCAGGTAGTGTCCGCCGAACCAAAAAGGTCACGCCGGGAACGGGGAATTCCAACGAGATCCCCATCCTGTCCCGTTTCAATTCGGGCGGATGTAATAGGGTGAATGCCGCGGGCGAGACAGAAACCTCTGGCAGCCGGACGAGGAAACGGGGTCGAAAACCGGGACAGGTCCGGTTTCGGACGAGGCTGCACCCCGTCAGCGGGTCCAAATCTGACCTCCGCACACAACGCCGATCGGCTGGAAACCGAACCTGTCCCCGTTCGCCGTCCCGGGGATGGGCAACATCGTCCAAGGGTCCGTACACGTCAGCCACTCGCTTTCGGTCATGCGCTTCAGTGTACCCGCTTTAGCGGTTGCGACCTTTCGCCGGTTGGGCCAATGCCTTCTCTCCGCTCCCGTTGGTACAACTAACCTTCATGCCGTCGCTGGTCACAATTTCAGACCTGAACCATTTTCGCGTGATTCAGACCGACACGAGCGGCGAGCGCCCTCGCCTGACCGGGCGTCTGAGCCTGCCCGGACAATTGGCTCCGGGGGATTACGTCGCGTTGTTCCTTGGGGTCACGCAAGACGACCTGCGGGGCGAACTGGTCGCGGTCGATCCCGACGCCGCGACCGCGGTGATCTCACTCACGTGCGGTTCCGTGGACGCGCTTCCCGAATCGGACGCAGGCCTTCCCATTTATGACGGTTACTGGTCCGATCGTGTTTGGTTGGTGCTCGATGAGACGTTGACTTGGACGCGCCAGCGGTTCCTGGCACCCGACGCGTTCGTCGAGCCGACGCCGCAGGGCGGGACGATGTGGCGGGTTGCCACGCCGGATGACGAGGCGCGGACCGACGGGCGGATCGTTCCCGGCGGATGGGACCACGAGCACTGCGAACTATGTTGGGCGAAGATTGGTTGCGGCGGTGGCCCCGAGGGATATACCGCTTCCAATGGCGATTGGGTCTGCGTGCGTTGCTTCGAGTGCCATGTTCGGCATCGCGACGTGAGCTTCGTACTCGGCTGGACCGAGACGGGTGAACCGGGCGGTTCGTCTTCCGAGTACCAGCGGGTATCCGCCGAGATCCGCCGTCTGATCGACGCCTACGACCTCGAAGGCATTGACCGGGCGCTAAAGGCGTTTGGAAACCCGGACCCGCGCGTCCGCTACGGCCGGACGCCGCTGATGGTCGCTGCGCTTCGAGACCACCGGCGTCTGGTCGCCCTGCTCCTCGCGCGCGGGGCGGACGTGAACGCGGTCGCGGAGCCGCAGGGCGAGACCGCACTGGCGCTCGCGGCCCAACGTGGATATGTCGAGATGGTGCGGATCCTGCTGAACGCTGGGGCCACCGTGCGCGTGCCCCCCACGCTCTGCGATGGCTCGCTGCTGACCTACGTCAAGACCGGACGGCACGGGAACGCCCCGGTTCTTCATGATCTCCTCCGCTCAGCGGGTGCGACGTAGCGCCGAGCGCTTGCGACGGGGGCGCGAAACCTGTTCCCTCCAGGGTCTCCGATCGGTCGAACTCCGCCACACGCCGCGCCACTACCGAACGCCGATCTTGTGCAGCCACGCGAGGGCGGCGTCGGGCCAGGCGCGGGCGTCGCGGGTGCAGTGGAGGGCGTAGCCGTGGCCGCCGGTGGGGTAGAGGAGGAATTGGTTGGGGCGTTTGGCCGCGTCGAGGGCGACGTGGCCGTGCTTGTCGGGCAATGCCCGCGACAGCGAGAACTCGCTCGTAAAGCTAAGTCGAATCGCCCGGTGCGTCTACTGCAATGGATTCCAACTGTTTGGCGGGGAGCGACCCGGCTTCGGGTATCTCGTGGCACTGGCGTCTCGCTCGTGCGGAGGGCGCCCGCGCGCGATGAAAAGGGAGAAGTGGGGAAGTACATTTGATTGGATGCCAATTTCATTGAATCCGGTTGGGAAACGAGAAGAAGAGTTGTGGGAAATGAGCTGGCGCGGCGATCCGCGGCGCGACGCTTCAAGCCGGAGTACCGGCTGCGCGGTCGCGGCGGCAGCGAGGCTCCCTCGTGCTGGTGGGGCTTGGGCGGGCAGGGATCCGCTGCGCGGATGCGGCGGAGGTCAGAGGAAATGCTCGGGTCAGGTGAGTGCCCCGTCTTCGACCGCTCCGCTTCGGCCTGCTCCGCGGGGCAACCGTCACGCCGCGGGCCCGGAACGATCCTTTCCAAAGCACCGGAGCACGCATGGCCCGCGTCATGCCGGTCGCTGCCGCTGCGCGACGGCCTGCGCTCCGCTGACGCGATCGGGTCGCGATCGTTTCCCTTGCTCCCTGCTCCAGCAGAGGGAGCAAGGGAAACTCCCGTGCCGGTAAAGGCACCAGACCGGGAGCCGCGCCCTCCCACACCGAAGGCGGCCGTTCGCCCAATTCCGCGTCCCACGGCTCGGTGATCCCCCATCACGGAGTTTCCCTTCCGCCCCGCGTCGGACCGGGGGCGGAAGGGAAATGACCGGACCGGGACGCCCGAGCGGAGCGGCGGCCCTCGCCCCGCGCAGCAGGCCGGAGCGCAGCGGCCCCCGACAGGGCACGGAGTCGACCCGGGCATTTTCTCTACCGTTCATCGCATCCGCGCAGCGGATCCCTTCAAGCCCAAGCTTCACCAGCAAGGGGAAGGAGCGATACCCCCGCGACCGCGCAGCCGGTACTCCGGCTTGAAGCGTCGCGCCGCGGGTCGCCGCGCCAGCTCATTTCCTCAAGACTTCTGTCCGCGCATTTCGCGCCTTGCGCTCACCGTGCGGCCGAGGTGCAGAACAGATTGTGCTGCGAGCGGATTGGAACTTTCCATCACTGAGCGCCAGCGTGATCCGCCGCCAGACGACGGGGCCGTTACGGGGCAGAGCACGGCGGGAGGCAGTTTCGAAGCTGCCTCGCTTACTGGCGCCGCGCGGTGCTGCGGTGTGACGGGATCGAAAAGCGGGGAACGCTATCCCAGCATTTCCGCGCGCGGGCCGGCGCCGCTCATGCGCGGCGTGCGCGTGGACGGGGGCTTGGGCGGGGGCGGGGGCGGGGCAGGCGATTCGGGGATGACGCGGCGGACTTCGTCCACGGTGGTGAGGCCGTGGGCGGCCTTGAGCATCGCGGCCTGGCGGAGGGTCATCATGCCTTCGCGGGCGGCCTGGGCGCGCAGGCGGGAGGGCGGGCGGTGCTTGAGGATCAGCTCGCGCATCCGCTCGCTGATCGGCATCACCTCGAAGGCGCCGATGCGGGTGGCGTAGCCGGTGTTGCGGCATTGATCGCAGCCGTGCGGGAGGTAGCGGACCATCGGTTGGCTGGTATTGATGGGGAAGTATTCTTCGATGCACTGGAAGCACTCGCCGTCCTGGTTGGGCGCTTCGGTGACGACGGCCTCGCGGCAGACGGGGCAGAGGGTGCGCAGGAGTCGGGCGTTAAGGACGCAGCGGAGGCTGGAGGCGACGAACGCGGCGGGCACGCCGAACCCGCGTAGGCTCTGGATGGCCTCGGCGGCGGTGGGGGCGTGGATGGTGGTCAGGACCAGCACGCCGCTGTTGGCGGCGCGGACCGCCGCGTCGGCGGTGTGCGGGTCGCGCACCTCGCCGAGCATGATGACGTCGGGCGACTGGCGCATCACGCCGCGGAGCAGTTCGGCCGGGCTCAGTTCGATCGCCGGGTTCACCTGCGACTGGTGCAGGCCGTCGATGTCGTATTCGACGGGGTCTTCGATCGTGTGGATCTTGCGCGTCCCGTCGTTGAGAGCGATGAGGGAGGCGTAGAGCGTGACGGTTTTGCCCGATCCGGTGGGGCCGGTCATGAGGATCATGCCGCCGGGTTGATCCAGGATCGAGCGATAGAGTTCGAGCTGCTGCGGCGTCATGCCGAGGCGGTCAAGTGACAACAGGTTGGCGTTGTGCAGCAGCAGGCGGATGGCCATGTCGTCGCCATGCAGCGTGGGGACGACACTGACGCGCAGGTCGACCGGCTCGTACGCATCGACCTGGTAAATCAGCCGCCCGTCCTGCGGGTGCCGGCGGTCGGGCCCCATGCCGGCTTCGGCGCGAATGTGCTGGATGTAGCGCGACCCTTGCTCGGGCGTGAGGATCGCCAGCGGCTCGACCTGGCCGAGGTATCGGACCTGTGCCGAGGTGTGTTGCTCATTGGCGCTGATAAACAGGTCGCTGGCCTGGAGGCGGATGGCGGTCGCCATCAGGTTGGCCACGCCCTGTTCGGGTGCGATGTCGGTCAGGTCGAGCATCTGGAGATGACTCGGTGTCGCGACGCCCGTCGCGGGTTGGGCCGTGACGCTGCTGTCCATATCTGTCTCCTCCCGGCAGGAAGCTGTTCGAAAGGTAAGCGGGGCAGGAGTTCCCTCAGAACGGCAGAACCCGGTGAAGCTAGCGAAACACGGCCCACATCACCACGCCAAAGAAGATCAGCGCACCGACAAGAACGACGATCGAGAGGCCCAGGTTGGCCGTCGTCATCCGCGTCGTGGCGGGGCGGTCGTAAGTGCTGACATCGGGGTAATCCGAATGGCGCGCCTCGCGCGCAACCCATGGATCCATCTGGCGTGAGCCTGAGCTGGAACTAGCGTTTGAGCTGAAGCGCGAGTTCGAGGGCGCACGCCTGTTGCCCAACGAGCTCAAGTGATGTTTGATCCGGGTTCCGTGCCAGAATTGCGTTGCCATGATCACTCCTGCCTGGTTGACCGCGCGGTGTGCAATGGTCGTGCCAGGTTACTCAACGGGGCACTCCGCTTCGGGCTGGTTGCGAGTCGTCCGACCGCGACGCGGGGGCGCGGGAAACACTTGGGGCCGGTAAGATGCTGGACCATCCGAGCGGATCCACCGCAGGGTGCAGCGTTGGGGTGCAGCCCTTCGGGGCTGCATGTGCACAGGCTGGAAAGCCTGCACCACAATGGGCGCGCCCCGCCTGAACCAGATCCGCTCCAGCCCGTAACTGATTGGAGCTGCCTTGGACGCATTGCTGGTTGCGCTGGGAAGTCATGGGGACGTTCATCCCCTCGTGGGGATCGGGCTGGCGCTGCGCGAACGGGGGCATCGGGTGCGGGTGGTGGCGAATCCGTATTTCCGGTCGTTGATCGAGCGGGAGGGGCTGGGGTTCATCCCGGTCGGGACGGAGGCGGACTACCGCCGCATGGCGACGAACCCCGCGTTCTGGCGCCGGCTGCAGGGGACGCGAGAAGTCCTGCCCTGGGTCGCCAGCGCCGTGCGGCCGGTGTACGAGATCGTGACGCAGAATCATGTGCCGGGCGAGACGGTCGTCGTCGCGTCGAGCCTGGGGCTGGGGGCGCGGGTGGCGCAGGATCGGCTGGGGATTCCGACGGCGAGCGTTCACCTGCAGCCGTCGATCTTCCTCAGCGCGATCGACCCGCCGCGGCTCGGCGGGATCGTCACGCCGCGGTGGATGCCGATGTGGATCAAGCGGCGGCAGGTGGCGACAGTGGATCGCGTGTGCGACCCGCTGGTTGGGCCGGAGCTGAACGCGCTGCGCCGCGAGGTGGGGCTGCCGCCGGTGACGCGGGTGATGACGGAGTATCTCCATTCGCCGCAGCGGGTGATCGGCGTGTTTCCGGCGTGGTTCGGCCTGCCGGCGGCGGATTGGCCGCGGCAGGCCCGGCTCACGCAGTTCCCGCTGTACGACGAGCGCGGCGTTTCGCCGATGTCCGATGACCTGCGCCGGTTTCTGGATGAGGGCGATCCGCCGATCGCGTTTACGCCGGGCTCGGCGATGTGGAGCGGGCACCAGTTTTTCGCCGAGTCGGCGCGGGCGTGCGAGTTGCTCGGGCGGCGCGGATTGCTGCTTTCTCGTCACCCCGATCACCTGCCCCGGCGGCTTCCGCCGGGCGTGCGGCAGGTACCCTATGCGCCGTTCAGCGAACTGCTGCCGCGATGCGCCGCGATCGTCCATCACGCCGGGATCGGCACGTCCGCCCAGGCGTTGCGGGCGGGGATCCCGCAACTGGCGACGCCGTTCGCCCACGACCAGCACGACAACGCCGCGAGGATGATGCGGTTGGGCGTGGCGGCCAAAGTCGAACCTCGCGCCTACCGCGCCGGCGGCGTCGCCGCCCGGCTCCGCGCGATGCTCGAATGCGAGGAAGTGAAGAGTCACTGTCGCGCCATCGCGCGATGGTTCGACGGGATCGATTCAATGGAGGAGACGTGCGAGTTGATCGAAGAACTGGTCGTATCGGATTTCGATCTTTCGAGAGACGAAAGCCACATTCGTCTCATGCTGCCGTAGCAGCGTGAGCCACGTCGGTGACAGAGCGCAGCGCCGCCCCGGATTTCTCCCATGCGCAGAGAGAATCCGGGACGGCGCTGCGCTCTGCCCACGGCGTGGGGGGGAGATTTCCCTCAGCTCATTTTCGATATCGCCTAAACCACGACCCCCGACACCCGCAGGGGGGCGTCGGCATCGAGGGCGAGGCCGGGGCCGATGGGGGCGAGGGTGCCGCGTTCGACCCATTGGCCGGGGATCCAGAGGGAGACGGGGCGCGGGTTGCCCTCCTTGAGCAGGTCGATGGCGGCCTGGCCGATCTTCCCGCAATCGACGAAGTACCCGCTGCACTGAGCGTCGGGGCAGGTGCAGCCGACGGCCACGAGCGAGACCTGTTGCGGGATGCCGATGCCGCGTGCCTCGAGGGCGGCGCGCGCCAGCCGGGCGTCGCGGACCGAGCCGCAGGCCAGCGCGGTCACGCCGGCCTCGGCCAGCGCCGCGGCTTCGCCCGGGTTGGCCGTTTCGACCTTGGCATCCGAGGCATAGCGCGCCGCGGCCTGCCGGAGGGCCAGGGCGACGGTGTTGCTGCCGAGCGGCTCGAGCGCGCCGAGCCGCCGATGGCCCGCCAGCGCCAGGTCGCGGGCCAGGCGTTGGACGCCAAGCGTCACGTCAGGCATCACCGCGTGCATCGAGTAGGCCCGCGGCTCGTGCTTGACGCCGACCACCGGCATGTTCCGCACCAGCAGGTCGCGGAGGAACTGTTCCCGCGTCTGGGCCGAGAGGTTGATGACGGCGTTGAACTGATTCAAAAAGCTGGGGCGAAGGTGGTCGACGTTGGTGATCACTTCCATCTCCGGGCACGCGGCGCGAAGATGGGCGATCGTGCAGTGGTTCTCCTCGCCCGGGTCGCAGATGACCAGCCAGCGGCCGGTGGCGACGGCCGGCGCCGGGGCGGTGCCGCGGACGTAGGTCCCTCGGCCGATGCTCCGGTCCAACAATCCTTCAGCGGCAAGGTCGGTGAGGGCCTTGCTGAGGGTCTTGGCATTCACGTGGAACCGGCGAGCCAGCGCTCGCTCGCCGGGAAGCTTGCCATTCAATTCGCCAAGCTCAATGGCCCGGCGGATCTTCTCGCGCAGTCGCTGAAATTTATAACTCATTTCAGACTGCCTTCGCTGGGAATGGCCCGACTGGACTACCGTGGAAGATGGTGCGTTCATCGCGTTCCCCTGTCTGCTCGGCGCAATCATCGCGCCGGCGAAGGTATGTGACCCCTCGAACGTTGGGCTGGCTCCCGATGGCACAACTCAGCCAACCTACCATCGTGAGGAAATAACATGCTGCGGCAGGAAATCAAGCAAAAGGTTGGGTGAGGTAATGCGCATTTGATCGCAAGTTCCTGCGCATACTCAAGTTGAAAATAAAATGGGGTATGCTGAATTAGGCTTGGGCGTTGAAAATCGACGCTGCCGAGCTTGATTTTGATATCACCAAGCTTCCTCCGGACTTTTTGGTGCCTCACGCCCTTTTTCCGAAAAGAAGAACCGCGGATTGCGCGGGTAGCGCGGATAAGAACAAGAAATACGTTGGCCCCGGCGGCGCCATGGCCATAGCGGGGAATCGGCACTGACGAA
>DASXMX010000032.1:0-2734 GCA_036495445.1 Tepidisphaeraceae bacterium
CGGGGCAACTCTTCCGCGAGTCGACCAACCCCAAGATCGCCACTGCCGACGGCCACGCGATGGCCTACCGCGCCGGGGCGACGCTGCAGGACATGGAGATGGTGCAGTTCCATCCGACGACGCTCTATGTTGCCGGTGCAAGTCGCGCGCTGATCACCGAAGCGGTGCGAGGCGAAGGGGCGTACCTGGTCGACCGTAACGGCCACCGGTTCATGCCCGATTACCACGAGATGGCCGAACTGGCGCCGCGCGACGTGGTGAGCCGGGCGATCGTCGAGCAGATCCGCAAAACGCACTTCACCCACGTCTTCCTCGACGGCCGGCACCTGCCGGCCAAGGAGTTCCGCGAGCGGTTCCCGCAGCTCTCGAAGCTCGTGGACGAGTTCGACATCGACCCGGCCAAGGACCTGATCCCCGTGCACCCCGCCGCGCACTACATGATCGGCGGCGTCGATGCCGATCTGATGGGCCGCAGCAGCCTCAAGGGGCTCTATGCCGTGGGCGAAGCCGGATGCTCCGGCCTGCACGGGGCGAACCGCCTCGGGAGCAACTCGCTGCTCGAGGGCCTCGCCTTCGGCGCCCGCGCCGGCGCCGGCGCCGCCCACGCGGCCAGCGCCGAGGAGGTCCACTTCCCCAAGGCGCTGGAATACAAGCTCCCCCAATCGACCCGCACGGAACTCGACCTGACCGACGTCAAGAGCAGCCTCCGCAGCATCATGTGGCGGAACGTCGGCGTCGAACGCACGGGCGAGCGGCTTAACGAAACCCGCGAGATCATCGCCTTCTGGAGCCGTTACGTCATGGACAAGATCTTCGACCCCAAGACGATCGGCGTGCCTGCGGCCATTTCCGGATGGGAACTGCAGAACATGCTGACGGTGTGCGCGCTGATCACGTCGGCCGCGTACAGCCGCACCGAGTCCCGCGGCGCCCACTACCGCCTCGACTACCCCGTCCGCGACGATGAACACTGGCGGCTGCACCTGCTCTGGCGCCGGCCGATGGAGACGCCGATTCCGGAGCCGATTGATTGAGGCGTCTCCGAACGTTCCATACAATCGCTGAGTACGGCTGGTTTATGTCCGAAGATGCGTTCAGGATTTTCGTATGACGTTTGCGGTCGAACAGCCAGACGAGCAAGGATTCGTGCTCGACAACGTGAGTTGGGAGTTTTACGAGCACCTACTGAGTGAGGTGGGGGATCGGCACATCTTCGTCACTTATGACCGGGGGAGGCTGGAGATTATGTCGCCGTCGTTTCGACACGAACGGTATGCCGAGTTGCTCGGAGCGTTGGTCCGTATTCTCGCAACCGAGTTGAAGGCGCCGATTATTGGCGGCGGCTCGACGACGTTTCGTCGGCGCAAGTCGGAGGCTGGGTTGGAGCCGGACCGTTGCTTCTACATCCAGAATGCCAACTCCATCCGTGGGAAGACCGAACTGAATCTGGCAATCGATCCGCCGCCGGATCTGGCGATTGAAATTGAAATCAGCCGGCGGCTCGCCAACCGAGTCGAGGTCTATCGGAGGCTCAGGATGCCCGAGATCTGGTGCGATGACGGGACGCGACTTCAGATCCTGTGCTTGGCCGATAACGGATACGAATCGGCGGATCAGAGTCGCGCGTTCCCGCAGTTCAGCGCCACGCAGCTTCACGACCTGCTGATGTTAAGCGCCGGGATCGACGAAACCGAGTGGGCGCTGAAGGTCCGCGAGTGGTTGCGGACCAACCATTTCGCCCGCTGAACTTATTTCTTCTTCCCACCCAACAGCCCCTGCAGCGCGTCGGTGGCTTCCTTTTTCACGTCGCTTGGCTGCGTCGTTGAACCCGACTTATTCCCGCCCAGGAACGATTGGATCGCCTTGTTGGGATCCTTGGCCAGCTCCTGGGGGTTGGAGACGAGCTTGGAAAGCGATTGACCCATTTCGCCCGGGATGGCGGCGGCGACGCGCTTCTGGGCCTCGGCGCCGAGGTTCGTCATCGCGGCGCCGACGTTGGCGTTCAACACCTGCTTGAACTCGGCCGAGATCGCGGACGAGTCGCTGGCGGCGGCGGCCATCGCGGTGATCACCTGGCCGAGCACGTCCTTCATCGCCGCGCCGTTCTGGGCCCCTTCGCCACTGCCGACGTTCTTAAGTTCGATCGACGGGAGCGACAGCGGGATGTCGGTCGCGCCAATTCCTTTCACCACCACCTGCGGGTCATTGAGCTTCAGGTCGTCGATGATCACCTTCAGCGGCTTGGAGTTGGCCGGGGCGGTGTCGGGCGACTTGGGCATGTCCTCCATCGCCTTCTTGAAATTCAGCTCCCCGTTCTTTTGCTCGATCACGAGCTTCGGCTTGTCGATCGTGATGGCGGCGACGCGGACGGGGTCGCCGCGAAGCTGCCCGTAGCTGACGGCCAGGTTGGTGCTGCCGACCTGGAGCATCTGCGGCGCCTGGTATCCGGGCGGCGAGGCGACCTGAAGGCCGCTGAGGCTCAGCTTGCCGCCCAGGAGCGAAAGGCTCGCGCTGTCGAGCGTCGTCTGCAGGTTCGTGGAGCTCGTCGCCTGGCTCTGGACCGTATTCTTAATGATGCGGTCGATGTTCCAGTAGACGATCACCGCGGCAATGATCACCAGCAGGACGACGGCGAGGACGATGCGGCGGATCCATTTGAACGGGTTTGGCATAGGGACCTCCTCGATCGTGAGGAATTCGAACTTGGGAGGGCGAGGCTCCCGCCGAGCCGGGT
>DASXMX010000033.1:0-13459 GCA_036495445.1 Tepidisphaeraceae bacterium
GCTTCTCGGGTGGCACGGACAAGTATGCTTGTCCGTGGTTACTTCGATCAACGCCATGGACACGTATACACGTCCGTGCCACCCGGATCTGCCATTTGAATGATCGTCACTCGTTGAGATGCAAGCGGGATTCAACATCCGCTTGCCCGATCCCCTCGACGCGAACGACCTTCCTCGGCTGCGTGTGCCCCCGGACGATCGTCACCTGATTCCCCTTGACGCCCAACGCCTGCGCGATCAACGCAACGACCGCCTGGTTCGCCTTCCCGCCCTCCGGCGGCGCGCTCACCTGCACCTTGATCGCGTCGCCATACCTTCCCGCGACGCGATCCCGGCGGGCCGCAGGGACGACTTTGATCGCGAGGGTTGCGGGCATTTCAGGAGGACGGTTTTACGCACGGGTTGGAAAGCCGTGTCACAGTGGAGCTAGCCTTCCGACGCATCGGGCTCGAGGGTGCTGTACTTGGGGCCGACGGCCCAGTTGAGCTTTTCGGCCAAGCTCCGCCATTCGCGGGCGTCGGGGTTTTCGACCAGCAGGACCTGGTGCTCGCTGCGGCAGATCACGACCTTGTCGCCGGTCAGCAGGCGGGTGCTTGCCTGGCCATCGCAGAAGAGTGTGGTCCCCTCGTTCACCTTCACGGCGTGGATCAGCACCGTCGCGCGGGAAGAGATGACCACGGGCCGGAACGAGAGGCTGTGCGGGCAGATCGGCGTGATGCAGAAGGCCTCCACGTCGGGGCTGATGATCGGCCCGCCGGCCGAGACGTTGTAGGCGGTGGACCCGCTGGCGGTGGAAACGATGACCCCGTCGCCGAAGTAGCTGACGCCGGCGTCGGTCTCGGCGGAGATCGACAGTTCTACCATATGGAACGGCGGGCCCGCGGTGATCACCGCGTCGTTGAGCGCGGTGGCAACGAAGCGGCGGTTGTCCACCACGTCCTTGTAGTCGGTCAGGCAGCAGTTCACCTCGGCGGGCACGACCGACGCCGCGAGCATCAGCCGCGAATCGACCGGAAGCCCCCTGTCCAGGTACCGCTCGAAAAACCGCTTGAAGCTCTCGGGCGTGAAGCTGGCGAGGAACCCTAGGCGGCCGAAGTTGACGCCCATCACGGGGATCTGCCGGCCCTGCAGGCGGCGGGCCACGGAGAGCAACGTGCCGTCGCCGCCGAGGACGAGGACGAGGTCGGCGTCGAGCCGGGCGAGGTTCACGTCGCCGTCGGTTTCGATGCCGGCGATGGCGGCCCGCTGGGCAATCCAAGGCTGCCACTGCTCGAGCGCCTGGGCGACCGGGTGCTTTCCGACATTGGCAACGATGAACACCCGCTTCATGCGAAGGTTGATTCTACGGATGGGGCCGGGGAAGGGAAGGAGATTCACCGCAGAGACGCCGAGAACTCAGAGGAAAAACGAAGGCGCCGCCAAGACGCCAAGGACGCCAAGAAATGCCGGAGAAAGAAATGCAAATTGCAAAACATGCAATGCAAAATGCAAAACCGGGAACGCCCCGCCCGGTCTGCTCATCTTGAGCTTTGGATTTCCTGTTGGGCATTCTGTCTTCCTTGGCGCTCTTGGCGTCTTGGCGGCCGCATTCCGCATTTGCTCTGCGATCTCTGCGTCTCTGCGGTGAATTGTGCTAACAAAGCCGCCGCGGGAAGCGACCGGGAACACGAGGGCACAGAATCGGATCTGCTTAGGGCTGCTTCCTTTCGGACCTGACCCGGTTCACAGCCGACCCTTGCATCGGTCCCGGCCGCTTGCCGCGGCGGGCTCATGCTCGGATTGGGGGTGATGTTCTACAGGTTATACGGCTGGGAATCCAGCCCGGCTCATTCAACGCTTACTTCTTGAAGTGGAAAGACTCGGCGTACGGGTTGTCCTGGGCATTCACCGGCTTCACGGTCACCTTCTGGATGACCTGCGGCGTTTCGGGGACGCCCTGTTGCGGGTCCTTCAGTTTGGCCGCGGCGATCTTGTTGACCGCGTCCATGCCGCTGGTGACCTGGCCGAAGGCGGTGTACTGGTTGTCCAGGTGCTTGGTCTGGTTGTAATCGAGGCAAACGAAGAACTGGCTGCCGGCGCTGTTGGGATCCTGGGCGCGGGCCATGGAGAGGACGCCGGGCAGGTGCTTGCGGTCGTTGAACTCGGCCTCGAGGCTGTAGCCCGGCCCGCCGGTGCCGTTGCCCTTGGGGTCGCCGCCCTGGATGACGAAGCCGGGGACGATGCGGTGGAACGTGAGGCCGTCGTAATAGCCGCCCGACGCGAGCCGCAGGAAGCTGTCGACCGTGTTGGGGGCGACGTCGTAGTAGAAGATCATCGTGATCGGCCCCTCCTTGGTGTCCATCACGGCGTACCGCAGCGGCTCGACCTTGGTGACGTTCACTTCGTTCTGCTTGTCGCCGCGGACCTGCAGCACGACCGGCGTCCCCTGGAACTCCGGCAGCGCCTTGCCCTTGGGCACGGCGTAGAGGACGTACGTCCCGATGTTTGCGGCCTGCGGAAAGATGGACTTCACGTCGACGGCCTTGCCGGGCGCCAGGTCGGCCGGGCCTTTGGGGTCGATCACCTTCCCGGTGAAGTCGGTCAGGACAAGCGTGATCTCGTCCCTCCCGTCATTTCGGATCTCGTCCGGCTGGCTCGGGGCGAACCACATCTTGGTCGGCACGAGCACGGAAAACAGGGCGGCAAAGAGCGGTGCAAGCGACATTTTATTGGTCTCCCATAGTTCCCTTTGTGGGTCATACACGATAGCCGAGGCGGAGGGCGGAGACAATTCCGGGGAGATTGCTGATCATTTCTCGCCTGCCCTTTTACTCACCCACTCCACCAGCGTCCGCACGCCCCAGCCGGTGGATCCGCGGGGATACAACGGGAGCTCCTTTTCGGTGTCGGCGACGCCGGCGATGTCGAGGTGGGCCCAGGGGATGCGGTCCTCGCCCTCCCACTTGACGAACCAGGTGAGGAACGCGCCGCCCTGCAGGGGCGAGGCGTCGCGGCCCGGGCCGGAGTTGACGATGTCGGCAGCGTCGTGGCCTTTCATCAGGTCGCGGTGCTCGTCCCAGATCGGCAGCCGCCAGACCTTCTCGCCGGCCACTCGGCTGGCTTCGGTCAGTTCCTGCACGAGCGCGTCGTCATTGCTCATCAGGCCGGCCATCGCCTTGCCCAGGGCGATGACCACCCCGCCAGTGAGCGTTGCCAGGTCGACCACCGCCGACGGGTTGTACTGCTCGATGCCCCAGGCGAGGGCGTCGCCGAGCACGAGGCGTCCCTCGGCGTCGGTGTTGGTCACCTCGACGGTGACGCCGTTGTACATGCGGAGGATGTCGCCGGGCCGGTATGAGCTTTCGCTGAGGATGTTCTCGGCGCTGGCGAGGATGCCGACGACGCGGATCGGCAGCTTCAGCTTGGCCAGGGCGTACATCAGCCCGAGCACGGCCATGCCGCCGGACTTGTCGTAGATCATCCGGCCCATCCGGTCGGCGGGCTTGATCGAGATCCCGCCGCTGTCGAACGTGATCGACTTGCCGACTACGAGGAGCGGTTGGTCATTCGCGGCTTGCGATTTGCGATTTGCGGTTGAAGAACGGCCGCGTGTTTTTGAGCCCGACTTGCCGCCTCCAGCGCCGTTGTATTCGAGGACGATCATGCGCGGCGGCGTGTTGACGCTGCCCGAGCCGACGCCCAGGATGCCGCCCATGCCGAGCCGCTTCATCTCCTTCTCGTCCAGCACCCGGACACCCAGGCCCACCTCCCGGGCCAGGTCCTGCGCCACCTTTGCCAGCGACGGCGGGTTGATGTTGTTCCCCGGTCTGGAGGCGATGGTGCGGGCAAAGTTTTGAGCGTCGGCGATGATCCGGCCCCGCTCGACCGCCGGGCGGATGTCCCGTTCGTTCTCGGCGACCAGCGTGATCGCAACGGGACCGGCCCTTTCGGCGTCGCCAGTGTTCTTGCCCGCGCCGCGATACTCCTCGAATTCGAAGCTGCCGACGAGCAGGCCCTCGGACATGGCGGTGATCCCCAAGTCTATGCCATCCTCGGTTGCCGGCGCCCCGGGCAGCGGCGGGAGCGTCACCGGGATCGGCGGCGGGACGACGGCGATCGACTTGATCCGGTGCTTTCGCGCGGCCTTCGCCACCGCCGCCCCGGCTTCCCGCAGGCATTCGGCGGAGAACTTCGCCGCGTCGCCCAGGCCCGCCACCAGCAAGCGCCGCGGCTTGGGGCCGTCGAGCAGTTGCTGCGTCACCTCGTTGGATTTGCCCCGCACCACGCCGGAGGAAATCAGGCTGTCGAGCGCCTTGCGCTCCGCGTCGGGGAGCGACGGGTAGTCCGCCCCGGGCTTCGTTTGCTTGTGGACGAAGATGGCGATTGCTTCGGAACCGGTTGGGATGGATTTGGCAACCTGCAATGTGGCACGGGTGCTGGTCGGGATCATGCGTGTGCTCCTTCGATGAGGGGAGGCGAGTATAGAGAGGCGCGCGCGCCAGGCAAGGGGGCGTCACCCTTGAGTGGATCGCAACTTCAAAAGCTTCCGCGCCACCCGGCGCAACCGCTCCTTTCCCAGACCGGGGAAGCACATGATTTCCCGCTCGCGGGCGAACAGGTGATCCATGATCGCCTCCTCCCCCGCCCCAGACCGGATCAAGGCGTACAGCGGCTCGATCTCGGCGTCGTATTCCCCGCACGCCGCCTCGAAACGGACCGCATCGCTCGGGTCCCAATCGGCCAGAAGGATCTCGCGGATGTGCAAACGAACGGCATCGAGTTCTGGCGGCATGACGAACCTTAACCCCCGCTTACCGGCGGGATCAGCGCGACCTCATCCCCATCCCGCAATTCCGTCTCGGTCGTGGCGTAACTGCGGTTGACCGCCAGCGCCGTGCGCGGAAGGTATCGCTCCAGCGCCGGGAACGCGGCCGCCAGCAGCGGTCGAACGGCACCGGCCCGTGCGCCGGCGGGGACGTCAAGGTCGAGCGCCCCGGTTCCCGCCGCGTCGCGAAGCACAGCGAACAGTTTCACGTGAATGCGCATGTGTCAGCTACCCGTGCCCATATCGTAGAGCGTCGCACTGGAGTTGAACGCCTGAACGTGGTCGAGCGGTTTGCCCCACTGGTCGAGGATCGCGGAGAACAGTTGCTCCTCGTCGATTCCGCCGAGGGCACGCGGATGGGTGATGAGGACCCAGACGCGGCCTTTGCCACGCAGGCGGGCGAGGTCGGCGCGATAGAGGGACGGGTCGCGATCGCCTGGCTGGCCGATGATCGTCCGCATGTCGGCCAGGCCCATTCGGTTCGGCGACAGGCCGAAGCGGTCGGCGTAGTAGTGGAACGGCACCTTGGAGATGTAGAAGGCGTAAAGCGAATCGCCCGGCCGCTTGTGGTCGCGGATGTAGGCCAGGACGGGCCGGATCTCCTCGCGACGTTGAGGCACGACGACATAGAACGCGTCGCGGGCGGCCGTCGGCAGCAGGATGCTTAGCAGGATCAACGCGGCAATGTACCGCCGGCGCGGGACGACGCTCTCCCAGATCAGAGCCGAGCCGGCGCCGATCAGGACGACAAGCGAGGGGACCAGAAACAGGACCAGCCGGCTGCCGAACGGGTAAGCGTGAACCGTCGCCGCCCCGAGCGTCAGCACGAGCGGCAGGATCAGCAGCGCGAGCGTCGAGCGATCCTGTTTCCAGATCGGGATAAACCCGATCAGCGTCGCGAGGATGGCGGTATCAACCAGCGGCAGCCACATGGTCGCGTAGCCGGCGTAGAGCTGATACAGCTCCCACCCGACCCATTTGGTCGCCGCCAGCGGTTCGCAGGGCATGTAGTCCGCGGCCCAATACGCGGCCAGACCGGCGTGGTGCATCAAGGGGCGGAGGGATAAGACGTAATCGGCCGCAAAGGCGGCGAGCCAGACCAGCCCGACCAGAAGGAGCCCGAGTATTGGAGGACGCTCGGTCGAGAGGTCCCGGTTGGAATGGGAGGGCGAGGCTCCTGCCGAGCCGGGGCTCGCTCGAAGTCCACGGCTCGGCAGGAGCCTCGCCCTCCCATCCAACCGGAGGGACCGGATTCTCAGCGGGTCGAAGGATAACACGATTCCAGCCCCGGTCAGGGTAAAGACCGCCGGGTGGGAGCAGAAGATGCCGACGACGCCGATGATCGCGAGGGCGACCATCCGCTTGACGTTGCCCCGATCTTCTCGCACCCGCAGCGCGGCCCACAGGATCGCGAGCGTGACGGTCACATCGAGCCCGTACTGCTTGGCTTCCGCGGCGTAGTAGATCAACGGATCGAGCAGCACGAACAGGCCCATCGCGAGGACCTGTCCCGTCGGGGTCAGACAGCGACGAATGACGCCGTAGAAAAGGGGGATCGACGCGAGGCCGGCCAGGAGCGGGACGATCCGAAGGGCGTACTCCGACCCGCCGAACAGCGTCACGGCCAACTTTTGCAGAAGCAGAAAACCGGCCGGCGCCGCCTGCCAGTGCATCAGCGGCCGCGTGAGCAGTTGCTTGAAGGAATAGGTGAGAATGCTGTTGGCCAGGTACGCCTCGTCGAGCCAGAGCGAACGGTCGGCGAGATACCGCAGGATGCGGAGCGCCGCGCCGAGCAACATCAGCCAGAGCAGGATCCGCCGAGCGCGCTGTGCCGGATCGACATGGAGTGGGGCCGAATTGGCAGGCTCGCCTGCTTTGATATTAATTCGAGGCTCGGCTTCCACGTCGGCAAGCGACATCGCTGGGATTATGCGGCCGGTTGCGGACAATGGAAGGGTTCAACTCCCGCGTCACCAGTGATGATCGAGCGCACGAGCGATCAGTAGCTGTGCTCCTCCAGCACGACGCGGCGGCGGAACGTCCAGTAGATCGCGGCGGTGTAGGTCAGCACGAGCGGCATCCCAATGGCCGCGACGATCAGCATGATCGTCAGCGTCTTGGTGCTCGAGGCCGCCCGGAAAACGGTGAGGCTGTTGTCGGCATTGTTGCTGGCGGTCACGAGGTTAGGCCAGAGGGCCAGTGAGAAGAGGCTCACCAGTGCAAGGATCGTCAGGCAGCTCGAAGCGAACGCCTGGCCCGGCCGATCGGCGAAGGCGCTGCGCGGGATGTTGGCGACCGCCAGCACGTTGACGACCACGATCAGGAACGCCCAGGGCCACTCCCGGAAATGCGCCAGCGCCCGCGGCACGACCATCGCCGTGTAGATCGTCGCCAGCACGTAGACGACCATGAAGATGCCCCAGGTGTGCCAGACCCACCGGCCCATCCGCTCGTGCAGTTCGCCCCGCGGCACCTTGAGGTACAGGTAGAGCGTCCCGTGCATGACGAACACCGCGATCGCCAGCAGGCCGACCAGGAGCGGGTAGGGTTTGAGGAACTCGACGGGCGAGGCGCGAATGATTCCCCGTTCGTCCAGCGGCAGGCCCACGATCGCATTCCCGACCGACACGCCGAACAGGAACGTCGCCAGCAGGCTCGAGGCGAAAAACCCGTAGTCCCACGCGTGCCGCCACGCGCGCGAGTGGACCTTGCTGCGGAACTCGATCGACGCCGCCCGAAAGATCAGCGCAAAGAGCAGCGCCATGAAGTACGGGTAAAACCCGGAGAAGATCGTCGCATAAGCCTCGGGGAACGCGGCGAACATCGCGCCGCCGAACGTCACGAGCCAAACCTCGTTCCCGTCCCAGATCGGCCCGATCGCGTTGATGAAGATCCGCCGCTCCTCGTCCCCCCGCGCCAGCGGGTGCAGGATGCCGACGCCCAGGTCGAACCCGTCCAGCACCGCATAACCCGCAAGCAGGACGCCGAGGAGGATGAACCAGATGGTGGGGAGAGTCATACGGTCCCTTCGGGACTGAAGACGCGGGGACGCGGAGACACGGGGACGCGGAGAAGAATCCGTTCGCTGACATCGGCCCCTGTCACCGCGTCTCCGCGTCCCCGCGTCCCCGCGTCCAATCTTTGGCTTCGCTCAACGACAACCCGTGCTCGATCCGCCTGCCGGCGGCGTCGAAGAACCCGCCGGCAGTCGTGCGGCCGCGCGGTTCCACTGGCTCGGGGCCGGCGTGGATCTTGTGGTTCAGCACGAACACCCACAGCGCGCCCAGCAGCAGGTAGATCATCGAGAACATGATGATCGACCCGAGCACCTTCCCGCCGGCCACGTTTTCGGAGACCGCGTCGCGCGTACGGAGCCCTTCCAGCGGAACGAACTGGGCGTAGCCTTCGGCGTCGTACAGCAGGTTGCCGGAGGCGTCGCGAAGGACCCGCGGATGCACCACCCACGGCTGCCGCCCCACTTCCGCCGACGCCCAGCCCAACTCGTTGGCGGCCACCGGGCCGAGCACCGAGATGACGAACACCCACAACAGCCACCGCTGCTGGAAGAGTCGCTTCCGCCATCGGAGAAATGACGCGAAGAGCGTCAGGGCGATGAAGTAGCACCCCAGCCCCACCATGATGTGGTAGCTCAGGAATGCCGGCACCACGGGCGGCCAGTCCTCGCGGCGAAACTTGTCCAGCCCGACGACCGGCTCCCTGGGCGTGTTGTAAACCAACAAGCTGAGCAGCCCGGGGATGCCGATTTCGTATTTCACCTCCTTCGCGTTCTCGTCCGGGATGCCGAAGAGGCTGAGGCGGGCCGGCTGCGTCTTGAACAGCCCCTCGAACGCGGCGAGCTTGTCGGGCTGATTGCGGGCGACCATCTTCGCGTTCTGGTCGCCCGAAATGAGCTGCGCGCAACTGGCGATCGTCGCCAGCAGCAGCGCGCCGGTGAACGACCGCCTCGCGAAGTCCTCGTGCCTCCGTTTGAGCAGGTAGTAGGCCGAGATGCTCATGATGAAGAACGCGCCCATGATGAACGCGCCGATGAGCGTGTGGACCAGGCGGTTGACCGTGGATGGGTTAAAGACGACGCGCCCGAAGTCCACCGTCTGCGCCCGCAAAACCGGATGGCCCTGGAAGAACCACGGGTGGCCGTCGCGGATCATCTGCACGATCTGATGCCCGGCCGGCGTCTGCTGCCAACTGTTGGCGACGACGATCCAAACCGCCGAAAACATCGATCCCAGCGCCACGGCGGTCGTCGCCAGCATGTGAAACCGCGGGCTCACCTTGTCCCACCCGAAGACCAGCACCGCCAGGAACCCGGATTCCAGGAAGAAGGCGAAGATCCCCTCGGCGGCCAAGGCCGAGCCGAACACGTCCCCCACAAACCGCGAATAGACGGCCCAGTTCGTCCCGAACTGAAACTCCATCGTGATGCCGGTCGCCACGCCGAGGGCGAAATTGAGGGCAAACAGTTGCGTCCAGAACTTGGCCGCCGTCTCGTAGATCAGCTCCCGCGTCCGCAGGTACATTGCTTCGAGGTAGACCAGCACCACGCCCATCCCGATCGTGAGTGGCGGGAACAGGTAGTGGAACATGATCGTCAGCGCGAACTGGGTGCGTGACAGGGAGACGGGATCCAGCGCGAGCAGCAAACCGGCGGACATCGACCTTCCCTCCGACAGTGCGGACCGGAAGCGTTCGATGCCATTGAACGCCCGCAGGCAGGAATGTGTCAATGCGGTGAAATGTCACAAGGGCACGATTCCGTGCCTTGCAAATGCCCGCCGCGCGGGCACGGGTCGATCGGGGAAAAAACTGGCACGCGCTAAAACGCGATGTATGTTATGCGACCGCTTCGGTTTTCTCCGATTCCGGCGCGGCCCCATTTTGCTGGTTCACCTTCGAGGCGGCGAGCGTCCCCGGATCGATGTCCGGGTTGACGCTCACTGACACAACGGGCTCGACCGGCCGAAGGACTTCCTCCTCCATCGCGACGACTTCCTTGGCCAGTGCCCGGTAGTCCGCCGCCCCGTTGCTGTTCGGTTCGTAGGCGATGATGTGCTGCCCGAAGCTGGGCGACTCGGCCAGCTTGATGTTCCGGCGGATCTTGCTCTTGAAGATCCGGGCCGTCGACCAGGGCAGCGGCTTGCCCAGCGCGTCGAGGATGAACGAGTTCAACTCGGCAACGACTTCGTTGCTGAGTTTCGTCTGCGAATCGAACATCGTCAGCGCGATGCCGCTGACTTTCAGCTTGGGATTGATCCGCTTGTTGACGAGTTGCACCGTCTCCAGCAGCTTGGCCACGCCCTGCAGCGCCAAAAAGTGCGGCTGCATGGGGATGATCACCTCGTCGGCCACCGCCAGCGCATTGAGCGTCAACAGGCCCAGCGACGGCGGGCAGTCGAGCAGGATGAAGTCGAAGTCGTGCTGGGCGGCTTCGAGCCGCTTCTTCAGCAGCGTCTCGCGGCCCAGCACGCTGACCAGCTCGACCTCGGCCGCCGCCAGGTCGATCGAACTGGGGACGAGGGCAATATGGTCGTCGATCTTGAAGACCGCCTCGAGGAAGCTCGCCCCGTCGACCAGCATGTTGTAGAGCGAGCAGATGTCGCTCGACGGCTCGACGCCGTAGTTGATCGTCAGGTGGGCCTGGGGGTCGAGGTCGATCAGGCAGACGCGCTTGCCCAGCTCGGCCAGGGCCGCGCCAAGGTTCACCGTGGTGGTCGTCTTGCCGACGCCCCCCTTCTGGTTCATCAGGGCAATGATTCGCATGGAGGCCACCTCCGTGTGGATTGGGTGCAGCAGGTCCCGCCCGGGCGTCCCAGCCCGGACCGCGCAGATTTTGCCGGATTTTGGCAGCCGGTACAAGGGAGGCGGGAAGAAATGTCCTCTGTCGTTTGTCGCTTGTCCTTCGTCCTTTGCTCTCGGCGGCGCGCCATGACCAGGCAGCGGGCGATCAGAACGAAACAAGGGACACAGGACCAAGGACCAAGGACAAGGGACAAGGGACAAGGGACAAAAAAAGAAACCTTCCGCCGTGGCGAGGGAAGGTTTCTTTTTGTTTCGAGGCCCGAGTTGGAGCCGGGGCCTAAAACGGTTAAAGGTGTCTCGACCGATCATCGCCGGCTCCGATTCGCGGAGCCACGGGCCGGCGGAGAAGAAGTTACTTCTTCTTGGTCGTCGACTTCTTGGTCGTCGACTTCTTCGCAGTCGACTTCTTAGCTGCAGCCTTCTTTGCCATGGCGCTTTACCTCCTTTCTGTGCCACAAATTTAGAAGGCTCCAATTTTTCAGTCAATGTTTTTTTTCGGTTGCATCTGCTTTTTTAGCAAAAACTCGGGTTCACCGCAGAGACGCAGAGAGCGCGGAGAGCAGACGGCCGCCAAGACGCCAGGGACGCCAAGCAGAGAAGAGGGAAACAGAAAGCAGCGAATTTTCCGCGGCGCGGAGAGCCATTCGATTCCTTTCTCTCGTTTTCTCTTGGCGTCTTGACGGCGTCTTTCCATTGCCTCTGCGTCCTCTGCGCCTCCGCGGTGAAATTTCTTCTCGCTCCCCATAAGATTGACGCTTTATCCCTGTCGAAAGGAACGTCGTGGCGAGTGCAGCGAAGCGGCCGTTGGTGTTGATCGTGCGGGACGGGTGGGGCAAGAACCCCTACCCGCAATGGAACAAGGCCAACGCCGTTTACCTGGCGAAGCACCCGGTGGCCGACCGGCTGATGGCGGAGTACCCCAACGTGCTGATTCACACCAGCGGTTTCGACGTCGGCCTGCCGGAGGGGACGATGGGCAACAGCGAGGTCGGGCACCAGAACATCGGCGCCGGCCGGATCGTCGACCAGGAAAGCGTGCGTATCACCAAGGCGATCCGCACCGGCGAGTTCTACGACAACGCGGAGCTCAACGCCGCCGTCGACCACGCGATCCAGAACCGGACCGACCTGCACCTCTTTGGCATCGTCAGCAACGCGGGCGTCCACGGGTTGCTCGAGCACCTCTACGGCTGCCTCGAGCTGTGCCGGCGGCGGGGCCTGACGCGCGTCTATCTCCACGCCTTCACCGACGGCCGCGACACGCCGCCCAATTCGGGGCTCGGCTACATCCGCCAGATCGAGGCGAAGATGAGGGAGATCGGCATCGCGCGGATTGCCACCGTCAGCGGCCGCTACTACGCCATGGACCGCGACAACCGCTGGCAGCGGGTCGAAAAGGCCTACCGCGCGATCGTCGCCGCCCAAGGCCGCAAGTTCCGCACCGCCGAGGAGGCGGTCCAGCATTACTACGACCACCCCACCGAGCCGAACATGGCCGGCGACGAGTTCATCGTCCCCTCGGTGATCTGCGACGGCCCCGACTTCCCCCCCGCCACCGTCAAGTCGGGCGACGCGGTCATCTTCTACAACTACCGCGGCGACCGCCCGCGCGAATTGACCAAGGCCTTCGTCCTCGACACGTTCCCCTTCACCGACACCACGAGTGACACCCTCTTCGGCTTCGACCGTGGCCCGAAGATGCACCTCGTCTTCGTCACCCTGACCCAATACGAGAAGGGCCTGCCCGTCCGCGTCGCCTATCCCAAGCCGCCGAAGATGGCCAACATCCTGGGCGAGTACGCCTCGAACCTGGGCCTCAAGCAGTTCCGCTGCGCCGAGACCGAGAAGTTCCCCCACGTGACCTTCTTCTTCAACGACTACCGCGAAACCCCCTTCCCCGGCGAAGACCGGCACATGATCCCCTCGAACAAGTCGGTCAGCACCTACGACCAGGCGCCGGAGATGAGCGCCTACGGCATCGCCGACGAAGTCGTGAGCCGGATCAACTCCGGCAAGTACGATCTTGCTGTCGTCAATTTCGCCAACGGCGACATGGTCGGCCACACCGGCGTCCTGCCGGCCGCGGTAAAGGCGGTCGAGGTCGTCGACGAGTGCGTCGGCAAGGTGCTCGACGCCACCCAGCGCCAGGGCGGCGTCGCGATCGTCACCGCCGACCACGGCAACTGCGAGCAGATGATCGACCCCGAAACCGGCGGCCCCCACACCGCCCACACGACCTACGACGTCGAGTGCATCCTGGTCGACGACCGCCTCAAGGGCCAACGCCTCCGCGACGGCGGCCGCCTCGCCGACCTCGCCCCGACCGCGCTCCAGATGCTGGGCCTCGAAAAGCCCAAGGAGACGACCGGGCGATCGTTGCTCGAACTTTGATATCCGAGCGTCCGAAACACACCGCAGGGACATTCGTGTCCCTTCCTTCTGCTTTCAACTGGTAGGGCAGATCATTCCTGTCTGCCCATACTTTCTGCCGGGACATTCCTGTCCCGTCCTTCCGATTCGGCATTCGGGATTCGGCACTCGGCATTTGCTTCGCTCCAACGCTTGCAGCGACGAAGAACCTCGCTATACTTCCCCGTCTTTCGATTTCGGAGACCGACATGGCCATCGACGTGAAATCCGGGCAGACGGTCCGGGTGACCATTAATAAGACGATCAACCGGGCGTCGGCCCGCAAGACCCTCGAGCGGGTGTTCATGCTTGACCGCGCCGTCGCCAAGCCCATCGAGCGGCGCAGCCGCAACTTCAAGGAATTGCCCAAGCGTCGCGGCGGGGTGATCTGGACCAAGCGCCCCAACAAGGTCCACCCGACCCTGACCC
>DASXMX010000034.1:0-7921 GCA_036495445.1 Tepidisphaeraceae bacterium
GTTCCGTAGGGTCCGCTTCAGCGGACGGAATCCGTTCGCGCGCGGGAGCGATTCCGTCCGCTGAAGCGGACCCTACGGAAACTTAAGTGACCAATCCGGCGGAACCGCGATGCTCGCATCACGCATACGCCGGCGCGCGGCGCGACGTGGTGCCCTGCTGCTCCTGCCGGCGGGCCTGTTCGACCTGGAAGACCAGCCAGGCGAAGCTCACGATCGCGACGCACAGGGCGGCGCCGTTCATCTCCTTCTTGAGCATCGTATCGTACAGCCCGTGCAGCACCATCGGCACGGAAACCAGCGCCGCGGCACTGGTCAACTGGGAGTACCAGTTCTCGGCGTCCTGGATCAGGTTCTGGTGCTTGCAGATGAAGATGCCCGCCGCCGCGGCCCAGATGCCGTGCAGGCCGATGCAGGAGATGAAGCGGACGAGGTAGGTTTCGCCCCCGGCGATGCCGTTGTAGTGGTTGGCGCTGTACATGATCGCCTCGGAGACGCCGAACCCCACGCCCGAGAGGAAGCCCCAGAGGCACGCCCCGCGCCAGTCGAGCGTCGCCCGATGGCGGTAGTGCCACAACAGCGGCAGCGCCTTGCAGATCTCCTCGCACAGCCCCACGCCCAGCGTGAAGCCGAGGAAGCTGAGGAAGAAGTTGCTGTTTGGATCGTTGGCGGCGTCGTAGGACAACTGGATCCCCTTGAGCACCAGGAAGATCAGCCCCACGATGCTGCGGGGAATGATCACGTGCCCGCGCATCCCCGCGGCGATGAGCTGGACGAGCAGCAAGAGCAACACGCCCGCCGTGCCGGTGAACAGGCCGGTGAAGAACACGTGCAACGGCTTGGTCGTCGCGGCGGGGATCATCAACACCGCCAGGCCGAAGAACGCCGCCGCGGCGATCAAGGCGTAGAGCCATTGGACTTCGGAGCCGTAGGAAAGCCAGGCGCCGTCGAACCGGTGATCGGGGAGGGCGGAGAAGAGGGCGCGCTCGGTGAGGTGGCCGCTGTCGAGCCTCGCGCGGAGCCGCTCGCGGACTTCCGGGTGGGTGCTCAGCGTCTGCTTGAGCCGGTCGCGGAGCGTCTCGTGCTGATCGTGGAACGTGGAGACGAGCAACGGGATCAGCGTGATCGCCAGGACCAGATACAGCCACTCTCGCGCCGGACGGCCGCCGAGGAGCGGACCCGCCATGACCGGGAGCGCGCGACGTGGCGGCGCGTCGTCGTCATCGTTGTCCCACGAGTCGTCCGCGGCCGACGCGGGCCGCGTCGGCAGCGGGACGTGCTGCTTCACCGACGGCTCCTCGTCGAAGTCCGACAGGTCGATCGGGGGCGTCGGAATCGTCAGCACCGCGCCGCACTTGGGGCATTTCACCCGGCGACCTGCCAGTTCATCCTTCGCACGGAATCGGCCGCCGCATTCACAGGACACTTCAATCGGCATTGGACCCTCCCTCAGACGGGGTTACGGAATGCGGGGGATCATACTCAATGGGAAGTGCTCCGCAAAAGGAAAAGTGAAAAGCACCGTGGGCTTGCGACCGCAGCCATTAAGTAAAGATGAGGGACATGCTCCGGTCCTTCGTAGCCGCGGGTGGAAGCCCGCGGCCCGATCCGCGCATGGGGTCGCTTGAGCGTTACCGCCTCTTCTTCACCCGCGCGTCGGGACGGACGGGCTCGGGGACATGGTGCAGGCCGTCGGTCTCGCCCTCATCCAGCAACTCGGCGGGCATCGGGATGTCCAGTTCGTCCTCGGCAAGCCCCTGATCGAGCACTTGGTTGAGGTCCGAATCGATCGCATGAGCATCCCGCCCCGCTGGGGCGGGGGCGAACTGCTCGTGGAGCAGTGAATCCAAATCCTCGTCCTGTAGCGGCGTCGAGGGACTCTGCTCGGCAAGCCGGGGGAATTGCGCCGGTTGTTGCGAGGAGGACGGCGCGGGAGGGGGTTGGGCAAGGTCTTGCAGCATCTGCCGCGGGTCGCCGAAGGTTGCCATGATGTCGTCGAGCTCGCGCTCTATATAGGCCTGGACATCGACCGGGTGGGCGGGCGCCGGGGCGGCTGGGGCCGGCTGCGGCGCGGATTGCGGCTCGGTCACGGCCGCCATCTCTGTATAGAACCCCACGGCGAAGAGCCCGTGCTCCTGCTGATAGGGGAAATTGATCAGCTCGCAAAACGCGGTGATCATCCGCTGCGCCGAGGGGTCGTTCCGTTCCGCGGCCTGCACCGCCAGTTGGTGCTCGCGGTCGCGGAACCGCATGATCTGCACGATCCGCACGTCCCCCTCCGCCGACGATTCCCAGTTCGCATCCACCTGTTCGTAGACCTCGAACAAATCACACCCGAGCCGGGCGAGCGTCTGGCGGAACTGCGTCAGCAACTTCGCGTGGGCGGCGCGCGTCTCCCTGGGGACGATGTAGCTGTTGGTCTGCAAGAGCATCACGGCGCATTGTGGCCGGGATGGCGGGCGGTTGAAACCCTCTTTTGCGGCAGTTGAGAATATTTCGAAGACGTTGCACGTCTCACGCTTGCAGGGTTGAGGCCGGCGTGGTTTTCTGATGCGTCGTTCGCCCGTGGGCCGATAATGCGCCGAGTGGCGGAGTCTGGTGCAGGCACGACGGCCCGCACCCCAATCGGGAAATGCCTATGTCATGCTGGGTGGTGCCCACGGTGGCGGCGGAATACTGGGGTGTGTCGCTCGACGTAGTCTGGCAGCGGATCTATGAGGGGCTGATCCCGCACAAGAGCGACGGCGGGTTCGTGTTCGTCGACGTCGACCCGTGGACGCCGGACGCGACCGGCGCGTTGCATCACGAGCCGCCGGCCACCTTTGTCATGCCGCAGGAATCGGCGCTGCCTGAACCCGCGCCCAGCATGCCGACGTGGACGGCGCCCGCCGTGAGGGCAGTTGAAAGGAAACGCGACGCGATCGGAACGTTTGGCGTTCGCCAGGATCTGCGGCAGAAAAGCGAGCGAGACGAGCACGCCCGGGACGAGGACGACGAACTGCCGCCGCTGGACGAAGACGAGTCGGCCACGTTCAGCCGGCTGAGCTGGCATGAGGTCCGCCAGCGGGTCAGTCGGACGCGCCGGCCACCGCCGGCGTTTCGGAATTAGCGATCCACGAAGCGACACGAAGGAACACGAAGGAACGCAAAACGACGACGCCCCCGACCGAAGCGGTCGGGGGCGTCGTCGTTTGCCCGCTGGTCCGTGCGATCGCGAGATCGCGGATGGCCGGCGTTACTTGTTGAAGGCCGAGCCCTTGTCGGCGGCGGCGTCCTTGTTCAGGTCGGTGCGGACGGGGCCGCGGGCCTTGTTCGACCGCGGGGCCGCGGGGCTCGTGCGGGCGACGGACGGCTCGATCATGCGGGCGGCCTTGGTCGGGAGGATCAGCACCTCGACGCGGCGGTTCTGCGCCCGGCCGGCGGCCGTGCCGTTGTCGGCGATCGGGTGCTGGTCGGCGTAGCCCATCACCGCCAGCCGGGACGGGCTGATCCCGTCCTTCTGCAGCGCCTCGGAGACCGAGATCGCCCGGTGGGCCGACAGGTACCAGTTGTCCTTGTGACCGGCCTTGATCGTCGCCTCGTGCATCACCCGCTGGTTGTCGGTGTGGCCGGCGACCTGCAGCTCATAACCCGACGCGGCGGAGGAGTTCAGGATCCCGCCGAACCGCCGGATCGCATCGAGCGCCCGCGGCGTGATGTCGGCGCTGCCGCTGTTGAACGTGATGTCGCTCTTGAACTTCACGATGCCCCGGGCGCTGTCGAAGTCGACCAGGTCCGGGTTCTCGGCGGCGAACTGGTTCAGCGCATCCGTCACCGGCTTGGGCAGCGGCGTCGCGACGGTGCTGTTCTTCAGCGCCTCCTCGTACTGCTTGTTCAGCGAGTCGTACTGCGCCTGCAGCGCGCCCAGTTGCTGGGTGAGGTTGGCGACCAGTGCCTGCGAGTTGCCGCTGCCGTTCAGCAGCTTGTCGCGCTGTTCCTTGTAGGCATCGCGCTCGCTGGTCAGCGACGAGATTTGCGAGTCGCTCTGCCCGAGCCGCTCGGCCATCTGGTCGCGGTCGAGCTTCAGCGCATTATATTTTTCCTGGGAAACACAACCGACGAGGGAGAAGGAAAGGGCGGCGATACCGACCCAATGGGACATCCGTGCCATGGCGAGCCTCCGTGCGAGTGAGTTTTACGACTGCGGCTGCAACCGCTGCTGCTTCGCGAACCCGGCCCGCCAGTCCGACCATGGACGGCGCGCGCCGCGGTTCCCAACATGAAATCAGGCGACGTCCCCGAGTTCACGTGAGTGGCAGGCCTTGCCCGTGCCGGGCCACTATGCGCTAAATTTGCGCTTCCTCGCGAAAATTGCAAGGGGAGTGCGGTGAAAAAATTCGACAATGGATGAGGACGGTTGACCATAATTAAACGGCCAACGCGATCTCCGCCGACTCCCCGGAAGCCTCGTTCTCCACGACGATCGCCTTGCGGCGATCTGCGGACAACTGCTCGTTGGCGTTGAGCAGTTCGATGCCGTAGATGCTGCCATCGGCGGCCATGTCGACATTCAACTCGTCGCTGACGCGAACCGTGTTCACCTTCGCCGACTTCTTGCGGAGTTGGATGTACGCGATGTTCGCTACCGGGTCGTAGGTTAGCTTCATGGCGACGGCCCTCAGAAAAACTTGACGATCACCGTCACGATCAGCCGTGCGTTGCGAGCAGCCTTACTTCGCCATCTCCTTCGCCTTCTCCCGCACCTCGTCGATGCCGCCGACGTAGAGGAAGGCCTGTTCCGGGAGATCGTCCGCCTTGCCGCTGGTGATCTCGTCGAAGCTGCGGAGCGTTTCCTTGATCGGCGTGTAGACGCCCTTCTTGCCGGTGAACTGCTCGGCGACGAAGAACGGCTGGCTGAAGAACCGCTCGATCTTCCGCGCCCGGCTCACGATCAGCTTGTCCTCTTCCGAGAGCTCGTCCACGCCCAGGATGGCGATGATGTCCTGCAGGTCGCGGTAGCGCTGGAGCATGTTCTGCACCTTGCGGGCGACGCGGTAGTGCTCCTCGCCGACGATCTGCGGGTCCAGCGCCCGGCTGGCCGAGGCCAGCGGGTCCACCGCGGGGTAGATGCCCTTGCTGGCAATGCTGCGCTCGAGATAGATGAAGGCGTCCAGGTGGGCGAACGCGTTGGCCGGGGCCGGGTCGGTCGGGTCGTCGGCCGGCACGTAGACGGCCTGCACCGACGTGATGGCGCCGTGCTTGGTGCTGGTGATCCGCTCCTGCAGCTCGCCCATTTCCGTCGCCAGCGTCGGCTGGTAACCCACGGCGCTGGGCATGCGGCCCAGCAGGGCCGACACCTCGGAACCGGCCTGCGTGAAACGGAAGATGTTGTCGATGAACAGCAGCGTGTCGGCGCCGGTGTCGTCGCGGAAGTATTCCGCCATCGTCAGGGCGCTCAGGGCCACGCGGAGCCGCGCGCCGGGCGGCTCGTTCATCTGGCCGAAGACCATGACGGTCTGGTCGATGACGTGCTTGCCGGTGGAACCGATCTCGGCCTCCTGCATTTCCAGCCACAGGTCGGTCCCCTCGCGGGTGCGCTCGCCGACGCCGGCGAAGACGGAGTACCCGCCGTGCTGCTGGGCGATGCGGGCGATCAGTTCCTGGATGACGACGGTCTTGCCCAGCCCCGCCCCGCCGAACAGGCCGGCCTTGCCGCCGCGGAGGAACGGCGTCAGCAGGTCAATCACCTTGATCCCGGTCTCAAACACCTCGGACTTGGGGGTCAGGTCGGTGAACTCCGGCGGCTCGCGGTGGATCGGCCGCCGCTGCTCGACCTGCACCGGCCCGCGGTTGTCGATCGGGTCGCCCAGCAGGTTGAAGACGCGGCCGAGCGTCTCCTTGCCGACCGGCACGGTCACCGGCCCGCCGGTGTCGACGCAGTTCATCCCGCGGCGGAGGCCGTCGGTCGACCCGAGCGCCACCGCCCGCACCCGCCCCCCGCCCAGGTGGCTGGCCACCTCGCCGACCAGATGCATCGTCTGCCCGTCCTGCTGCGCGTCGATCTTCAACGCGTTGTAAATCTTCGGAAGGCTGTTCTCGGGGAACTCGGCGTCGAAGGTCGAGCCGATCACCTGCGTGATCTTGCCGGTCGCGGCCATGTGCGTCCTCGCTTCGCGTTAGGGAAGGCTTGGTTGTTGTCGCTCGTTCGTCTCGCGCGTGCCTGCCTGTGCTTGGCGGGCATTTCACGTCACGTCCGATTCCCGCCGCCGCGTGCCCCATGGGCGCAGCGTCGGCGAGGGTGCGAGATTGTATAATTCCTTCACAAAGTGGCAAGCGGGGTGATGCTTTGAGCGCCGAATCGCACGGGCATGAGTACATGCCCATGCCACCCAACGCAGGCTCGACCGCAGCATAGAGTCACATGCAATCGGCATGGTCGCAGTGCTGCGCCGGGGTATCATGGAAAGCTGAGGCCGATCCATGTCGAAAAAATCGAAGACCTTTCAGAAGGTGATCGACCGCCGGTTTGACGCCGGCGTGCTCCGTCGGTCGCGTGACATCGCCGGGAAGTATCAGGTGATCCTCCAGCATGAAGGCGGCGAGTACATCGGCCGCGGGCTGGAACTGCCCAACGCTTACGAGGACGCCAAGACCGCCGACGAGTGCGTGCGGAAGACGCGGGAGATGTTCGTGACAGTCATCGCAACGATGCTCGAAGACGGCGAAGTCCCGCCGCCCCCGGCCAGCGCCGGCAAACGCACCGAGCAGGTCAACGTGCGCCTCAGCGCCGAGGAAAAGCTCGTCCTCGAAGCCTCCGCCCGCCGCCGCGGGTACGCGGGGCTCGCGGACTACATCCGGGTGGTGGCGATCGCGGGGGAAAAGTAGCTTCGATCGGACCGCCCCCACCAGAGCACGCATTTGGCGCGCGGCCGTGCGAGCCCAGCCGTGCCTTAATGCACGACCAGCACTGATGGCCACGCGTCCTCGGAGATTAGTCTCGCCGTTCCAAAGATGCAGAAATACGTACGCGTTCCTCCGGTCTCATACCGGTCCGCATGGATGACGTAGCCCACCTCGACGACAAACGGCCAATGCGCCGTAGATGGCATTATTCTTACGGAGTTCCACGGAGGACCGAATGGGTTCTTCGCCAGGGGCGGGATCCGCTCGCTTCGGAATACGGCATCGGTGTACTCGTCCTCGGCATAGAAGTCTGACTGCCAAAGTTGACCGCGCCAGAGGGCTCGCGCAGTGTCGCATTGACATGTACTCCTCGAGACCGCATTGGAAACGAATCCGGCGGCCGCGATGAGCGCCAGCGACATGCCGCCCCACGCATAGAGGCGCTTTGCGACCGGGCACGTCAAAACGCGTATCAGCCAGCGAGTCGACTCCCGCGGAATCCGCACCCACCATGGCGGTGGCTTGGGCGCATAATCCAGTGGAAAGGGGTCTTTTGAACGCACCGGCATCACCCCTCATCCGGCGGAGGCCCCTCGGACGTCCGCTCCTCGCCCAACTGGAACAGCTTCTCCAACGCATGCAGGTATGGCGCCGCGGAGGCGTGATCGGCACCCGCATGCCTGAGCGTCTGCACCGGGTCGTGCAGCAGCTTGTTGACGATCCGGCGGGCGAGGTCCTCGAGGTGGGCCCGCTCGGCGTCGGTCACGTTGGGGAGCTTGTTGAGGGTGCGGGTGAGTTCTTCCTGGGCGATGGCGTGGTAGCGGTTGTAGAGCTGGTGGATCGCCGGGCCGAGCTCGCGCTGGCGGTGCCAGGCGACGAATGATTCGAGGTGTTTCGCGACGATCGCGCGGGCGGAGCCGATGGCGTCGGTGCGCTGGGCCTGGGTTTGCGAGACGACCTGCTGGAGGTCGTCGAGGTTGTAGAGGTAGGCGCCGTCGAGGTCGCCGACGGCGGCCTCGACGTCGCGCGGGACGGCGATATC
>DASXMX010000035.1:0-2018 GCA_036495445.1 Tepidisphaeraceae bacterium
CCACGCCGACGAAGTAGAACGTGGCGAGGCGGGGCGTTGAGAATCCCACCGCGATCATTGCCGCGACGCTGGCGGCGTGCGTCAGTCGCGCAACCCACAACGCACGTCGGACGCCCAGTTTCGAGGGGACCGAGTGCAGTCCGCATTGCACGTCGACGTGGTAATCCTGGCAGGCGTAGAGGATGTCGAAACCGGCGGTCCAGCAGATCACCGCGGCGGCCATGAGCAGCGGCGGGATCTGAACATCCCCGCGGATCGCGATCCACGCGCAGACCGGGGCCAGGGCGAGGGCGGCGCCGAGGTAGTAGTGGCACAGTCCCGTGAATCGCTTCAGCAGCGGATAGGCACTGACGAAGAGCAGGACCGGCAGCGCGAGCCGCAAGGGCCACGGGTTTCCATGAAACACCTCGAAAAGGGCAGTCGCCCCGACGAATGACGCGGCACAGAGCGCCGCAATCGTGCCGACGAACCCGACCGACAGCGCACCGCTGGGAATGGCCCGCCGGGCCGTTCGCGGGTTAAGCGCGTCGAGCTTCGCGTCGAGCAACCGGTTCGCCGCCATCGCGACGGTCCGGGCCGTGACCATGCAGACGAGGATCAGCAGCAACTTGCCGGCGGGCGGCATTCCACCGGCGGCGACAAACGTCGCGAGCAGTGCCCAAGGCAGGGCGAAGACGGTGTGATGGATCTTGATGTCGGATGCGAAGATTGAGAGCTTGGAGAGGATTGCCGAATGCCGAAGGCCGAATGCCGAATGGGGCGGCACGGGGTACTCGGCGGGGGCGGTAATCTGATCATTCGGCATTTGGCACTCGGCATTTACCTGCTTCGCTTCGGGTCCCACCGCGTGTCCATCGCGTGGGGGACGCGGATCAGGTCGAGCAGTTTGCCGGCGACGAAGTCGACGACGTCGCCGACGGTGGCCGGGTTGAGATAGAAGCCCGGGTTGCAGGGGGCGACGATCGCGCCGGCGTCGGTGAGGATCTTGTAGTTGTTCACGTCAATCGCCGAAAGGGGCATCTCGCGGTGGGCCAGGACGAGGCGACGCCGCTCCTTGAGAGTCACCGCGGCGGCCCGGGAGATCAGGTTGTCGCCCAGGCCGTGGGCAACTTCGGCCAGCGTGTTGCTGCTGCAGGGGACGATCACCATCCCTTCGTGCAGGAACGAACCGCTGGCTAGCTTCGAGCCGACGTCGTTGTAGTTGTGCAGCGTGATCGAGTGCTTCTCCATGCCCGCGAGCGCAGCCAGGTCCACGGTTTCCATCCCCATCTCATCGTGCAACAGCCGCCGGCCCAGCGGCGAGACGATCAGGTGCACGTCCACCTCGGCGGCCACGAGCCCCGCAGTGAACCGCTGCGCGTATAATGCGCCGCTTGCGCCGGTGATCGCGGTAACGATGGTCATGATCCGTGGATCATACGTGAGAACCGGCGCAAACTGCGAGTTTTCAGCAGCTCTGAAACCCGACGCACGAGGATGCGGGGATGCGGTTCCCGCGTCATGCAAGGCGGACGCAGTCGATGGAACGCGGCTCTCTTGCGGCGGGTTCCGTGCACTATAAGCTGACGCGCACGTCAATCGTGTCGCACTTCAGCAAGGGAGGCCCTTGGTGTTCGGCATTCGATATCTCAAAGCAGGTCCCACGACGCAGGTCATTCAATACGTCGACGGCAAGCCGCGGCGCGAGGGGCCCGGGTTGTCATTCTTCTACTTCGCGCCCCGGTCGGTGATCGTGCAGGTCCCGCTTTCGAGCATGGACGCGCCGTTCGTGTTCGCCGAGGTCAGCGCCGACTTCCAGAACGTCACGATCCAGGGACGGTCGACAATGATCGCAAGGACGCGGACGCGAAGGCGTACGCGTTGAACGCGATGTTGGCCTCGCTGAAGGGAATCGACTGGCATACGCTGATGTCGCTGACCGCGAACAAGGCGGACCCGAAGACGACGATCGCCATGGCATTCCGCGACCTGGCGGATAACGCGGCGAAGATCGGCGAGCTGAACATCTCGCCGGAGTT